>NZ_CP139575.1:0-329807 GCF_034298135.1 Lactobacillus acidophilus
TTAATTGATACTTATATTCCTAATGGCACATATCAAACCTTATCAATTCTAGCCATCGGTTTATTGATAGCATATGTCTTTAATTCCATCTTTTCTTATGGTCAAAACTTTTTGTTAAATATCTTAGGACAACGATTAAGTATTGATCTTAATTTACAATATATTCGCCATATTTTTGAATTACCAATGGAATTTTTTGTGACTCGTAGAACAGGTGAAATCACTTCTAGATTCTCTGATGCTAGTCGAATTATTGACGCCTTAGCTAGTACAGTTATTTCATTATTTCTTGACCTTTCAATTGTAATTGTAATGGGAATTGTTTTGGCAATTCAAAACTCTACTTTATTCATGATTACTTTGTTAGCACTGCCAGTATACGCTGTAGTGATTCTTAGCTTTTCTAAGAAATTTGAAAAGCTGAACAATGATCAGATGGAAAGTAATGCAGTTTTAAGTTCTTCAGTAATTGAGGATATTCAAGGGATTGAAACGATCAAGGCTTTAAATAGTGAACAGACACGGTACCGTAAGATTGATAGTCAATTTGTCGATTATCTAAAGAAATCCTTTCGTTACAGTAAAACTGAATCTTTGCAGTCAGCTCTAAAGACTTTCATTCAACTGTCTCTCAATGTGATTATCCTTTGGGTAGGAGCCAAAGTTGTAATGAACGGTCAGATGAGTATCGGTCAATTAATGACATTTAATGCATTGCTATCATATTTTGTAGATCCACTTCAGAGTATTATTAATCTTCAGCCAACCTTACAGTCTGCTAATGTAGCTCAAAATCGATTGAATGAAGTATACATGGTTAAGAGCGAGTTTCAGAAAGATGTCCAGATTAGGGATGCAAAGCAATTAGTAGGAGATATTGAATACCATAATGTCGATTATCATTATGGTTATGGAGTTGATGTTTTAAAGGACGTTAATTTAAAGATTAAGCAGAATGATAAGTTGGCGATCGTAGGAATGAGTGGCTCAGGCAAGTCAACCATGGTAAAGCTTTTAGTTGATTTTTTCTCTCCAAGCAAAGGCAAGTTAACTTTTAATGGATTTGATTCTACTAAAGTAGATAAGCATGTCTTACGGTCATACGTAAACTATGTTCCCCAAACACCATACATCTTTTCAGGAACAATCAAAGAAAATCTGCTCTTAGGTAGTCGACCAGATATTACAGAAGAAGATGTATTGAAAGCTTGCCAGATAGCAGAGATTGAGTCTGAAATCGAGCAATTACCATTGCAATTTGAAACTAAGATGGATGAAAATGCCAAGATTTTATCCGGTGGACAAAAGCAAAGGTTAACTATTGCACGTGCATTATTGTCACCAGCTAAGGTTTTGATTTTTGATGAAGCCACAAGTGGACTTGATACGATTACGGAGAAAAAAGTAGTAGATAACTTAATGAAATTGAAGAATAAAACTATTATTTTTATCGCCCATCGTTTAGCAATTGCGCAAAGGACTAATAATATTGTGGTTGTAGACCATGGTCAAATTGTTGAGCAAGGAAGCCATGATGAATTAATGCAAAAACATGGATTCTATTATAACTTAGTTGAAAATTAGGAGGTAACTTATGAATAGCAAAGACTATGAAAGTACTGAATTCTATTCTTATAAATTTAAAAATTTTTCAACTATGATTATCATTCCTATGGCACTTTTAGTATTTATCTTGATAATTGGCTCTTTCTTTGCAATCAGACAGAGTACAGTTACATCTACTGGAATTGTAGAACCACAAAGTACACTTGATATTGCCAATAAAAATTATCATGAGGGACAAATTATTAAAAGAAATAGAAGTAAATGGATGGTTCATCTAGATGATAAAAAAGAAAATATAGTGCATTTATTACCAATAATTAAAGCAAAAAAATCAGTTAATATCGTTACATATTTCCCTGGTAATAAAATTGGTGCAATTAAAAAAGGACAACCCTTACATTTTCAATTATCTAACGCCAATGGAACAACAGATAGACTAGTTGGGGAAGTGAAAGAAGTAGGAATATACCCTGTTAACTTACACGGAAACAATGTTTACGAAGTGATTTGTAAAGCTAAATTAGATAAAGATGTGAAGTATGGAATGGAAGGCAATGCAACAATTATTACAGGAAAGAGCACATATTTTGAATATTTTAAGGATAAAATTCTTAACTAAAATTAAAAAGAGCTGAAAAGCTCTTTTTTAATTGGGATTAATTCCGATTGCCATGATTAAAGAAAACTGATTTGGTTAAAAAGTGTACTGAATAAGTCTAATAACCAAAAATATAGTGTACAATTGATATATTTTTCTTAGTTATAAAAGATATGGGGAATATCTATGAATAAGAAAAATGTATCAATGCTAATGTTAAGTCCAGCAATCTTATTAATGATGAATAGTACTATTGTGCATGCGGATAAAGGTAGTACTTCTCATGAGATTAGTAGTAAAGTAGTATCTAAAACAAAAAATGATGATAAAAATGTTCCTGAATCCGAGCAAGAAACTAGTAGTAATAACGAAATTGATCAATCTCAAGATAAGCAGGAAAAAGAAGAACAAGCAATTCCTGAAGATCAAAATGATCAATCTCAGAATACAAATAATCAAGATCCTAATGACGCAAGTGAAGAAGATGATGAAGATGAAGTATCTGTTGAAGATTATGAAAACAATGTAAAAGATTTTCATAGAGTGAAAATGCAAGAGGTGAAAGATCTTCTAGCAGAGAAAAATAATCAAGAACATCTTATGTACATTGGTCGCCCAACATGTTATTACTGCCGACAATTTTCACCTGATTTAAAAGATTTCAATGAAATCGTTAAAGGTAAGCTGCTTTATTTCAATATTGATGATGAAGAAGGAGCACATGATTATGCTTTTAAGGTTATTGGTATTCCAGGAACACCTACAACGATGAGATTTATGAATGGAAAATTGATAAGTGCTTGGATAGGTGGAGAAAAAACAGGACAAGAGCTACATGATTTTTTGTATTCTGACACAGCTAATAAATTAGTAGAACAGGTTGTAATTAAAAATCAATCGAATGATACGGCTACTCAAGCAGATAATGATGTCGTTGCATCTGAGAGCGATAAAACACCTGAAGTGACTGTAGAGGAAAATAATCAAGCGCAGTCTAATAATGATGTCGCTATTACTAACTTCGCTGAGAATAGTGTATTTGAAAATGCTAAAAATGTTGCTAGTTCTACTGCGGATTTAACTCAAGTAGCGACGGGCGATCAAGATGATGTAGCTCCTAAAGCTGAAACTAAAAATAAAACTGTGAAGAAACCAATAAAACATAAAATTGTAGCCAATAAGGTTAAGAAACAAGCTAAATTGCATAAGACGAATATTATTATACCTATGTCCGCTAAAAAACGTGAAGATGTAAAAGAAAATAATCAATATGATACGGTAAAAGTACACGGTACATCTCCTAATGCAATTAAGGACAAACAAGCTAGAATTACTATGTTGAAGGAACTTGAGAATGATACTTCAGATACTATTTCTACTGTGTCTTTGCCGTCTACTGGTGAGAAGAAAAATATCTGGATTCAATTAATGGGAATGATTAGTGTTCTAGTTAGTGTAGTTTTAGGTATTTCGTTAAGAAAGAAAACTAAGGAGGAAAAGTAAATGAAGCAAATTATTATTACTGAGAACAAAGTGATTTTAAGTAAAATTTTAGGTGGATCGAGTTCTATAGATGATATTGGTCTGAATGATACTGAACATATGCTACCTTTGTATAGTAAGAAAGGGAGCAATCATAAAAGAGATGTTTATTTGGAGAATCCTAGATACCAAACACATTTTAAATTTATGTGATGATCAATGTTAAATACAAAACGGCATCGCTAAAATACTGAAATAAAGATGAAAGTAGTTTTTAGTTATAAAGATAGTCAAATTATTCCAGTTTCTATTTAAGAATAGAAATTTTAGTAATATGAATTTGTACTTGAATAAGTTTTTTATTAGGAGGTAATTGAGATGAATAAATTTAAAGATTTGAATGAATTAGAATTAAGTAATATTGCTGGGGGAAGTAACAACATTTTTTGGACAAGAGTCGGAGTTGGTTGGGCTGCAGAAGCGAGATGCATGATCAAACCCAGTCTCGGTAATTGGACTACGAAAGCAGTAAGCTGTGGAGCAAAAGGATTATATGCAGCGGTGAGGGGATAACTAATGAAAAAGAAAATATTAGAATCAGATTTAAAAAATATAAAGGGTGGGGTGGCTCCTATAGTATATCCGATAGCAGGATATGTAATGAAACAGATGTTTGAACACTCAGATCAAATAATAAAGGGATTTAAACGAGGATGGAAAAAATATAAATAGCAAGAGGATGCCCAAAAATGAAACAAATAATAAAACGTGGAGAAGAAAAGACATCAAAACAATGGATGATCTTTGTGTCTTTAGTTAGCGTGCTAATTGCTGGTGGATTATATAGTTGGGTGAATCAAGCAATGTTACATACAGATAGTTTCGTTCTACAAACTGTCATTACTTTGCTGCTGGCTTACGTTTTCGTATTTGCTTTCCTATTTGTTAAGGGCAGTAAAAAGTAGGATTAAAGGCTGTAGACAAAGCTGAGAGAAATGAATAAATTAAAAGCATCAAGTTAGTTTAGCGACTAATTTGGTGCTTTTTATTATCCTAAAAAAATATTTTATTTCTGTATTGCAATTATAAATTATCGTAATACAATAATTATCAAAAGGAATAAGAAAGAGATAGATAGTTTCATGGAAGAGAGGGATAGATATGCTTCCAGATAAGAAAAGACAAATAGGCTCAATTATTGGAATGCTGATAATGATGGCAATCTTAGTGTTTGCTAACTTAGGTGGAACATGGAGTGTTCTTAGAATTACATTATTAGCAATTGGAGTAACGGGTGTAATTGGCAGTGCTATATACAGAATCATTCAGATTTTGGGAGGATAGAAAAATGAAAAAGTTTATTTTGAATTTGTTGACAGTTTTTGCTTGGATTTACCAAATATTTTGCGTAATAGGAATAATTATGGGAATTGTTATGATAGGTGTTATGCCATTCGGCTTAAAAAATCCAGATTTTCGTGCTGGTTTTGAAAGTGGTAGGGGTATAAAAGGTGGATCAGTTGATAGCTATATTGGTGCAATAGTGGTTGTGTTGCTGTCAATGATCATGATGAGCGTTGCAGCTTTTTTGATCTGTCGATATGCCAGATTAATTGTTAAGAATATCAAGCAAGAAGTTTACTTTGCTGATAGTAATTTGAATTTACTCAAAAAATTATTAATTTCAGTTGCTGGATATACCATCATTTCAATAGTAGATTTCATTATGCTAATGACTCACCGCGCTTGGTTCATTAAAAATGCGAATAATGTACTTTATCCAAGCGGTGTAACAACTGGATTACTTTTTCTAGCAGTACTATATGTAGTCTACTTGGTATTCAAGTACGGAATGAAAGTTCAGGAGGATGCAGACTCGATTATTTAGAAAGGTTGATATAGATGATTGAAGTGACACTAGATTTTATGCTCTTGAAGCGAAAGATGTCTTCAAAGGAGCTAGCAGAAAAGGTTGGCATCACGCCGGCTAATTTGTCAATTCTGAAGACAGGAAAGGCACATGGCGTTCGTTTTGACACATTGAGCAAGATCTGTGAAGTCTTGGATTGTCAACCAGGGGATTTATTAGTTTATAAAAAAGATGAAGAATAAAATGCAAAATCAGTCCGATAAATGACAGAATTGGACGGTTTTGGCAATTATGTAAATGATGGGGATATGATTAATTTAAAAAGATAAGAGATTATTTCTTGGGAGATAATCGCTAAATTGGAGGAAAGAAAAATGCTGTACTTAATTTACATTGTGCTTGGCTTGCTAATCGTTTTAGCCGTTAATTACGCTGTTACAGCATTCTTGGCTGTTCACGATTTACTTGAAAATAGAGAAAAAGATCAATTAAGCTTTGGGGATGCATTCAAGAAATACTTCGCCAAGAACAACAATATTCCGACTAAGTTTTCGGATTTGTTTAATTAGAAATGAAAAACAAATTTCCTTGAGGTAAGAAAAATGAATAACGAAAAATTTGCTCGTGAAAACAAGAGAATTATTGAGGGAATGGTAATCGGAGCAATTGCTGGACCAATAGTATTTCTTGTGTTGATGTATTTTAAAAATCCCGGTCCACTTCAAATTTGGCAGATTTTTGTTTCTATTGCACTTGGAATCGTTATGGGCTTGACATTAGGTGGTGTTATGTCCGCAAGTTTAGTCCTTAATAAGACAGTAGAGTCAAAAATTCCATGGCGTAAGAAAGTGTTGAAGCTGGCCCCTCAAGTTATTGGTACAGGAGTAGTGGTTGCTGCAGCTGGTGTAGTGATTACTTTAGTAACCAATTGGGGATCAGTTGATATTGTAAAAACAATTTTTTCAACCGATACTTTATGGCAGTTCTTTGACGGTGTACTTCTAGGTCTAATAACCATTAGATAAAAAGTGGAGGGATAGATCATGTTGGAAAAAGCTAAAAGACAATTTACTGGTGCTGTGATTTTTTCTGTTATTGCACTAATTGTCGCAGTTTTTAGTATTACTGGTAATGGGGCAGCTTGAAAATTGTGTACTGTTATTGTTATCTTGTTGATCTGGGTCGGTTACACAGGCATCAGATATTTTAAGATTAAAGCAGAAAATGATAACGACAATTATTAGTATATGTAACACATAATTCCCATAGCAGAAGTTAAAAAGGATGATTGCCATGAAAAACACAGTTATTTCCATAATTATGATAATCGCAATAGTAATTGCACTAAGTTGGTTAGCCACTATTCCCCAGGTAATGCGACACAAAACATCGGATGGTTATCAACTAAGATTTACTCGTAAATCTACCAAAGTATATCCTCATTTTTGGCAAGCATATTGGTGTCAAGCGTTGCTGAATATTTTGGATGTATGTGATATTTTATTTCTATATAATTAAATTTAGATACTAAAAATATCGAATCAATATCAAAAAAGTTGAGGAAAAAATCATGTTAAAAATAGAACACCTAAACAAAAGCTTCGGGTCAACACAGGTTTTGTTTGATGTTAGCTTCAATGTGTCAGATGGACGTATTCTTGGACTGGTTGGTAAAAATGGGTCGGGTAAGTCGACGATCTTTCATAGTATTTTGAAATTCGTTGATTATGACGGTCAGATTAGTATTGATGGACATTCTTTCAACGCTAAAGATTATGACAATATTGGCTATCTGCCTGAAGAGCGAAGTTTGATGCCTAAATTAACTATTTCAGATCAGGTAGTGTTTTTAACTAGCCTTAAAGGGATGCCGGCTAAAAAGGTAAAAGAAGAATTGCCTGATTGGTTATCACGTTTGGCTGTTAAAGGGATCCCAATGGATAAGATTAAGTCTTTGTCTAAAGGTAACCAACAAAAAGTACAGATGATTGCGACTTTAATTCATCAACCTAAATTGATTATTTTAGATGAACCTTTTAGTGGATTAGATCCCGTTAACGTTGATCTAATGAAGCAGCTGATTTTAGAAGAAAAAAGAAAAGGCGCCACAATCATCTTTTCTGATCATGATATGCGTAACGTGGAAGAATTGTGCGATGACGTCGTGATGATCAATGATGGGCATATCGTCTTGAATGGTCCAGTAAATGAAATTAAGAACAGCTTTGGCCTAACTCGAGTTTTTGTCAGAACAGATAAAAGTGCTGCTGAATTATCAGCCTTGTCAGGTGTAAAAGATGTGATTTTGCAAAACAATGGAATGAAGTTGCTTATTCTTGAAGACGAAAAATATGGTAAGGATATTTTTAACCAACTTTCGGATGGTCAATATATTCAAACTTTTGACCAGGAACCACCAACTTTAGACGAGATTTTCAAAATGAAAGCAGGTGCGCGTCATGAATAAGATCTGGCTTGTCGCAAAGGAAACCTATCGTAGAGAAGTGAAAACTTGGTCATATTTGCTGATGATTTTGGCACCGTTTCTGTTCATTTTGTTGTCGTTTGTTATCGGTATGGCATCAGCTGGCAGCAGTGATGACAACTATATTGGAGTAGTTACTGCTAATCCTGTCTTAAAGCAAGCAATAAAAAAGTCAGAAGATTTTGATAACTATAGCACTGAAGCTAAGGCTAAAAAGGCGTATAAAGATGAAGATATTGATGGCTATGTTTTAATTGAACAAAAGAATAATCAATTATCTGCAACTTACTATAGTGATGAAAAAATGGACAGTGATCTAAAGTCAGAGCTGTTAACGAGTTTAAACACCGCCCAGCAACAATTGAATTTAAGTAAGGCAAAATTAACGATAAAACAGAGTCAGTCTTTAACTACGCGGGCGCAATTTAAGCAAAAGGTTAAGCACGTTGATAAGAAGAACTTTGACAATGATCCTGTTAAGCAGATTTCCTTCTGGGTTTTGTTGATTATCTTGTACATGCTTGTGATCACTTACACACAAGTAACAGCGCAAGATATTGCTACTGAGAAGGGTACCAAAACAATGGAAGTAATCTTTTCAAGTATGCCAGGTGGTGATTACTTTACCGGAAAAATTTTAGGTATTTTTGGTGAAATTATTACCCAGGTGTTAATTTATGTTATTGGCTTTGCGGCAGTTTATTGCGCAGCCCCGTACATTGATGGCTTCAGCGATTTATTTGACAAGTATAAGCCAATGATTGATCAAACAGTTGGTAATCTGGCTTCTTGGGGATTGTTGTTTACGATAATCGGCTTGGTATTATTTATTATCTTTGCAGCTTTCTGCGGTGCCTTAGTTGCTAAAAGCGAGAACGCCAACAAAGCAGTTGGACCGCTAACTACATTGATGTTAATTGGGTTCTTATTCACACTCAATATGCAATCAAGTGGCGATACGATTTTGGCTAAAGTATTATCGTACATCCCATTTCTATCATCATTTGTAATGCCGGCTAGAGTAATTATGGGCAGCGCAACTAATTTAGAGGCTGCTATCTCTGCTTTAATTGCTTTAGTCGCCGCAGTGGCATCATTTATCTGGATTAGAAAAATTTATCCAAATTTGATTTTGCAAACAGACGATGTAGGACCATGGCAAAACTTTAAGCGTAGTTTGTTGTAATATTTAAGATTTATGTTATTTGAATAAAGACTTATTCTGATATTTTATCGGAATAAGTTTTTTATTTGTTCTTAGTCATCTTTGCGGATTCTTAGTCAAATAGAGTAAAATGACTAAGAATAATTCCGAATGACGAAGAACGAAGGTGAATTTTTTGAAGAAATTTGATTATCAGACTCTAAATAATCTGCAACTTAACAATACATTGATTAATAAATTAACTACTATTTACCAGTTACGTGGGGAGACTAGTAGTTTTGAAATCGATTATCACGAAGAACTAAAAAAGTTAGTGGCTGTGGCCAAAATTCAAAGTACAGATGCATCTAACCGAATTGAAGGTATTTATACCTCAGATTCACGTTTGAATAAGATTATGTCAGACAAGGTGGAGCCACGTGATCGTGATGAACGTGAAATAGCAGGTTATCGTGATGTGCTGAGTTTAATTCATGAAAATTATCGCTACATGCCAATTACTAAAAATACTATCCTGAGCATGCATAATATGCTGTTCAAGTATGCTGGTGATTCTTGGGGTGGTCACTTTAAGGATATCAATAATAAAATTATTGCTAAATATGCTGATGGACATGAAGAGGTAAGATTCAATCCGCCTGAAGCCTTTTTGGTACCAGACTTAATTGATGAACTCTGCAAGCAATATAATGAAGCTTTCGAACGCGGGGATATATCACCACTAATTTTATCCGCTGCTCTTGTATTTGACTTTGTTTCAATTCACCCATTTCGGGACGGAAACGGCAGAATGTCACGTTTGCTTATGCTTTTGACGATGTATCGCTCAGGCTTTGAAGTAAGTAAATATATCAGTTTAGAAAAGATCATTGAAGATAGTAAAGAAAGTTATTATGATGTGCTAGCTGCAAGTTCAGTCGGTTGGAATGATAACCAAAATGATTATGCACCGTTTATTAATTATTATCTGGGCGTAGTAGTTAAAGCTTACCGTGA
Organism: Lactobacillus acidophilus; assembly: GCF_034298135.1. Taxonomy (NCBI): domain Bacteria; kingdom Bacillati; phylum Bacillota; class Bacilli; order Lactobacillales; family Lactobacillaceae; genus Lactobacillus; species Lactobacillus acidophilus. Next base: position 10,163 of record NZ_CP139575.1, read on the forward strand.
ATTGATTGAAAGAATTGGTCTCGTTCATAATCATAAGGAGTTGAAAGCAGATAAATTAATTCTAAAAACGCTCCAGCAACAACTTCGACCACTTTCTCGCGCAGAACTTGTTGAATTGATTCCGCAATACAGTCAAACTACAATTCAACGTAACCTTAAACGTTTAAAGGATGAAAGGAAAATTCAATCTATTGGAAAAGGTAAAAATATTAAATACGTTCTTAGTAAAATGTAGTTATTCTTAGTCAAAACCAAAAAAATGACTAAGAATAATTCAAAATGACGAAGAAAAGATGTCGTTTCAATCAAAAAACGGCATCTTTTTTGCATATAAATGAATTTTATTGAATGATAATAAATAAAAATGACGCTTTTTGAAGAAAAATGGTTGATTTTGATGGAGAAAGCGAATACAATGTTTATCGAGGTGAGAAATAATGCTGACACAAGAACGCCAAAGCTTAATTGAAGACTACGTTAATCAGCACGAATTGTGCCGCGTTAGCGAATTATGCAATTTAACTGATACATCTGAATCAACTATCCGACGTGATTTGATTCAAATGGAGAAAAATGGCATCCTCAAGCGAGTTCATGGCGGTGCTCAATCAGTAAAAAATTTCTCTCGTGATGTTTCCCAAAACGTCCGCTTTAGTCTGAATCATGATGTTAAGATTGCTATTGCTAAATATGCGGCAGAGCATTTCGTTCATCCAGGTGATAATGTCTTTATTGATGCAGGAACGACAACCTATGAAATGGTCCCATTTCTGGCAGAAATTCCTAATGTTAAGATTATCACCAACGGAGTTGAAACTGCTCTTTGCAGCTTGAATCATGGCATTAAGACTTTCTTAATTGGTGGCGAGGTCAAAGATGATACTCATGCTGTTGTTGGTCAGACTGCTTTAAGTCAGATTAGAGCAATGAATTTTTCAGCTAGCTTTGTTGGAGCTAATGGGATTGAAAAGAATGGCAACTTAACTACGCCAGATCCTGAAGAAACTGCAATTAAAGCAGCTGAGATTAAACAAGCTAGACATGCATATGTTTTAGCTGATAGTACTAAAATTGGCGAACGAAATTTTGCTGTTTTTGCTAATACTGATGACGTTATTGTGGTAACAGAAAAGATTAAATCCAGTCAAAAAACGGCATTACCTGCCGATATAAATCTAGAGGAGGCAAAATAGGATGATTTATACAGTAACTGTTAACCCAGCTCTTGACTATGTTCTTCAATTAGAAAAAGTTAACCGCGGGGAAGTTAACAGAACTAACAATGATTCATTTTTAGCAGGGGGTAAAGGAATTAACGTTTCTCAAATCCTTAACCAATTAAATGTTGACAACACTGCATGGGGCTTTGTTGGCGGCTTTACCGGTAAGGAATTGGTTCGTCAATTAAACCAAAAGAGAATTGAAAGTGACTTCGTTACTATTTCAGATAATACTCGTGTGAACGTTAAGATCCATGCAGAAAAGGAAACTGAAATTAATGCAGCAGGTCCTGCCATTACTAACCAAGAAATCGTTGCTTTCAAAGATCGCTTGAACGACTTGAAGAAGGGCGACATCGTAGTAATGAGCGGTTCACTTACTCCAAGTCTTCCTACTGATTTCTACCAATCACTTCTTCCAACTATTAAGGAAGCTGGTGCAGAATTTGTAGTTGATACTACTGGTCAAGCACTTCTTGATACTTTGGAATATCACCCATTAGTAATTAAGCCTAACCATCACGAATTGGCTGATTTGTTTGGCGTAACATTTGAATCAAGTGATGACATGCTTAAGTACGCAAAGAAGCTTCTTGACATGGGTGCTCAAAATGTAATGATTTCAATGGCTGGCGAAGGCGGTTTCCTTTTGACTAAGGATCATGTATATCATGCAAAGGGTGCTGTAGGTACTGCTGTTAACTCTGTTGGCGCTGGTGACTCAATGATTGCTGGGTTCGTTGGTACTTACTACAAGACTCAAGATCCAAAAGAAGGATTTAGAATTGGTATGGCCTGTGGTGCTGCTACTGCATTTACTAAAGATATTGCGGTTAAGAGCCAAATCGATGCAGTATTACCACAAATTAAGGTTGAACAAATTTCTTAATTTTTAAATAAGGGGAAAGAGATATGAGAATTAAGGACATTCTAAGCCCTGAATCCATGATCATGGAACTCAAGGCTACCAACAAAGAAGATGCCATTAAAGAAATGGCAGATCTTGAAGTGGCAACCGATGTTGTTAATGATGAAGATGCATTTATCAAGTCTATCTGGGCTCGTGAAAATGAATCAACTACCGGTATCGGTGGCGGAATTGCAATGCCACACGCACGTAACAAGTCAATTAACAAGGCTCGTGTATTGTTTGCTAAGAGTAAGGAAGGTATTGACTACGACTCACTTGATGGTCAACCAGTTCACTTATTCTTCATGATTACTGCACCAGAAGGTGCTGATAATACTCACCTTCAAGCTTTAGCTAAACTTTCAGGTTTATTGATTGATCCTGAATTGGTTGAAAAACTTAAGGCTACTAAGACTCCTGAAGAAGTTATTGATCTTTTTGAAAAGGCTGAAGCTAAGAAGGACGAAGAAGACAAGAAAGCTGCTGAAGCCAGAAAAGCTAAGGAAGCTGCTAAGGCTCAAGGCTCAAGCGATGATGACAACAAGCCATTAATCGTTGGTGTTACTGCATGTATCAACGGGATTGCCCACACTTACATGGCTCAAGAAGCCTTGATTAAAGAAGGTAAGAAGCGTGGCATTGAAGTTAGAATTGAAACTAACGGTTCTGAAGGTGTTAAAGACAAGCTTACTCCAGATGAAATCAAGCGTGCTAAGGGTGTTATCATTGCTTCCGATAAGAAGGTTGACATGCCACGTTTTGATGGTAAGCCTTTAGTTAACCACCCAGTTGTTGATGGTATTAACAAGCCGGGTGAATTGATTGATGATATTATGGACGGTAAGGCAGATACTTACCATGCTAGTGCAGCTGACAAGTCAGAAGAATCATCAAGTACTGAAAAGCCAGGCTTATGGGCAAGTATTTATAAGAACTTGATGAGTGGTATTAGCCACATGCTTCCATTCGTTATCGGTGGTGGTATCTTAATGGCTATCTCCTTCATCGTAGAAAACTACGGTGGTGGTGCAAAGACTCCTGCATTTATCTTCTTGAACAACGCAGGTAACTTGGCCTTTGCCTTCATGGTTCCAGTTCTTTCAGCTTACATTGCTGAATCAATCGGCGACTTACCAGCATTAATGCCAGGTTTTGTTGGTGGTTACATGGCTTCTATTGCTAATGGTCAATTCCAAGTTAACGTTCAAGCCCATGCAACTTCACCAGCTGGATTCTTAGGTGGTATTGCTGCCGGTTTCATTGCTGGTTACTTAATGATCGGTTTAAAGAAGGCCTTTGCTAAATTACCTCGTTCAGTTGAAGGTATGAAGCCAATGTTGTTCTATCCAATCTTAGGATTGCTCTTTATTGCAGCAATTATGTTCTACATCATTAACCCAATCTTTAGTGGTGTAAACTTTGCAATTACTCACTTCTTGAACAGTATGGGTACTGGTAACTTGGTACTTCTTACTACTATCTTGGCAGGTATGATGTCAATCGATATGGGTGGTCCTTTCAACAAGGCTGCATATGTCTTTGCTTCAGGTGCATTTGCTAACGACCCACACTCAACTACTGCTGCTATTTTGATGGCTGCCGTAATGGTTGGTGGTATGGTTCCTCCATTTGCTACTGCTATTGGTACTACATTCTTCAAGAACAAGTACACTATGGAAGAACGTCGTGCAGGTGTTTCTAACTGGGTATTAGGATTCTCATTCATTACTGAAGGTGCTATTCCATTTGCCGCAGCTGACCCAGGTCGTGTAATTCCTTCATGTATCATTGGTTCAGCTGTAGGTGGTGCCTTAGTTGGTTTATGGCACGTTGGTGTTCCTGCTCCTCACGGTGGTCTTTGGGTATCACCACTTGCAGGTAACATTGGTGGACCTATGCACATTTTGTTCTACTTCTTAGCAACTATTATTGGTTCAATCGTAGCAGGTTTGATCATGAGTTTCTGGAAGAAGAACGTTAAAGATGATCCTAACGAATAATATTAATAAATAAATTACGTTATTGATAAAAAGTTAGTACGAACTATAAAAAACGTATTATAATAATATTGTCTTGATGATCTCTACTTAAATCAAGATACTCTGTTATGTTTTGCGCTACCCGTTAGGGTAGCGTTTTTTTGTATAAAAAAGACACTTTCAATTCATCTCTGAATCTAAAGTGTCATTTAATTATAATTTTTGATTTATAGTTTTAACTTGCGTTTTAACTTGATGATAAATAATTAGCCAAATGATTAGATAACCGACAATGTAAATAATTGTAAAAATAATTAGAGGGATAGCCTGTGCTTTAATCCAATCGTTAATTAAGTAAATAACTAAATAGTCAAAGTAAATCACAACCGCATCAATTAATGTAGCAGTACCGATTGAAATTCGTTCTACTCTAAAAATAGCACTTATTCCCCCGGCAATAAAAGCTAGAATTAAGCTAGAAATAATATTTAGGTTTACTTGAGCAACTGAAAGATTGGTAACAGTCTTTGAAAGTTGCAAACCTAAATAGATCGTAACTAAAATTAGAGGACCAAAGCCTGCAGCAAGCATTCCACGTAGGGCAAAATCTTTGATGAACTTTTTCATTTTAGCTCAACTCCTTTCTGATTTTGGCAAAACATCTGCGAGAGACGTAATCGGTTAACCCATTCTTCATAATGATGTTTACGCCAGCTGTTTGAGTTTCTTCAAATCGGCTAATTTGATAACGATTAACGATACTAGATTTGTTAATGCGCCAAAAATGTTTAGGTAGCTCTTCGGCTAATTGGTAAATTCGCTTTTTGATTCTGTATTGTTTTTGATCATTACAAATAGCATAAGTTTTATCATCAATAATAGTGATTAGAGCTATTTCATCAAGCGATAGGGTGATTGCATCTTTGTCATCATAGACGAGTAATTGATTAGAATTACCATTAGTTAAGACAAAGTTTTTAAGTTCTTGAGTAAAATTATTTTCCTGATGAACCTGTGCCTGAACAAACTCATCTTTTTTAGGATTAATTAGTAGCTTGAATTTCATCTTTATCGCTTCCTTTCACTATGAAGTATACGGTAATTAATTAGAGATTACTTGTTTTCCAATGTTATCGGTCGAAAAAGGCAGATAATCGGTAAAATAAAGATTATAATAGACTGAGACTAACACGATAGGTGGGGAAAAAGTGAACGATCAGATTATTCGAATTACCAGAGCGTTGAATCATCCAATTCGAATTCAAATTTTATATTACTTAAATGATAATAAGGAAAGTAGTGTGAATAATTTAGTTAACCAATTTGATGTTAGCCAACCAGCAATTTCGCGACATTTGCGAATTTTAGAAGAAGCTAGATTGGTTAAGAGTGAACGAGTTAAACAAGAGAAGTATTACCAATTGTTTGACAACCACATCATTAAAATTCTGGATGTATTGAGACAACACGCCAATGGTGAGTTTTAGTTTGACAAGCTTATAAAAATATGTTTATATAATGATGTAATTCTAGAAAAGCATTTAAATAATTTCAGCAAAAAAAGTTAAAGACTTAAATAATAGCATCAGATTCATGTGTTCTGGTGCTATTTGTGCTATCTAAAGATTGACAGCGCTATAAATCTAGTTTATTCTAGCTTTAAATCAAAAAATTGCTGAAATTTTGATTTAAATGCTTTTTTTATGGAGGAAAATTATGCAAAATTGGAAAACTAGAATTACAAAATTATCTTTTCTCATAGGTATTGTGGGAACAATCATGCTTTTTGTTTCTGCTTGTTCAAATAATAAACAATCTTCAACTAATGATGGTAAGATTTCGATCGTTACCTCAACTAATGTTTATGCAGATATTGCTAAGAATATAGTTGGTAAGTACGGCAGTGCTAAGGCAATTATTAAAAATAGTGCTACTGATCCGCATGACTTTGAACCAACTACTCAAGACGCTAAGGAATTATCTAGTACCAATATTATTGTAGCTAACGGTTTAGGCTATGATAGCTGGATGAACAAGTTAGCTAGCTCAGTTGATAAGAAGCCAGTTTTAGTTGGTGAAGAGCTAATGAAGTTAAAGAAAGGGGCTAACCCTCATATTTGGTACAGTTTAAGTATGCCAACTGAGTATGTTGATTATTTAGTGAAACGTTTATCAAAAATCGATTCCAAGCACAAAGCATACTTTGAAGCTAATGGTAAAAAATATTTAGCTAAGATTAATCAGGTAAAGGCTCTTGCTAAAAATAGTAAAAAGACCGATAAGATGGTTTTTGTTAGTGAACCCGTCTTTGATTACGCCTTAGCTGAAGCTGGTTACAAGATTGGTGACAAGGACTTTGAAAAAGCTGTAGAAAACAACACAGATCCAAGTCCTAAAACTATTAACAGAATGACAAATGATATTAAGAATAAGAAGATCGCATTCTTTGTTAACAATACTCAATCAAGTAGTTCAACTGTAAAGACATTTGTTAAATTGGCAAAACAAAATAATATTCCAGTATTGAACGTGCGCGAAACTATTCCTAATCACACAACTTACTTAAATTGGATGAAGGAAAATTATCAAAATTTAGCTAATATTAGTAAGTAATATTGAAACTAATTTAGCAAGTAAAGGGGATGCTAAATTGATTCTAGACGTGAATGATCTTTCTATGAGATTTGATAATAAAACTGTTTTTAAGGATATCAGTTTTAAACTTGAGAAGGGGTCGACTACAGCCTTACTTGGACCTAACGGTACAGGAAAGACAACCTTAATCAAGATCTTAATGGGGATGCTTACACCAACCAGTGGAAGTTATAAATTTGCTGATGATGTAAAAATTGGCTATGTGCCACAATTTAGAAATATTGATTCAGAATATCCACTCTCAATTAGAGCTTTTATCGAATTAAACGCGCCTTTATTTAAGACTAAAAAGGTAAAAGAACAAGTTGATCAACAATTGGTTGAAACTCATTTGGATAAAATTCAGAATACTCGAATGGGTGAAGCCTCAGGTGGGCAAAAGCAACGTGCATATTTGGCACAAGCGCTACTTGATCATCCTAATATGATTATTTTGGATGAAGCTACGGCTAGTCTTGATCCAGCTGCCAAAGAAGAGTTAATGGACTTGATTCATCATTTAAATAAAGAACATAAAATCACCGTTCTGTTTGTTACACACGATATACCGTTAGCTTCTAAATACATGAGTGATTACTTGTACTTAAATAAAGGAACAATCAGACAAGGTAAGATGAAAGACTTTAAGGAGGATTTTGAATGATGTTTCAATATGAATTCATGCGTTATGCCTTCTTAGCAAGTACTTTTATTGCAATTACCTGTGGGGTAGTTGGTGTTTATGTAGTAGCACGTAATTATGCCTTTCTCGCTCACACATTGTCTGAAATTGGCTTTGCTGGTGCGGCTTTTGCCGTGTTTATTGGTATAGCACCGTTATGGGGAATGCTCTTATTCACGTTACTAGGTTCAATTGGTGTTGGTGAATTATCCATTCATAGTGATCAAAAAGAATCATCGATTAGTGCAATTTCGGCATTGTTTATTGGATTAGGTGTTTTATTTTTAGCTATTTCTGGTTCAAATAGTCGTTATGCAACTAATATTTTATTCGGTAGTATCATCGGAGTAGATAAACAAGGCGTTATTCAGCTGACGATTTTATCAGTAATTGTTTTATTAATGATCTTATTGGTTCAAAGAAGTTTGAACTTCGATTCATTTGACCATATTGGAGCTGTAGCACATGGTATCCATACTGGCTTTGTGGGCATTGTTTTCTTAATTTCAATGGCAATGTCGGTTGCGATCGGTGCGCAGATTGTAGGATCATTATTAGTGTTTATTTTATTAACACTTCCATCTTCTACTGCTCGTTATATCGGTAAAACGATTCCTGCAATGATTGGCTGGTCCGTTGGTTTTGCCTTATTTGGTGTTTGGGCAGGATTATATCTGGGCTTTATCACTAACTGGCCAGTGACTTTCTTCATCGCAACAATTGAGGTAGTAATTTATTTAGTTGCTTATACAGTTCATGTAATTAAACATCGTTAAAAAATAAAAGCTAGGCTGGTTAGCCTAGCTTATTATTTTGCAAAAATTTTATTCATAAATTTCTTCAATGTCGATAACTACAACGTAAGCTTGTGGTGCACCGCCTTCAGTAGCTACCTTCTTTTGGTAATCATCATCTTCGTGAATATGTGCAGTACCCTTGATACGAACGTTGGTATGAGTTGGAACATCAGCTACAACAACAGCAGCCTTTGAGCCATTCTTCAAGTTTTCGTATGCGTGTGCCTTAGTCTTTTCAAGATAGATTAAGTGACCATCATCAAGAACTCTCATTGATTGCTTAGGACCAACTTGTGGTTCACCATTTTCGTCTACAGTTGAAAGATAAGCTAAATGGGTCTTAAAGAATTCTTGTTGCTTGTCAGTAAGCTTGTTTGAGTCTAATTTTTTCATATGTACTAATTCCTCCTCAAAATATTTACTTGTTGATTTAATTATATAAACATACACTCATAAAATAATTGATATATATCAAGAAAAATAAACTTTTTCTGTTAACCTATATTCTATTTTCTTGTTCATAAAAAGTCTAAGAAAAAGCTTTCAAATAAAAAAATAATGTTGATATTTGATTTTAGGGGAGAAAAAAAAGCCATTCTATTCCGCAGAATGGCTTTAAATGATGTGAGAAATTTTACTTTCCATAATTGTTATATATGTTGTTACACAAACTTGCAAGCAAAAAATTTATAAAGTTAGAATATTTCGTTCAAAATAGGTGTCTGATTTTAATTTTTACTGTAGAAATGATTAAATAGTATAGTTAGAGAAATTTTTGATGAAAGAAAGGTATTAAGATGTGGATTAAATTTGCGATGGCGCTGATTCCAATTATTTGGCTAATCATCTCGCTAGGCGTAATGCGTATGCCTGCAGCTCGGGCTTGTATAATTGGGCTTGTTTTAACGATTTTATTGGCAATTTTTAGCTTTAAATTGTCCGTACCCAATACGCTGACGGCGGCCTTAGAAGGTATTATCATGGGAATTTGGCCAATTATGTTCGTCATTGTGGCCGCGTTATTTGCGTACAATGTAACTACTGAATCAGGTGGAATGAAGACTATTCAGGATATGCTAGCCACCATTTCTACGGATAAACGAATCATTGTGCTGATTATTGCTTGGGGCTTTGGCGGTTTCTTGGAATCAATCGCTGGCTTTGGTACAGCTGTCGCAATTTCTGCAGGAATTTTAATTTCATTTGGATTAGAGCCAATTCGTGCTTCTGTCATTAGCTTGATAGCAAATACAACAGCAACAGCATATGGTGCAATTGGGTTGCCAATTTTAACTTTAGGTGAAGTAACTAATTTGAATCAAGTAGCATTATCTTTCCTTGTTTCATTACAATTATGTATTTTGGTAGTACTTGTGCCATTTATCTTGGTAATTTTAACAGGTGGTAGCGTTAAGGCAATTAAAGGTGTGGGTCTCATTACCTTGATGTCAGGATTAGCTATGGCTATTCCCCAGATAATAGCGGCTAGATTTGTTGGTGCGGAACTTCCTGCAATAGCTGGCTCACTTTGTTCTATTGCTGTAACGATTTGGATGACCAGATGGCATGAAGATGAAGAAGAATCAGATGTTGAAAGACCTGATAATAAAGCACTGCTTAAAGCATGCTCAACTTTTATTTTGATCTTTATCTTCGTAATTTTGGCTTCTTCACTTGTGCCACCAGTTAATAATTTATTGAACAAAGCAACCACAAACTTAGTTGTTTATACTGGGAAGAATCCTAATACTCTTTCAATTAGTTGGCTTTCATCTCCAGGAACCTTGATTTTAATCGCTACTCTTATTGGTGGCACGATTCAAGGCGTTAGCTTTAAGCGCATGATGCAAATTTTAGGTAAATCGATCAAGGCCGTGGGTATGACTACCGTTACAGTTTGTGCGATTGTCGGTCTTGCCAAGGTTATGGTTTACGCTGGTATGACTGATGCTTTGGCTGTGGCTTTGGTTAGCTTGCTTGGTCCGGTTTATCCATTATTTGCGCCACTTATCGGTGCGCTTGGAACATTCCTTACTGGTTCTGCAACTTCTGCCAACGTATTGTTTGGTAACTTGCAGTTGTCGGCTGCGACTGACTTAGGCGTAAACAAGTACTGGGTAGTTGCTTCTAATATGACTGGGGCAACTGCAGGGATGCTTTCACCACAGAATATTGCGGTAGCAACTGGTGCAATTCACCGCGAGGGTGATGAAGGTGAGATCCTGAAAGAAACTGTTAAATGGGGCAGTCTGTACTTGGTAGTCTGCTGTGTGTTCTTGTACATTACAGGCTTATTGACAGGTATGATTTAAAAGCAAAAAAAGATAGTTTCACGTGAAACTATCTCTTTTTTTGCTTCAGCTTTATGCATTTGCCCATAAATCGTATGCACAAGTCCAACTACAGTAAGAACTGTGAAGAATGCAAGCGAAGCCGAAGCCTATGCCTGAAACGATACAGCCAATAATTAGTGCACTAAAAACATGAGCATTACTTACCATATAAAAACCAGCAGCGTTAAGAAAGAGACATAGTGGCCAGATCCATTGTCTAATTCTTTGATAAAGCCAGTTGAAAATCAAGCCACAAGGAATTCCCATGAATCCAATGAGCGCCATCATTAAGGAGGAAGTGCTTTCGCTTCCTAAATGAAAAAGGATGGTAATTTGTAGGCTAAAGCCATGTAGAAAATAAAAATTAAAAAGAAATTATTAATAAAGATTGGCAAACTACCTGCAATCCCACCTAGTCCCAGTAATATGACACGTTTAGGCCCTATTTTGCGAACTAGCCATGGATTAAGCAACAAGCCGAAGATTTCTCCAAAATTTGGAATAGTTGTTAATAATTCAACTTGAACTTTAGGAATTTCCGAAAAAGTTTTTTCCATTAAGGGTAATGCTGGACCGATGATTCCGGGCAGCATGATAAATAAAGAAATTGCTAAAAGTGAAATTTTAAAAATTGGCTGTTAAGCTTCTTCAATATTCATATCTTATCTTTTATTTTTCAATCAAACTTTCAAATTCGGCTAAACGTTTTTCAAATGTCTTAAATGCATCTTCCAAGTAGTCTGGCTTAGTCATATCAACGCCAGCATGCTTCATAATTTCGGTTGGATAGTTACTTGAACCAGCCTTAAGAAAACCAAGATATGCATCCCTATCAGCTTCAGAACCATGAACCACCTTGTTGGCAAGAGCTGTTGCAGCCGCAAATCCTGTTGCATATTGGTAAACGTAAAAGTCGTAGTAGAAGTGCGGGATACGTGACCATTCAAGTGCAATATCGCCGCCTGGCTCAACGCTGTCACCGTAATAGTGTTGGTTAAGTTGTCCATAAACTTCATCCAAGATATCAGCAGTAAGTGGTTCACCTTTAGCATCTGCTTCATGAATAAATTGTTCAAACACCGCAAATTGGGTTTGACGGAACAATGTCCCCTTAAATGAATCAAGATAGTAGTTCAAAATAAAGGCGCGTGTCTTAGAATCAGTAATATGATCTAAGAAGTATTCAGTCAAAATATTTTCGTTAGTGGTTGAAGCAATTTCTGCTACGAAAATAGGATAATCCCCATAAACGTAAGGTTGGCTATTGCGAGTGTACCAAGAGTGAACTGAGTGACCAGTTTCGTGAACTAGAGTATATAAGGAGTCAATGTTGTTTTCCCAGTTTAAAAGTTCATATGGATCTGTATCATAAGCACCGCCAGAATATGCGCCAGTTACTTTATTCTTTGATTCAACTACATCAATTACGCGATTATTAAAGATATAATCAACATGCTTTAAGTAATCTTCGCCCAGTGGAGCTAAAGCTTTCTTAGCTACTTCCTTTGCTTCTTCAAAATTATATGAAAGAGCAGGCTTACCAGTTAGTGGCACGTACATGTCCCACATTTGTAAATCTTTAAGTCCCAAAATTTTCTTCCGAAGTGCTACATAACGGTGAAGTAAATCAAGATGGGAGTCAACTTCTCGAATCAAAGTGTCGTAAACCTTGGTAGGTACGTTGTTTTCAGCTAAAGCTGCTTCACGAGCTGAATCATACTTGTGAACTTTAGCGTTATAATTGTGCTTCTTTACAACGCCGGAAAGCGTAGAAGCAAGTGAATTTTGGAATTGACCATAGCTTGCATAAAGCGTATCAAAAGCGCCTTTTCTGACATCACGGTTTTGTGATTGGATTAAAAGTGAGTACAAACCGTCAGACAATTGTTCCATATTACCATCGTCATCTTGAACGTAGCCATATTCCATGTCTGAATTAGTTAAAACGTTAAAGGTATTTTCTGAAACGCCCATGGCATCACTGGCATCTGCGATAATTTTTTCCTCTTCAGCAGGTAAAGTGTGGGGACGCTTATTAGTGATTGTCTCAAGATAGTGAGCATAATCGTTTAAACGAGGTTCATCCTTTTTGAACTGTTCAAACTTATCGGCAGGGATACTCAGAATTTCTGGGCTGATAAAACTAGTTACTGCCTCAAATTGGTTAACTAAATTTTGTGCGCGGCTTACATAACCTAAATAGTGAGAATTTGAAGTATCAACATCACTAGACATAGTTGCATAAACGTAAATATTTTCTACTTGACGTTTAACTGCTAAAATTTGGGTCAAACTTTCGTATAAGTCTTTGCCAGATTTAGTAAGGATTTTTTTAAAATCACCTAATTTTTCTACTTCATCTTTTGCATTATCAAAGGCTGCTTCCCAGTCTTCATCTGTCTTAAAAACACGGGTTAAGTCCCATTTTAATTCTTCTGGAACTTCACTTCTTGTTGGAATTGCCATATTTGTTTCCTCCTGAAAAATATTCCATCTTTGTTAAAGATGCATTTCGATGTAGAATTTAACTCAAAAACTAAGTTATTATTAATTATCGATAATTTTATTTTATATAGAGATTAAAAGTGATACAAATAAACTTGTATTAATTTTGAAGGGAAACGATACAAAGAATGGATCCAAATTCCAAACGTAGAGAAGATTATCGCAAACATTCATCATTAAATCTTCATCGCAATCATGCTTTGGCAGCAGATTCTTCATCTTTTAAAGCCGGTAACATGTTTGCTCGTTTTATTGGGGTGATCGCGTTATTAACCGTTTGTTTCGGTGTGGCATGGGCTGCTCATATGTATTTCACAATTCATAGTGCAGTTGATGGTAAAAATAATGGTAATGTTGCGACATCCGCTAAAATTTCGACTAGACAACCAGTTTCAGTATTGATTTTGGGAGTCGATCAAGGAATTGAAGGCCGTCATGACCGAGGTAACTCTGATACTTTAATTTTAGCAACAGCTAATCCGCAAAAAAATAAGGCAACGATGACATCTATTCCACGTGATACATTGGCTGATATTAAAGGTGATCCAGGTGACAAATACTTCATGTTTAGGGTTAACTCAGCTTATGAAATCGGTGGTAGTGAAGCAAGTATGAAAACTGTCTCAAATATGTTAAACGTACCGATAAACTATTATTTAGAAGTTAACATGAAGGCGCTGCGCAGTTTAGTTAACGCAGTGGGCGGCGTTGATGTAAATGTGCCTTTCGATTTCTCATATGATTGGTGTGACTTCCACAAGGGTAAGCAACACTTGAATGGTCGGCACGCAGTTGCTTATGTCCGAATGAGAAAAGAAGATCCGCGAGGTGACTATGGTAGACAACTCCGTCAGCGTCAAGTAATTGAAGCAATTGCTCATAAGGCTATGTCAGTTAATACAATTAGTAACTATCGTAAATTAATTGATATTTTTAACAAATATGTCAAGACTAACTTAACTTTTAACGATATGCTCAGTTTAGCTCTTAACTACCGTGGTTGTATGGGTAATTTAGATAGTGGCTATATTCAAGGTCATGATGCTTGGATTGACGGTTCGTCAATTCAAGTAGCCCCAACTGCAGAATTACAAAAAATTTCAAATAAGCTCAGAAAGAATCTGAATTTACCGGCTGAAACACTTGATAATGAAGAAACTCGTCAAAATGATTTGAATGATCAAAATAACCATGTAAAATGGGATGATCCTCAGGCATTTACTACTTATCGTATTTATGAGCAAAATGCAGATAAGCCAGCGGGCGGTTCAAATTCAGGCTATGGTGAAAATAAAGATACCAATTCAGGTAGTTCAACCACTTCCTCTAGTATGTCGAGTTCATCGGACTCATTAGGTAGCTCATCTTCGTCTAGTAGTAAGACTTGGAAATTTCATTGGTAAAAATTAATTACATGAAAAACTTAAAGCAGTAATTAGATTGCTTTAAGTTTTTTTATTTAATTTTTCTAAAAAATAATATGTTATCAATATTACCCATCAGTTTAAACTCAGTTCGTTTGGCTATTGCGATGCTTTTATCGTTTTGCACATTAATTTTTAAATCAACATATTGTAAATTTAATTCGTTAAAAGCATATTCGCATACCGCTAATACGCTCTGAGTAACAATACCATGTGCCTGATAAGAACTGGACAACCAATAACCGATCTCGCCTCTTTTATTCGGTGTGATGTGATGCAGATCAATCATGCCGCTGGCCTTTTCATTAACTAAAATAGTTAGAGCAATAATTTCTTCTTTTTTCTGAATCTGTTTAATAAAATTAGCCTCAGCTTGAATTGAATTAATGTCATAAGCCCAAGGTAACCATTTGCTTAGGCTTTTTTGATCATGTTTAATAGCTTGATAAAGATCTGTTGCGTGTTCAATTTGTGGTTTAACTAATTCGATTTTTAAATCATTTATTTTAAAATTAATCTTTTTTATTTTCATGAATTTTGTTCTTTCTAGATGAATTTTTTCATTTAGTAAGTATACTTAGTTCATAATGGAAAATCAGTGTCTAATTTCTGTTGCAAAGCTTACTATTTTTTGGTAAGTTCGTAGCAGTCAAGTCTCAAAGTCAGAAGGGAAAATTATGCAAAAAAAAGAATCTATATTTCCGGTTGTCTATGGCGTAATTTCTGCCATTATTTCCTTTATTGCAGCCATGTTTATTTGCTTACGTAGTTTTAGATTGAACTTACAAGTATCGATTATCGTTGCAGGTATTTTTGCAATTTTCTTCTTCGGCCTGTCTTATTTTAGAGGACATGCATCAGTCGAAATTAAGCGAATTGTTTATAAATATAAGCTGACAGATCAAGAATTAGCCAAAATTACAGGGATGAAAGCTAGCGATTTCCCAATTTATCATGATCGCTTGCAATTAATTTTACCTAAAAGATATTGGCCACGGGTTCTTGATGCACTCCAAAAATACGAAAAAGAGCGTGAGTCGGCAGGGGAGTAATTTAAAAAATGAGTTTATTAACTGTTAAAGATTTAGGTCAGAGTTTTATTGATAAGACCTTATATGAAGATGCTAACTTTGTGTTAAACAAAGAAGACCACATGGGAGTTACCGGACAAAACGGTGTCGGCAAATCTACTTTAATTAAGATTTTGACTGGTGAGATCTTGCCTGATAATGGTCAAGTAAAATGGCAAAACAAAATTGATGTGGGTTATTTAGATCAGTATGCTAAATTAGCACCAGGTGTGACTATCCGCGGATTTTTACGTACAGCCTTTGATGATTTATTCCAAAAAGAAAAAGAATTAAATGAGCTTTACACTAAATACGCTGAAACTAGTGATGAAGATCTACTTGAAAAAGCGGGCAAGGTGCAAACTTATCTAGAAGAAAATAATTTCTACGATATTGATACTGAAATTGAACAAGTCGCATCTGGTTTGGGCTTAGCTGACTTAGGCTATGACCATGACGTTTCAAAATTATCAGGTGGTCAACGCTCAAAGATTATTTTGGGTAAATTATTATTACAAAATCCAGATGTTTTAGTATTAGACGAGCCAACCAACTACCTTGATGTGTCACATATTGATTGGCTAGTTGATTATTTGAATAATTTTGAAGGTGCCTTTATCGTTGTCAGTCACGATTACGATTTCTTAGGTAGAATCACTAACTGTATTATCGACATCGACTTTGGTACGATTACGCGTTATACCGGTACCTTAAAGCAAGCGATGCGCCAAAAAGCTGCTAACCGTGAAACTTACCTTAAAGCCTATGCTAACCAGCAACGCAAGATTGCTAAGACTGAAGCATATATTCGTAAGAATAAAGCTGGTACGCGTGCTAAGAGTGCAAAATCGCGTGAAAAGCAATTAGCTAGAATGGACGTTTTAACTCCGCCTAAAAATAATCGTCGGGCCAAGTTCGAATTTCCATATGTAGCAACTGCTTCCAATTTGCTTTTGCAAACGCAAGACTTGGTTATTGGTTATGATCAGGCTTTAGTTAAGTCTGCATTTAACTTCTCAGTTGGCGGTGATGAAAAAGTAGCAATTACCGGTTTCAACGGAATCGGTAAAACTACCCTTCTTAAGACTCTTTTAGGTCAATTAAAGCCGATCTATGGTTCATATGACTTGTCAGTTACTGCTAAGCTTGCTTATTTTAAGCAGGATTTAACATGGCCTAACAACAATATGACACCGCTACAATACTTGCAAGAAGAATTTGAACGTAAAAAGCCAAAGGAATTGCGTCAAGCCTTAGCTAGAATGGGATTAACTGCGCAACAAGCAATGAGTCCGTTAAAGGAGCTTTCCGGTGGGGAACAGGAAAAAGTAAAATTAGCTAAAATGCAGTTTGAGCCAGCTAACTTGCTCTTTCTTGATGAACCTACTAACCACTTGGATAACGATACTAAGGATGCATTGCGCAAGGCGATTATCAATTTCTCAGGTGGAGTAATTATTGTAAGTCACGAACGCGACTTCTTCCGTGGTGACTGGATTGATAAAACAATCGATATTGAAACAATGAATTGAGGATAAAACTATGTCTGATAAGCGGGATGCTCGATTTTATCAAGAGGTATTAGACATTTGTTTAACTGCAGGTCGTCTGATGATTGAAGGCGGAAGCGAAATGTATCGAGTTGAAGATACCATGCTCAGAATTGCTAGAAACGCGGATATTAATGATCCACGCGTTTTTGCGACACCGACTTGTGTATTTATGAGCCTTGATGGGGGAAAATTATCTCAGATGAAGCAAATTCGTGATCGAAATATCAATTTAGAGTTGGTTGATCGCGTAAATGAATTATCAAGAGAATTTGCTACTAAAAAAATTGATTTATCAGAATTGAAAAATCGCATTATTGAGGTTGCTAATGCACCATCATTTCCAATGTGGATGCAGATAATTGGTGCGGCCGTACTTAGTGCCACCTTGATGGTTTTATTTATGGATGATTATGATTGGGTAGATTTTCCCGGTGCAGCTCTTGAAGGAGCAATTGGCTTTTGGGCATATTATGAATTTAAAAAGTATACTAAAGTTCGATTTTTGTCGGAATTAATCGCTGCAATGATAATGGGGGTCTTGGCACTTGGCTTAAATTATCTTTATCCAAAAATGATTATCGATAATATTCTAATTGGTGCATTGATGACTTTGGTGCCGGGGTTAGCGATGACGAATGCTTTGCGCGACCTTTTTATGGGGGATCTGCTGTCTGGCATCGTTAGAATGTGTGAGGCCATTTTAAGTGCATTAGCTTTAGGTGGTGGCGTCGGTCTGGTTTTGAAGTTTGTGGGAGGATAAAAATGCCATTTTGGTTAGAAGTTGTAATTAATGTTGCGTTTTCTTATCTAGCTTCAGTTGGCTTTGCTCTAACAATTAATGTGCCGCATCGTGCCTTAAATTTGTCCGGAATTAGTGGGACAGTTGGCTGGATGGCTTATTGGTTTTGTTTTCGTTTAGGTGCTGGTCGAATGGCATCTAATTTAATCGGTGCATTTTTGATTGGAATTTTGGGTTTAGTTTTTGCCAGAATAAAAAAGTGTCCCGTAACAGTGTTTAATATTCCAGCTTTGGTTCCATTGGTGCCAGGGATGCCTGCGTATCAGGCAGTTCGAGCGTTTGTAGTTGGAGATTATATTCAAGGTCAGGAACTAATTTTGCGTGTAGCAATTGTTACAGGCGCAATTGGCTTAGGCTTCTTACTTTCAACCATGTGTACAGAAGCTTTTTATAAGATAAGATATCGTCATTTTAGAAACACAGGACTGTACTTTAAGCGGAAAAAATAGTATAATATCAAGTTGACGAGTCGATTAACTAACGCGAGATGCGTATATTTATGAGATAGAGGACATCCGCCTTAAGTGGCAAGTACGGGAAGTACTGATGTTGGACATACTGATGTGAACAGTTTAATGTCCACATATGCTTTATGCATGTGCCTTGAGTTTTTGTCAATGAATATTGATAAAGATATGAAGAACCAAACAGTAATATATATTGCTGTTTGGTTCTTTTTTTAAAAAAACAAGTCTTAAATTTTAGAAAAAATTACGATAAGGTGGAAGCATAATTTATAAATTAGGGGATAAACAATGGCCGTTTTAGAAATTAAAGATTTGCATGTTGAAGTAAAAGATAAAGAAGAAAATACACAGAAAAAAATCTTAAAAGGTATAAATTTAACTCTTAAAACTGGAGAAATTCACGCAATTATGGGACCCAATGGGACGGGTAAGTCTACTTTATCAGAGACGATTATGGGCAATCCTAAATATCATGTTATACAAGGCAAACTTCTTTTAAATGGTGAAGGCGCACGTTGAATGCGATACGATTATCATGGACGATATGTCTTCTTCTGATACCATTCCTACAAATTCAATTGAAAACTCTAATGTTGCTATGGAACATGAGGCAACTGTATCAAAAATTTCTGAAGAAGAGCTGTATTATTTGCAAAGCCGTGGGATTCCAGAAAGAAAAGCCACTGAAATGATCATTATGGGATTTGTTGAACCGTTTACTAAGCAATTACCAATGGAATATGCAGTTGAGTTAAATCGTTTAATTAGTTTCCAAATGGAGGGAGCAATTGGATGATTGGAGAAAAAATGAGCGATAAAGAAAAGGAAATTTATAACGCTTTAAAAACAGTAATAGATCCTGAATTAACCGTAAACTTAGTAGATTTAGGGTTCATTTATGATATTCAGGTTGAAGATAGGACTGCAATAATCAAAATGACTTTAACAATTATGGGTTGTCCGCTAACTGAGCTTTTGAATAAAGAGATCACTACCGCAGTCACTTTTGTTCCTCAAATCGAAAAGTGCAAAATCAACTTAGTTTGGTATCCTCAATGGACTCCAGATAAGATGAGCCGTGCAGCTAGACTCATCTTAGGAATACATTGATATTTTTACTTAATGTATAATGCTTGTTTGCCTTGTTGATTATAGCTATTTTCAAGATTATTCCAATTGACAGCTTGATTTTTAATACCATAAGGATTGTTTAAATAAACAATCCTTTTTTTCTTGTCATAACCAGTAATTACGCAGGCATGAGAAGATGGAGTTACATTTACTTTTCCGGTGTTAGTTTCCCAAGTTTGCATATTATTAACACGATTAAAAGTAGTGGTAGTAATAATCAAAACCGGATGACCATCTGATACGAGCTTTAATATACTTAAAAAATCGCTCCCTGTTGCATTTTGAATACGGTTAGTATATTTACGTGCAACGTTATAAAGCGGCCCATTATAAACACACCATCCTGCATTTTCAATGGACATATAACCAACAAATCCTTGATTTGGATTGCCTCTATATTTACCATTATTGGTAAAGGAACTGACATGCTGGATATTTTGAGCTAATTCATTTTTAGTTACTCTAATGCCATAATAATTCATTAGCATTGATAAACTAGTTACTTCACAGCCGTTAGGTAAATCTGGCATTTGATTTTCAATGGGCACATTTAACTTTTGTTCTTCTTTCATTGAAATCCAGTTAAATTCATTATCAATTTTATTTTTAACTAGGATATAAGCTAAGCCCATAACGAGGATTAAAGCTGTTGGAATAATTATATATAAATATTTGTAATTAGTTTTTTTGTGTTTCATGTTGTTCATTTTAGCAAATAAAAATATTAAAGTAAGATTTTAGTATCTAAAAAGATGACAAAAAATTTTTTTGTAGTATGTTTGTAATAGATTAACCAAGAAAAAGGACAATTTATTTTGAAGATTAATTTAAAAGATTTAAATGATAAAATTAAAAATCAAGATTACATCCAAGATCTTGAGACAGTTAAATATGCTGATATAAGTAAATCTAAAAGCAAAATCAAACCATATGCAGAAAAGATGATTAAAGAAGTTTTGGCTGCATATAAGCATGATTCACTGGTACAAACCCAGTTAGCAGTGATTGGTCAGCGTCCAGTTACCTTTGCATTAGAGACGAATATTATTAACTTGCCTTATGCTAATTATAAGAAAATTGCTAATTTCTTTGAAGAAGGTCAAGAATATCCGATCAATGTTTATTTTGAGACACGTTCAGAATATGTGAATGTATCTGGCTTTAGAATTGATCAACTTGCTAGCGAAGAAGAAGTTGAAAAAGATAGCAGTGCAATTGTTGATAAGTTAGTTGAAGCAATTATTGAAAAATTGACCGTAGTCCGTGAATATAAAAAGCCTGAAAAAACTAAAACTGAAAGTAAGGAAAAGACGACAACTACTAAAAAGAAAACGACAACTAAGAAGTAAAAAATAACCGCTGGCTTAGCCAACGGTTATTTTTTTACTTAATTTCTTTGAATTTATTTAAGCTGTGATCATTAGTGTAGTAGAAGAAATCTTCAAATACCGCACTTTTAATTACACCTTGTTCAAGAACTGGATTGATTGTGTCTGATGTATCAGGATATTTCCCTGGGAATCCTAAGTTTAAGTAAGCTTTATTTACACTATAATACATGTAGTGTAAAGCATCTTCAGTCCAACCTGTCCCTTTGTAGAGTAATCTGATGTGTTTTTCTTCGTTTTTCACAAGTTCATCATACAAGTTATCAATCCAATGCTTAAGGTCCTCTTGTTCGGTTTTGCCTAACTTTTTATAGCCAAGACGGAACTTATAACCAGGATAAATACCACTGAATGATGTGCCGCGTAGAGCTAATTTGATAATTTCAGCAGTTCTAACCATCTTGCCTTGCCCAAATAGGTAAAGTGGAGCAAAAAAGCCTGAATGATAAAGAGCTGTTTCCAAAATTACATTGCCAGCTTTCTTTTGCAAGGCATCCCCACGTTGATAAATTTTATTCAAAATGTGAATCTTCTTTTGCAAATAAGGACTATTGTTAGCCCAATCAAATGCATTATCAACTTCTTCTGGAGTAGCCAATTCACGTAAGACATAGCTGTAACTCTTATTAGCAATTGATTCCAAATACTGTAATGCATTTAAGACTGCTGCTTCTTCAGGCGTAATTGCGTCTACCTTAATTTGCTCAATACCGCTTTTCATTTGTAAACCAGATGAAAATGAAAGAGCGCTAAACACATGAAGAAGTGTACATCTTACAGGACTGGGTAATTGTAAAAATTCTTTTTTGTCTTCTTTTACTGGAACATGACGTGGCTCCCAAATGATATCATTTAACCGAGCCCAAGCGGATTTATCTACTTTATCCTCCATGTCATTCCAATTTATTGCTTCGTAATATTTCTTTGTCATATTTAATCTCTATAATCACTCAAAAAGCTAATATTTCCACGTAATTCTTTCGGCTTTTGAACCTCTTTGGTACTCTGTCCTGCAGAAAGATCATGAACAATTTTACGGACATTTTTAACATCTTGATTAGTACCACTAAATTCTAACAGATAAAGAATGGGTACTTTTAAAGTTGCTGCGATCTTTTTAGCAGTTTGAGCAAAAAGGTCGTTAAAGTTTCGATTGCCACAACCTATAATTCCAATGATATTTTTCTTATTATCTTTATACGTCAAAAAATCAACAACGGAATCCATCATAAAGTCCTGATATGAAGGGACAATTAAAATATATTTTTGCCCCATGTCATACTTAGGGTTGGCATCGCTGATTTGATGGGCTTTTAACTGTATTTTATCAATAAAACGTTCAGTTTGCCCAGTTATTGAATAAAATGCTATTGCTACCATATTTTTCCCTAATAAATCTAGTGTACTTAACTATATCTTCTCACCCTAAACCCAAGTATTCAATATATATACTATTCAATTTTTTAAATTTTTCACCTATAATAAATTAAAAGGAGGCTGCTTATGTTTAGCTGGAATATTATTGGGATCCTAATATGGGTCGCTATCATTCTTTATTTAGTCTTTATCATCCAAAACATTCGTAAACGTCGAATTAAGATGATTATTAAACAACATAAACGCTTTAGTTGGCCTAACTTTTTACTTAATGCAATTGAAATTGTCATTTTATTAGTTGCTGCTGGTTGGATGTTTAATCAGACCTTTATGGATAATCCAGATTTAGAAGATGCCAATCGCATTACTTCAACGGTTAAATATGATCCGTTAATTATGAATACTGGGACTGGTAATTCTAGTTATGTGACAATTAATTCAGCTAAGAAGAAATATGGTTCACAGACTTATACTTTTTATCGAGCAGGAAGTAAAATAACTGCGTCAAGCGATTATGCGTCAATTGCATATGGAAACACTTCTTTAGATGTTAATGCTGAGAAAATCCCGTATGTTAAAAAAGAATTGGCGAAGATGGACAAGAAATACCAACGTGCTTATGTTGCTGTTTATACAGCTAAATATAAGAAAAATTGGCAAAATGGAATAGGGATGCATGCAGGTCATTTAGCTACGCGCTATTACTTGATTCGCATTCCAGATGCAAGTTTTATTAAACAGAAGTAAAAAAATAACTGACTAGTGTCAGTTATTTTTTGTTATTCCGTCTTTTTTCGAGTAACTTCGCTAAGCAAACTTCCTTCAGCAAAAGCTAAGATAAAGCTAGCAGTTAAGAAGTCCATGACATTGCCTGATAAAAATGCTGCAAAGAGCATGAAAGCAATTGACAAAAGCATTGAGCTAATTAAATATGTACGTTTTTGTTTATTCATTAACCACTTAATTGCGGCATAGAGTAGGATAACTATATATGGCTCAATGAAGAGTAACATGCCTAGCCACCCCAGTGAATAGACCTGGCTAGTGAAATCGCGCTCTAAGTTAAAGATATTAGTTTCTCGAGTATAGGAAATACCGAAAACTTTATCTAATTTATTGTTGTTAGTCTTAAGTACTTGATCCAGCATGGCCTTTTCGACGTGACGGTTTTCCATTCTAGAAGTGCCTGGCTCATTCATGATCTTAAGCCAGAATTCTGGATCATATTTATAAGGGTAGCTCTTAGTGACAAATTTTTTGTTTAAAGCATAATCTTGATAATGCTTTTCGATAAAGTCAGTTAAAAATTCTTTGCGCTTTTTTCCAGTAGGATACTTCTTTAATCCTTGAGCTAATTCTTGTTTAGCTTGAGTTAAACTGTTGTCGGATTGTTGAGCTAGATATTTTTCGTAATTGTAGCGCTGAATTGCTGGGCCAAAAGGAATGATCGCAATTGTGCCGGTTTCCATTAAAAGAGCAACGAGGACAGCTTTCCCATTTTTTTGAACATCTTTAACAATAAATAGATGAAAGACATAAAGCAAAATACCGATAATAATGCCACCGATTAAGCCGATCAAGGCAACTTTGGTTCCAAGTTCAATCATGGCTAAAGCTTGAACAATATTTAGTGTGACAATCCTCCAGTTGAAGTGACTGAACATGAAATAGAGCATTAAAGGCATGAGCATGAAAAGAACTGCCGATACCATATTCGTAAAGTTGAAGAAACCTTTAGAAGCCATGTGCGAATAGCCAATGTTGGGGTTAATGAACCATTCAAAGATATTGGCACTAATAAAGCCGGTTTCGTAACTTCTAAGTGAAATGACGAATAAGTTACTAATCACGATGGTGAACGAGAATAGACCGCTAATGCCTGAAATTACCTGTCTAAATTGTTTGTGAGTAAAATTCAATTCTTTGGTAAAGAAAATTACCATTAGCGGCATAAGCATTCTAATTAAGTAAAATACTTCGCTAACAGTAGAGTAGTTGTAGTCGCTTGGATTAACGCTGTTGAAATGTCTGACATGGATTAAGTGCAAGAGCGAGTAAATAATCAAAAGAGCCAGATAAACGATTAGCCACTTTTCTTGGCCTAATTTTTGCCAGTTTTGCTTTTGGCTAAAAAACATGCAAAAAATTACAAAAACAGCTAAAATCCTGATAATTGTTGGCAGAGTAAATGGCAAAATATTGGCTAATTTACCATTGTAGAACCAATAAAGGTCGAGAAATGGCTGAATAAGAATGAACCAATACAAGACAGTTCTAGTTTTTTCTTTCATACTTTTTCCTTCTTTTACTTTGTATCTTTTTTATTTTAGGCAAAAAAATATCCTGCGCAAATACGTAGGATACTAAGCAATTAGAAAATTATTTTTCTTCTTTTGAAGAATCGTCTTTCTTCTTAGCGATCTTTTCAACCTTAACTTTGTTAGTTGAAGCAGTCTTACTATTTTTAGCGGCGCGAGCAGCCTTTAAGTTCTTGAAGTTAACAACGATCTTGTTGTTCAGGTCACTAACGGCGGTGGTATCAACTGGATCGTATGAAGTAATTGCTAAAAGAGCAGAGTTTTCATAAATTTTTTCTACTTTACCTTGGAACGGCTTCTTAAGTTCTTCTTCTGACTTAGCACCAACAATGGCGCCAACTTTTACATCTGCTTTTTTCATAGGCTTGTCTTCCTTTCTCGATAATCACGATAAAAAGTCTTAGTCTTTCTAAACAGAAGCATGTTAATATAGATGAGCAATATTTTCAAGTGGGGGACTTTCTTTTGAAAAAAATAATTCTGATCGCGGGGCCAAGTGGTGCTGGTAAGACGACTATTTCTGATTATTTAAATGAAAAATATGGCATTCCGCGTGTATTGACACATACGACGCGACCGATGCGAGCTGGAGAAAAGCAAGGTGTTTCATATCATTTTGAAACAGATGAAACTTTTAACCAGCTCCATTTCTTTGAACATATTACTTATGGTTCATATCAATACGGCTCAAGTCGTGAAGCATTAAATCTCGCTTGGAAAAAGAACGACTTAGTCTCATTAATTGTTGATATCAAAGGAATCTATTCTTACATTAATCAGTTGAAAGATAAGGTATATTTTTTATACATTACTACTTCAACTAAAGAAGAATTAAAAGAGCGCTTGTTAAAGCGAGGAGATGATCCTGCCAAAATCAAGGAAAGGCTTAGTGGCAGTGAGTTAAACGCATTACCGGAGGACTTAAAGCCTTACGCTCATGTATTAGTTAATGATGATCTATCTAAGACTAAGAATGCGCTAGATCAGCTGGTAGCAAGCTTTCATTAATCTTTACAAAGTGGTCTTTTTTACAGATTGTTTTTTTGCTGGAACTGTTTCTTAACGTGATGGTAGTTTTTTTGACACAGTTATGTAACATTCGAAAGGTATTATATAAAACGTCAATTGATTTGGCATTAATTAAGAAATTAAAACGATAAATAAAAAACAAGAAAACAGTTTTTAAAGGAGACAATTAATTTTGATTTTCAAACGTACTTTGGTTAAATACACAGCAGCTTTATCAATTTTCTTTACAGGTCTTTCAGCAGTTAGCGTTCCAGCAACTGTTCACGCTGACGATGTTGAAAATACCACTACTGTTGACACCAACAACTCAGCTTCATCTATTGAAACCAGTACACCTGAATCAAATTCAGTAAAGAAGGTTTCAGCTACAACCCAAAAGCGTAACGCTATTGTTAAGCTTGCTAAGAAGCAAGTTGGTAAGCCTTACGTTTGGGGTGCTACTGGCCCTTACGGATTCGACTGCTCAGGCTTAACTACTTATGTTTACAAGAATGCAGCTAACAAGACTTTACC
Source organism: Lactobacillus acidophilus (assembly GCF_034298135.1). Lineage (NCBI taxonomy): Bacteria > Bacillati > Bacillota > Bacilli > Lactobacillales > Lactobacillaceae > Lactobacillus > Lactobacillus acidophilus. The sequence continues at coordinate 36,292 of NZ_CP139575.1, forward strand.
AAGAACTACTTACGGTCAAATTACTATCGGTAAATCAGTATCAGTTTCAACTAAATCTCTTAAGAAGGGTGACTTATTGTTCTGGGGTAACTCACACGTAGGTATCTACATTGGTAACGGTAAGTTTGTTCACGCTCCAGCTCCAGGTCAAAATGTTAAGACTCAAACTTTAGCATCATTCTACCCATCAGCTGCTAAGCGTGTTATCGGTTAATTCATCTTTTAAAAACAAAAAATACATATATCTAAGAAAGAGAGTTAGAAAAAAGATTTCTAGCTCTCTTTTTACTTTTTCTTAGCATAGTGGATATTTCTACAACAGAAATATGAAAAGGATAACTATTTTTATTAAATTAGTATTACCTTTGTAACTATTTTGTAACATAAGGCAACTATTATAGACATTGTTGGATGTGTTAAATAATTTTTAAGATTTTAAATTATATTAAGTTTAATAGAATTTTCGTTACCGCAGAAATCTAGTTTTGTATTATAGATACAGGAGTACTTAATGAATATTAAGAACAATTTCGTAAAAGTTACTGCAGCTGCTGCTTTAACTATAACCGGTGTGGCTGCAGTAAATGCTGTTCAATCAGATTCAACTACTGCTAATGTTCAAGCTGCCACAATTAAAGTTACAATTAATTATGTTCCAGGATATGGTGTTAACATCTGGGACAACTACAATGGCGGTCACTTCACCGGCCAACGTGCACAACACGGTACCACTTGGGAAGTGTTAGAGCAAAAGTTTGATTCAAAGGGCCGTAATTGGTACAAGATTGGGGAAAATAAATGGATTTTAGCACAATATGCTACAACTGATGCTAGTGCTGCATCAACTAAGACAGCAAATGCAGCTACCAAGAAGACCACTACCACCACTGCTGCAGCTAATAAGACCAAGAAGGTTAAGAAGTCAGTTCAAGCAACTGGGGATGCATCATCAGTTATCACTTTAGCTTCTGCTCAAGTTGGTAAGCCTTATGTTTATGGTGCTCAAGGTACAGATAGTTTTGACTGTTCAGGTCTTACTTCATATGTTTACTCAAAAGCAGCTGGTGTTAATATTGGTAGAACCACTTATGATCAAGTAAAGCAAGGTACTACCGTTTCAATGAATAACCTTCAACCAGGTGATTTACTCTTCTGGGGTTCGGCAAGTGCTCCTTACCATGTGGGTATCTATGTCGGTAACAATCAATATATTCATGCAGCTACTCCTGGACAAGGTGTAGTTAAGCAAACTATCAGCACTTATTTCTACCCAAGTGTTGCTAAACGTATTTTGAATTAAAATCAATAGAAATAAAGTTAAAGGCACCTCACAATTCGTGATGTGTCTTTTTTAATAATACCTAGTTATTTGCGCTTTCTTATAGCACATGTGATAATGGAGTCATTAATGAGAGCAATAGTGGGATTGATTTCGCTACCAAGAGGATTGAATTATGTCAAAGCACAAATTATTTAAATTGGGAGCGGCTGCAGCGCTTTCTGTTACAGGCGTTTCTGCAATAACATCACTTAAAACTGTCCGTGCAGCAAACTTTACTGCCATTAAACGAGTAAAGATTAGTTATTTACCTGGTAAAAGTTTGAATATTTGGACAAATTATGAAAATGGTAAGTTTATGGGCTATCGTGCTAAAGATGGCTCTGTTTGGAATGTAGCTGCGACAGCTGTCGATAGTAAGGGTAATCTATGGTATAAAGTAGGGACGCGTGAATGGATTGAAGCGCGTTATACCGTTGATGTCAATGAAGCAACTGAATCTACTAAGACAGCTACGAAGAAAAAGACATCGGTAGCTACTTTAGCTAATAAAGTTAAGAAAACAACTACGAATGTTAATAAAAAAATTTCTGCCGCATTAAAAGATAATAATACAAATAAGACTAAAGAAGAAAAAGTTAAAAAGGCTAATCAAATCGTTAATGAGACAGTTAAGAAGAATGAAGAAAATAAAAATTCTTCAATGCAAGCTTCAAGTAAAGCTGCTTCAATTGTAGCCCTTGCTAAAGAGCAGGTGGGTAAGCCCTATGTTTGGGCAGCTGCAGGACCTGATAAATTTGACTGTTCTGGCTTAGTTCAATATGTTTACCAACATGCTGCAGGAATTAATTTACCTCGTACTACTTATGATCAGGTTAAAGTGGGACAAACAGTTCCACTTAACCAACTTCAAGCAGGGGATTTAGTATTTTGGGGTTCTGAGACCGCTCCATATCACGTTGCAATTTATATTGGTAATAATCAATATGTCAATGCGGCTACTCCTGAACAAGGAACCATTTTGCAAAATGTATCTAGTTATAATGAGCCTACAATTGCTAAGAGAATATTATAATATGAAAAGGAAAGCTGAAAGTTCAGCTTCCTTTTTTATTTACTCTTTTAAATAACAAAAAATCTAAAATTTAATAATTCGCTAAACAACCGGCTTTAAAGCGTTTTTCCAATTACATAACTATTGTTTTAAAAACTGAAAATAGTATACTCGAGTATATCAAGTGAATGAGGAGACGATGCGAAATGTTATCTAAAAACAACTTTAATGAGAAACTTATGCAAATGAACAATCAAAAAGCTCATTTTTCAATTCGTAAATTAACTATTGGTGCTGCTTCAGTATTAATAGGGATCACTTTTATGGGAATTAACGGTCAAACAGTAAACGCTGATGAAATGACTGGTAATACTCAACCTGAAGCAATGCAAGTTTCAACGGATAAATCTACTGATGCCACTACCACTCAACAGAATGATTCAGATAGTAGTGCTCAAAAGAATGCTGCTCAAACAGTAGAAGTTCCTCAAAATAGTAAACAAGATAATACAGGAGAAACTTCTCAATCAACTACAGATAAAAAAGATACACAAGTTCAAAAAACAGAATCTAGTGAAACAAAGGCTGATACTGCTCAAAGTCAAGTACCCCCAGCTGCCAACCAAACTCAAAAATCAGCTGACCAAAATGTAGAAAATACACAATCACCAGTTGCTAGCAATACTACTCAACCTAAAACACAAAATGACAGCAAATATAACGTTGCTGACTGGGGTGGTAGTCTCAATGATGAAACTCACGAGTACACCTTAAATAAATACAATGGTAGTGATAAAGAAAATATCTACATTCCAAATACAGAAGATTTTATCAAGGCTGGAAAGATTACAGATATCGACAAAGTTTTCATTACTAAGGATTTAATTCAAAACATTACTAAAAATGGCGCAACCAGTATTGTGATTGATGATCAAGGCAGTGAAGATAAAAATAAAGTCTATGCTAAAGGAGACTGGAGCAATGCTTTTGCTGGCTCTACCAAATTAAAGAGTGTCGATTTAAGTCATTTAGATACAAGCCAAGTTACTAGTATGGCTGGTGCATTTAATGGTGATACTGGCTTAAATGATGCTAACTTAAGTGGTTGGAATATTCAAAATATGACTAACTTGTCCTCATTATTTTATGGTGCAAATAATTTGTACAATGTGGACATGAGTGGTTGGAATTTTATTAACAACCCTAATACAAATAGCATGTTTTCATATGCAGACTACAATTTAAAGAGCGTAAATCTTAAAAATGCTAAAAATGTTACTGATGATATATTAAGAATTTACGCTAGAGCAATTAAGAACTCTAACGCAACCACTGCTGACCTAAGTGATATCAATTTATCACCAAATGTTACTAGTTTACATGGCTTGTTTTCTAACATGCCTGACCTTAAGAACGTTAACTTAAGCGGTCTTGATATTAGTCATATTACAGATATGGGTGGCATGTTTTCTGGAGATAGTAATCTAGAAAGTTTAGATTTAAGCGGCTTGGATTTAAGTAAAGTAACCAACACCAATAATATGTTTGACTGGGTTGGTGGAAAGATAAAGAGTGTAAACATTACTAACACTAAGAGTATTCCACGTAGCATCTTAGATATATATCTAAAGGCACTCAGCAATACAGGTACAACGACTGTTGATCTGAGCGGTATTAATCTTTCACCAAATGTTACTAGCTTACATGGTTTATTTGCTAACATGCCTAACCTTGGGAGCGCTAACTTAAGCGGTCTTGATATTAGCCATATTACAGATATGGGCGGTATGTTCTTTAATGATACTTCATTGAAGAGTGTTAACTTATCTGGTCTTAACTTAGAAAAAGTAAAAGATCTTAGCACAGTGTTTTACGGTGCAAATAACTTGGAAAATGTTGATTTTAGTAATACCAAGTTTGCACCAGATGCTAATACAAACGTAATGTTTGCTTTTGCAGATACTAAATTACAAAGCGTAAATATTAATGGTACTAAAAATATTACCCGTGAAGTTTTAGATGCCGTTATTAGAGCAGCTAAGAATTCCAACGCAACTACTCTTGATTTAAGCGGTGTTAGCTTTTCACCAAGTATCACCAGTTTTAATAATCTATTCTCTAATATGCCGAATATTGAAAGTATAGACCTAACTGGCTGGGACACTAGTCATATTACCGATATGAGTTACATGTTCTTTAATGATCCAAAGCTTAAAATTATTAAAGGACTTGAAGATTTCAATACCTCAAATGTAACTAATATGGCATACATGTTTGCTGCTTTTAACAATCCAACAACAGATAATTATGATCCAAAAGGTCTTGAGAGTTTAGGACATTTGACTAAACTTGATTTAAGCAATTGGGATACTTCCAATGTAACTAATATGCTATATATGTTTGCCGGACAGACTAATTTAACTAGTTTGGGTGACCTTTCTAAGTGGAATACTAGCAAGGTAACTAATATGGCCTACATGTTCTATGATTTAAAAAATATAGATGACGGTAAATTAGATCTAACCGGTTGGGATACTTCCAATGTAACTGACATGAGCTACATGTTCTTTAACATGTTCTTACAAAAAGATTTAAGCTTCGTTAATGATTGGAACACTGGTAAAGTAACTGATATGAGTTACATGTTTGCCAATGACAAGAACCTTGAAAAATTAGATCTTTCTAAATGGGATGTAAGTAGTGTTGGGTTAAAGCATACTGAACAAAACTACAGTCTGGCAATGATGTTTGCGGGTGATACTTCATTAACTACTGTTGGTGATATTTCTCATTGGAATACCAAGAATGTTCATGATACTCGTCAAATGTTCTATAATACTCCTAAGTTAACTAACATTGACTTGAGTGGCTGGAATACAGGTAAATTACAAATTGCTGAAGGGATGTTCAACTCCTCTGGCGCTAAGCAAATTAACTTAGATAATTGGGATTTAAGTAATATTAAACGAATTACTCCTGCTGGTTATGTTGAAGGTAAGGCTGGTGTAGGAGTGCTTCGCGGCGTTGAGAATATGTTTAAGAACTTAACCAATCCAGCTGTTATCTCAATGAATAAGGTCATCTTACCAGATGCTAGAAATGCTTTTGAAATTAATGACTTTGAAGGAAATAAAGCAATTGTAGTGATTGCTAATGGTCAAAACGGTGAAGCTCTTCAAGATTTGCTTAAGATTAATAATCAAACTTGGACTGATAAATCTGGAAACAATGTAACTGGACGTCAAAATTCAGATTATGTAACTTACGTTAGAGCTGATGATAATTCTAACCAAATTGGCCAACGCGGATTGAATTTCATCTTTACTAACTTAGATGACTTGCACCAATACTTCAATCAAGTAACTAATGCAGATAATGTTAAAAACGATATTGGCGAATTGAGTCATGATTGGGATGCTCAGCAAGATACTGATAATAATATTGTTAAAATCACATTGCGTTTGTCTCCGGCTAGTTCATATGATCCATATAGTGAAAATATCCATGCTGAAAAAGATGGCAATATTTTAGCAGACTTAATGACCAGCAAATATCAATTACATATTGTTGCTCCAACTAACACTACTGAAACTAAGAAGCCAACCAGAACAATTATTATTGAAAATCCTGATGGCACCACAAGTACTAAAGAGCAAACTGTAGAGTTTAAGCGTGAAGTCACTAAGCATGTCGATGGTACTGAAGAGGCTACGTCATGGACTCCAACAAGTGGTGAATGGACTAAATTTGATGTGCCACAAATTGCTGGATATGATTCTTACGTAGATGGAACTCAGAGCAAGTCTGTTGCTTCAGAACCTGTTAATAAAGATACTGAGAATGTAACTGTAGTAATTACTTATAAGTCAAATGCGGTAAATCCTGAACCAATCATTCCAGATCCAGTAAAGCCAGAAGTTGATCCGGATAAAAAAGATCCACAAGAACCAAAGACAGATCCTGTAACTCCAACACCAGATGAACCAGAAAATCCAAAGCCTGAAAAGAAACCAAGTAATCCAGACAAGCGTAAGGATGATAATTCTAAAGTTGTTAAGCCACATGGTGAAAATAAAGCAGCTAAGAAGAACCATAGTAGTGTTGAACACAAAAAGACAGGTACTCACACTATTAAGCTTTCTCACAGAGTTGCACCAAAGGGCACTCAAGCAACTAATGGTTCAAAGAAATCTACTTCAACTGTAAATAAAGCAGCTGACAACAATAAGAATACTTTGCCACAAACTGGTGAAAAGAAGAGCAATGCCGGCTTAATCGGCTTAGCCTTAATTGCACTTGCAAGTTTAGGATTAATTGATCGTAAACGTCGTGATTAATTAGAACACATCAATAGGAACAATTGTAGAATCATTATAATGAACAAATGCCACCTTGATTAGGGTGGCATTTAGTGTAATAATTGCGAATTGAGCAATAAAAATATATAATTATAAAAGAAAAGGAGCTAGTGAATGGGACTCACTAACTCCGATCGTAACTCAGATGACTGTGTTGTTAGCTAATCCTTGCGATTAGCTTTTTTTATTGTCGCGTAAGCTATCGCTAGACGAATGGCAAATTTGCCCAAAGCGTCTAGGATAATTCTTACTGCAATAGTAAGCACGATCATGGTGCGCTAACTCTCCAGTCTATCCAATTATTCATGACTGTCACCTCCGTAACTTCAGAATTTGAGGGGTGTGTAGTCACGAAGAGTTACTAAGCCTAAGGGAGCGACCACTTAAGCCTAATAACTATTTTAGTTAAAGTTGGAGTTAATATAAATAATAAATCTAAACATATTCTAAAGAGTCTGGGAAAAACTCTAAAATAAAGAAAATACTGATAATTAGCATTTAAACAAATGCTGATATATCAGTATTTTTACTTTCTAAGAAATTAGATTTTAAGTCAAAATAAGACTTATTTCCCAGACTCTTTTTGTATCTACTTTAATTTTCCGTTCTGTCTAAAAAATCTAAATGAGTATGTATAATGCTTGCCAATCTGTACCTTGTACTTATGTGTATTAACTAACTTAATCTTACCTGGGCGATACGTGATCGTTGTGGTATAACCTTCACCGTAAAACATCGTGTTAAAATTGCGTACTTGTGTTGCGCGATAACGTTTCTTCTTTTTGGTGGATAAATCAGTAATATAAATCTTCGGTGTACCAGAGATCTTCTTCGTTGTTGCATACGACCATGGAGTATTCCTGCCAATTAATTCATAGGGAAAGACCGTGGTAGCGGGATAAACAACTTGCTTCTTCACGGGCGTACGCAAGATGTCATCGGCAAATAGTCCGTATTCCACAGAATAGAGCATATCGTTGCTTAAGCCGTATGCCGCACCGATTCCCATCCGCGTTGCGCGAGTAGATAAGATCATGGCCCGGTGGCCGATGTTCCCAGTACCTGCGATATTATTATCCTCGCGAATCAGATCCGTTACTATCTCACCAGCTGAGGTACTACCGGCGTTATCCAAGAAGTTGATATTACCTAAAGTAGAACTTTCAGCGATATCCCAATCAGATTCACTAATATAACTAGGGCGAAGATAGTCAAGTAGGCCATGGGCCTTCAAGTTGGCGGCCGCGTTAACGGAAGCTAACGCTACTGCCCCGATTTGGGCGCTTTGATTGTCTTCGTTATGATTAGCTTCAGCCGGCAGTCCTGCTAATTCACGATAGTAATTAATGTAGCCCATCGTATCAGGAATATATGTAGGAGTTAACGTCCCTGGTGAAAAAGGATCGGCAAAGTTGGGTGCTTGCTGGTAAATGGTATTGCGGTTGTATTTGGTCTTACTCAAGCCGCGATATTCGCGCTGGAAATACTTAACTTTCTTAGCTTCTGATTTAGAATATTTGGCTGCTTGAACAGGTTCACTGCTAAGTGCAACACACCCGAATAACGCAACAGCGATTACCAGCAAATTATGTTTTTTCATTATTCGTTCCTATAATTAGACTAGATATTCTTTAAAACGACCTTGATCATCCGGTGCAATGTTGGCTTCGATGTGGACGCCGTCGTCTTCATAGTTTTCACTCAAGATCTGAGCATTCTCGTGTAAGTAGGCCAGTTCCTTACCTGCACTCAAAGGAAGTGTGAGGTTGAACTTGCCATAATCAGAGAAGACACGCTTAGTGATGAGATCAGCCAAGAGCTTAATTGACTTGGGATCAGTTGCTGAATAAAGAATGTCGCTACCTTCGATCTGTGGATAATTGCGGTCGGTCTTGTCGGCCTTGTTGTAGGCGGTGATCATTGGAATGCCTTTAACGCCGATCTCGTCTAGCACGTTCTGTGTAGTGCGGATCATCTGGACCATGTTAGGGTCGGATGCATCAACCACGTTAATCAAAAGATCAGCGTCGCGTGTTTCTTGCAAGGTTGCCTTGAATGATTCAACTAAGTTGTGTGGTAACTTAGAAATAAAACCAACGGTGTCAGACAAGATAAAACTGAAATTATCTTTTAAATCAATACGACGCACGCTGGTGTCCAGAGTGGCAAAGAGCATGTTCTTAACGAAAACTTCCTTGTCGCTGCCTTCTTTAGAGAATTCGCGGAGTAGGCCGTTCATTGTTGTGGACTTGCCGGCGTTGGTGTAGCCGACAAGAGCAACTTTAGGGATGCGACTTTGATTACGGCGAGCTGATTTAATCTCTTCTTGGCTGGCAACAGCCTTGAGTTCTTTCTTAATAGCAGAGATTTGCTTACCGATTGTCCGACGATTTAATTCAAGTTTACTTTCACCGGCACCACGGTTGGAGAAGCCACCACCACGTTGCTGGTCCAGGTTGTTCTCGGAAGGGTGAAGACGTGGCAATTCGTACTGCAATCTGGCGAGTTGAACTTGTAGCTTAGCTTGCTTAGTTCTTGCACGACTGGCGAAGATTTCTAAGATTAATTCAGTTCGATCAATCACGCGCATCTTGGTTAACTTCTCAAGATTACGGATCTGTACTGGAGTTAATTCATCATTTAAGACCAAGACTTTAGCTTTCAAGCCTTGGGCCATCGACTTAATCTCGTTAATCTTGCCGACACCGAAGTAAGTTCCGGCAACGATTGATTCCGCGTTTTGTGAGCTTTGACCAACTACTTCCATATTATTTGCTTCAGTTAAGTTAGCAAGTTCAGTCATGTAGTAGTCGAAGTTAGGATCCTTCAAGTTAACGCCTGCGATATAGGCCTTAGTTTTTTTAGGTTGATTATCTATCATGTAAACACCTCGTTATTAAAAATGTATGTAAGTTAATTGTATTACATATTTAATATAATATGAAAAAACACGATTATTTAGATTAGAAAACCGTTACAGATCTGGTAAAAAACAGCAGTATGAGTATATAATAAGAAAGTTGTATAAATAAATAAGGGGATCAAAATGGCAGAAAATAATCAACCAAATAATGATGTACGTCGCCATCACCACCATAGACATCACCGTCATCACCATCGTAAGTTTTGGCATTGGTTCTGGATTGTGATCGGCGTTATTGTAGTCATTGTACTTTTTGTTTGTGGTATGGTTTATAAGAATTTACGCGATACCACGCAAAATATGTATACTCCCGTTGCTAAGACAACTAAGAGCAACAAGGGACGTAATCTTGATAATTTGCTAGCGCAGAAAAAACCAATCAATATTCTTTTGCTCGGTACTGATACTGGAGCAATGGGACGTAGCTGGAAAGGACGTACTGATACCATCATGATGATGGCAATTAATCCTAAGACTAATAGTACGTCAATTGTATCTATTCCACGTGATTCAAATGCAATCTTCCCAGATTTCCCACAATATGGAGTAACGAAGATTAACTCTGCTTATACACTAGGCGGAGTTGGTGAAACAGTTAAGACATTGGATAAATACTATAGTGTGCCAATTGACGGTTACATTATGATCAACATGGGTGGTCTTAAGAAGGCTATTGATCAAGTTGGTGGTATTGATGTAACTTCACCATTGACTTTCGACAATATGGGATACCACTTCCAAGAAGGTAAGACCTACCATATGGATGGTAAGAAGGCATTAGCCTTTGCTCAACTTAGACATGGGGATCCACGTCAAGATTATGGTCGTCAAGACCGTGATCGCCGTGTTGTCATGGCACTTCTTAAGAAGTCTATCTCACCTACTACATTACTTAATACTAAATTCTTGAATTCAATCTCAAGTGAAATGCAAACTGACTTGACTATGAATCAAATGTACAAGATCGGGATGGATTATAGACATGCAACAGATAACTTGTCACAAGATCATGCTCAAGGTGTAAGTAAGCAAACTCAGAATCCTAAGTTTGGTACTATGGAAATCGAAGTAGTAAGTAGACAAGAAAGGCAAAGAGTGTCTGATAAATTAAGAGCAGCATTAGGTCTTCCTAAGGTACGAGTTGCTGCTAATAGTGCCAGCTATGTCATGAATCAATAGTAATAGTATAAGGAAAGAGATATGGAACAAAAACAAGAACAAGAAAATACAATCGATCTTACCCAATTATTACGCATTTGCCGTAAGCATATCTGGGCATTGATTCTTTGGAGTGTAGGTCTTGCCTTAGTGGGCTGGGGAGTTTCAGAATTTGTAATTTCTCCTAAATATACTTCAACTGCTCAATTATTAGTTAACCAAAAGAGTCGTAACAATGATCCAAACGCAGCTTATGCGACTCAACAAGCTAACATGCAGATGGTTACTACTTATAAAGACATTGTAACAAGTAACAAGATCTTAACAGAAGCTTCTAATCGTTTGGCCAATCCAACTGTTGTTGTGAAAAAAGCACAAAAAGCAGTGTACAGAACTGATGAAAATGGTAGAAGAAGATTAGTAAGAAAAGCTCAACCAGCTGTAATTGAACGAAGCGGTAAGAGTTATTCAGTTTCTGCAAGTGAACTTGCTAAGAGTATCTCAGTAGGTACCCAACAACAATCACAAGTCTTCTCAATTTCAGCGGAAGCCGATACACCAGCTAAGGCGAAGGCAGAAGTAAATGCAGTAGCTGAAACGTTCCGTAAAGAAATTCCTACTATTATGAGCGTTAATAACGTAACGATTGTGGCAAATGGTACTAATGGTGTTCAATCCTCACCTAACGTTAAGTTGTTCACTCTAGCTGGATTTGTAGTTGGGTTAGTATTGAGCTTTGCTGTAGTTATTATTCGTGAAATGAGTAATACTACTGTTCGTGACGATGAATTCTTAACTCGTGAATTAGGCTTAACTAACTTAGGTCAAATTGCTCACTTCCACTTGTCATCTTCATTTACTATTAAAAAGAGTGCAAATATGACTAATCGTGGACAAGCTAAGAGACGTAGAGTATAAGAGTAGGAGGACAAAATGCCATTATTTAAGAAAAAGCGTGGTACAGATGAAACTATTAAACATGGTGCTAAGTTAATCACTGTAGCTAAGCCAAAGAGTCCAATAGCTGAACAATTCCGTACTGTTCGTACTAATATTAACTTTATGGCAGTGGATCATGACATTAAGTCTTTAGCATTTACTTCTGCTAATATTAGTGAAGATAAATCTACTGTGGCTGCTAACGTTGCTGTTACTTATGCTCAAGCAGGTCGTAAAGTCTTATTGGTCGATGCCGACTTACGTAGACCTACAGTGCACTCAACCTTTAACTTAAGTAATCATGTTGGTCTTAGTACGGTTATCTCTTCAACTGCTAAGGAAGTTGATCTTGATAGCGTAGTACAAGAGAGCGGCGTAGATAATCTTTACGTGTTAACGGCTGGTCCGATGCCACCTAACCCGGCAGAACTGATAGGTTCTAAGCGTATGCGTGACTTTGTTAAACTTACTGAAGAACACTACGATTTAGTTATTATCGACTTAGCTCCTGTTCTTGAAGTATCTGATACACAAGAACTTGCTAGTCACTTAGATGGGGTTGTCTTAGTAGTTCGCCAAGGGAAGACGCAAAAGATGGCCATTAAGCGTGCTGTTGAAATGCTTGAATTTGCAAAGGCACGTATCTTGGGTTACATCATGAATGATGTAAGTTCTGATAATGCGGGTTATGGCTATGGTTACGGCTACGGCTATGGTTATGGCTACGGAGAAGAAGATACAAAGAAAAAAGGATTGTTCTCTAAATTTAGGAAGTAATTATGACTTTAGTTGATATTCACTGTCACATTTTGCCAGGAATTGATGATGGATCAAAAGATTGGGAAACATCAATTAAGTTGGCAAGGGATGCTGTAAAAGATGGTATAACACATGCAGTATGTACACCACATACGTTAAATGGAAAATATCTTAATCACAAAGATGATGTGATTCGATTAACTGAGAACTTTCAAGATATGCTTGATGAAGCAAAGATTCCATTAACAGTATTTCCTGGGCAAGAAGTGCGTATTTCAGGCGATTTGCCTGATGCATTAGATAATGATGACATTCTCTTCTTAGATGAAGAGGGACAATACATGTTATTGGAATTTCCAAGTGATGATGTACCAACTTATGCTAAAGATATGATCTTTAGCATTCAACAACGTGGTATTACACCAATTGTTGTGCATCCGGAACGTAACAGTAGAATCTTAAAAGAGCCACATATCTCGCAAGAATTAATTGAGCAAGGTTGTCTAGTTCAAATTACTGCTAGTTCATATGTTGGAACATTTGGCCAGAAAATAGAAGAAATGAGTAGACGCTTCATTGAAGCTGGACAATGTGCTTGCTTTGCATCCGATGCTCATGATCTGCCTAAGAGACAATATGAATATAGTGCAGCATTAAAGAAGTTGAGCAATGAATTTGGAAGTGGACGTGCTCAAGAATTCGAAGATAATGCTCGCGCAATTGTGAACGGCGATAATGTTCAATTGAATTGGCGACCACTTAAGAAAAAGAAGAAGTTTTGGTTATTTTAATCATAGAAATAAAGAAGTATTATAATACAGCTTTAGGAGTAGTTGGTTTTTAAGTAAGTTACTAAGTAAAAAAGAGGATAAGAGGAATAATGATGGCGATGGAAAGACTGAAAGTTAATCCTAAGAAGGTATATAATCGACCTTTTTATCACACAGTTAAGCGGTTATTTGATATCGTAGCCAGTGCGATTGGATTAGTTCTTCTATCACCATTATTTTTGTATCTAATTATTAGAATTAGACACGAAGATGGTGGCCCAGCATTTTATTCGCAAGAGCGAATTGGTAAGAATGAAAAGCCATTTAGAATGTGGAAGTTTCGTTCCATGGTTGTTAATGCAGATAAGATGCTGGATAAATTAGAAGATCAAAATGAAGTCAATGGAGCTATGTTTAAGATTAAAGATGATCCAAGAATTACCAAAATTGGGCATATGATTCGTAAATATAGTCTTGATGAATTACCACAATTATACAATGTTCTGATCGGAGACATGTCGTTAGTAGGACCACGTCCACCTCTTCCTTCTGAAGTTGAAGAGTATACGGATTATGATAAACAACGTCTATTAGTTATGCCTGGGTGTACTGGACTTTGGCAAGTAACGCGTAGAAATGAAGCAGACTTTGATGAAATGGTATGGCTTGATATTGTTTATATCAATCATTCTGGATTGTGGGAAGACTTTAAATTGATTATTAAGACCGTATTAGTTATGATTCATCCGAATGGGGCTTATTAAGGAGTTTTATGAAAATAAAAATTTTAGTTGCTGCACATAAGAAATTTCCAATGCCAAATACTGATGGATATATGCCTGTGTTAGTAGGTGCAGCTAAAAATTATAAACCAGACATTAAATATCAAAGAGACGACGAGGGTGATAATATATCTTTTAAGAATCCAAATTATAATGAACTGACCGCTGTTTATTGGGCTTGGAAGAATTTGGAAAATGTAGATGCAGTAGGTCTTGTCCACTATCGTCGTCTCTTTTTTGATACGAAACCGTATACGTTAAGTAATGTTATTAGTATCAAAAAAATAGAAGAATTACTAACTCAATATGATGTAATCCTTCCTAAAAAAAGAAACTATTATATTGAGACAAATTATTCTCATTATATACATGCTCATCATCGGGAACCTTTAGATAGAACGAGAGATGTAGTTGCCCAAAATTATCCACAATATTTATCAAATTTTGATAAAGCAATGCATAGAAGAAAAGCGCATATGTTTAATATGTTCATAATGCGTAAAAAGGTTTTTGAATCATATTGTAATTTTGTTTTTGGTGTATTGAGTAAATTAGAAAATATAATAGATATTTCAAATTATTCTGTACAAGAAGCAAGAGTATATGGATATATTTCAGAATTGTTAATGGATGTTTGGCTTGAAACTAATGGAATCAAATATGTTGAAATGCCATGGGGACAGATTGGCGGTAAGAATAATGTGAAAAAGGCTATTTTTCTTATAAAAAGAAAGATGGGAATAAAGACTAAAACACACTTTTAAATTGTAGGGAAAAATTATGAATAATATAGCAGCGATAGTAGTTACATATAATAGAAAAAAATTATTAAAAAAATGTATTAAAGGACTAAAAGAGCAAACAGAAAAAGCTGATATCATTATTATTGATAATATGAGTACTGATGGTACTTTAGAAATGTTACAGCCTTTAATTAATTCAAACGAAATAATTTATCACTCGACTGGAAAAAATATTGGTGGTGCTGGTGGCTTTTATGAGGGAATAAAACTAGCTTATGAAATGGGATATAAATATTTTTGGTTAATGGATGATGATTGTATTCCAACTTCTTCCGCTTTAGAAAAATTAATGAATGTAGTAAATGAGAAAAAAAATTTTGGTTTTTTGGTAAGTAAAGCCCTATGGAAAGATGGAGAAGTATGTAAAATGAATATACCTAAGATAAAACTTACCAAGCAAGTAAATGATTTCTCAAAAAAGGTTATTCAAATTAAAATGGGAACATTCGTTTCGTTTCTAACCTCAAGAGAAGTAGTAGAAAAAGTAGGATTACCTATAAAAGAATTCTTTATTTGGGGGGATGATTTGGAATATAGCCAAAGAATTTCCCAAAAATTTCCATCTTATTTGGTTACAAATAGTCTTGTGTATCATGAAACTAAATTGAATGAAGGGTCTAATATTGCATTAGATAGCGTTGATCGTTTAAAACGATATAAACTTGCATATAGAAATGAAGTTGTTTTGTTTAAAGAAATGGGATTGCAAGGGCAAATGTATCAATATTTTCGTTTAGTTCTGCATTGTGGACGGATTCTGTTTAAGAGCAAAGATCATAAAAAAGAACGATTGAATATTATTTTTCAAGGCACACGAGCTGGATATAATTTCCATCCCGTAATAAAAAATATCAAATAGAAAAGGAAAAATATGAGAGTTTTAATTGTACATAATAGAGAAATTAGCGATTTTCCGCCTGTTAGAAGTCTGGTTGATGCTTTAATAGCTAATAAAGTTAAAACCACTATAATTACTCGAGATGAAAATAATGTATTAGATAGTTATGGTGATAAATTAAAAGTTTTGGAATTATTGCCATATGCTTCAAATGGTAATTTTAAAAATACTTATAAATTTTTTGAAAATAGAAAGCTAATTAGAAAATGGGTAAAGAAGGAGATGAAAAATAATGATATTATTTGGACAACTACGGATGCAACTGTTCGAGAAATTGGACCTGATTTGCTTAATTACAAACATGTTATGCAATTAATGGAATTAGTTGAATACGTGCCAAAATTCCCTTTAATTCCTAAAAAAAATTTATTTAAATTCAATATAACTAAATATGCCCATCATGCTTGGAAGATAGTGGTACCTGAAATAAATAGAGCTTATATTCAAAAGGTATGGTGGGATCTTGAAAAAACTCCTAAAATTTTACCCAATAAACCATATAAAATTAACTTTGAAAATAAAGATGATGATACTTCAAGAATATCAGATATTATAGAGACAATGCGAAGTGATCAACGATTAAAAATATTATATCAAGGTGTATTTGATAAAGATAGAAAATTAGATGAATTTGCAAAGACAATTGAAAATGAAAGTGATAAATTTTGTCTTTATATAATGGGAAAACAAAATAAATATAGTAAAGAACTTTGTAAAAAATATCCCCATATTCGATATATACCATATATAACATCACCGAATCATTTGAAAATAACAAGAGAAGCAGATATTGGATTACTACCATATTTTCCAGTAAGAGTTGGTAATAATTCAATATTAAATGCGTTATATTGTGCACCGAATAAAATTTATGAATACTCTGCATTTGGTAAGCCAATGCTAGGAACTGATGTCTTAGGGTTAAAATATCCTTTTGAAAAGTATAAAATGGGGTATACGGTTTCAAAATTAGAAGAAAAAGAAATTTTAGAAAAATTAAATAAAATACTTGTCAATTATCAGAAGATGAGTGAAAATTCCAGACGTTTCTTTCAATCTGTTAATTGGGATAAGAAAATTGATGAAATTTTGGAGATTAAAGAAGAGGAAAAAGATTGAAGAAAAAAACATTAACTATCGGGGTAGCTGCATATAATGCGGCAAAAATTATTTCTAATTGTTTAGATAGTTTACTCATTGATGAAGTAAAAAATGATATAGAAGTTTTAGTTATTAATGATGGCTCCACAGATAACATACAAAGTGTTGTAGCTACGTATGAAAATAGATATCCTAATAGTATACGGTTAATTAATAAAAAAAATGGAGGACATGGTTCTACAATTAATAAGACAATAGAAGAAGCTAAGGGCGAGTATTTAAAAATGGTGGATGCTGATGATAGTGTTGAAAAACAAGGTTTCATAGCATTAGTACGTCATCTGAAGAAAACCAATGCTGATGT
Organism: Lactobacillus acidophilus; assembly: GCF_034298135.1. Lineage (NCBI taxonomy): Bacteria > Bacillati > Bacillota > Bacilli > Lactobacillales > Lactobacillaceae > Lactobacillus > Lactobacillus acidophilus. Next base: position 53,480 of record NZ_CP139575.1, read on the forward strand.
TGTTATGTCACCGTATTATAGAGTAAATATTGTTAATAATCATAAAAAATTAATAGGTTATTTAAAGTCTTCGAATAAGGAGAGTATTGTTGATAATAAACTCGTAAATCTGCAGGATATTTATCAAGACTTATTGGTAGCAATGCATAGTTTGACTTACAGGACTACTTTGTTAAAGGAAAATAATTATAAAATAGATGAACATTGTTTTTATGTGGATGTTGAATATTCTATTTACTATTTCTTAAAAGCTAAGAATGTATTATTACTTAATGAACCTGTATATAACTATAATATAGGTTCCTCTGATCAAAGTGTTAATATAGATAATATGAGAGCTAGAAGGGCGCAACACTTAAGGGTAGCAAAAAGTATGGTGAACTTTTATAAAAAAGAAAGAAATAAAATTCCTTCATATATGAAAAGCTTTTTTAAAAATAATATAGTTAATATGATCTTAGTTAATGAATATAAGTTATTAATGTCACTAAAATCAAGTAAAAACTCAAAAATAGAATTGATAAAATTCGATAAATATTTAAAAAAGAATTCTATTGAGTTATATGAGGGTGTCACAACCTTTAATAATAGTAAAAAAATAAAACTACTTAAAATATTGAGAAAAATAAATTTTAATGGATATACCATAGTTCATAATTTATGTAAAAAGTCGTTGACTACTCATATATAAATTAATTAGTAAGGTTTAATATTTATGATTTTATTAGTCATTACTCTCTTAGGGTTATCTATAACATCTTATTATTTAAATAATAGAAATTTAGTTTCTCCAGCATTTCTTTTAAGCACAACTTTTTTTATTTGTTCTTTGGTTGCTTTAATTAATCAAAATAAATGGCAACTTATTTTAAATAGAAAAACATACTTAGTTATTTGTGGTGCCATATTAGAATTTATTATAGTGACATATTTAGTTAATAAACTGTTGTCTGTAGTTAAATTTCAATATAAAAATAGTAAAAAATCAAAATTAAATGCGCCTTATATTAGCACGAGAAAATCATACATATTGTTTGCTATACAGTTATTATTAATTATTTATGTAATTAGGAATCTAAAAGAAGTTACTAAAATAAATAATATTTTTCAAGCTGCTTCGGCATTAAACCAATCTAGTTTGCCCAATTATATAGGGCAGCCTATTGCATTATCGAAAATTGCTAATATTTTCTTGGCATTCATATTAGCAAGTGGTTTATATACAGGTTATGTTTTTTTTCTATATATTATTGTAAAGAAAAACTTTAGATTTGACTTATTTATTAATATGTTTATTAGTATATTAGCTCCATTTGTTACTGGATCGCGTGGCAATTCTATTTATATGATCATTTCTTGGGTTATATATTGTTACTTGATATTGTGGAAAAACAATAAATTGAATTTTAAAATGCAGTTTAAATTTGTTATGAGAATAACCCTAGTTTTGATTATATTACTTTTGTTATTGCCCCTAACAGCCGTTTTATTTGGTAGAAGAATGGATAATTGGGATGAATATCTTAGTATTTATATAGGTGCACAAATAAAGAATTTAAATGAATTCATCTTAAATAATAATTTTCCATTGCAAACAAGTATATTTGGACAGCAAACATTTTTTACAATAATTCCTTTGGTTTCAAAATTAATTGGACTAAATATTCCTAGTTATAAGTTGGATTTACCATATCAAGCAATCGGAAGTTTATCTTTAGGAAATGTGTATACGACATTTTACCCTTGGTTATATGATTTTGGTTATAAAGGTGTTTTTCTTTTAACATTAATCATGGCAATAGTCGTAGAATTTATATATCATTTAGCATTACATAGTAAATTGCAATTCGGATTAAGTATACTGTTATATGGATATTTAGGAAGCTTTGTAGCATTATTGTTTTTCTCTAATAAGTTTTATGAAGGACTAAATTCTACTTTGATTTTAATAATAATGTCATGGATACTACTAATTTACATTTTTAAGCAAAAGAAAGGGAAAATAAAGTGAAGACATATTTAGTTGTAGGTTCTGGTCTTTTTGCAGCTGTGTTTGCTCACGAGGCTGCAAAACGTGGAAATAAAGTTAAGGTAATTGAAAAAAGAGACCATATTGCAGGCAACATCTATACTAAAGAAATAGATGGCATTCAAGTTCATAAATATGGTGCTCATATTTTCCATACTTCTAATAAGAAGGTTTGGGATTATGTTCATCAATTTGCGGATTTTAATCGCTATACTAATAGTCCTGTTGCCAATTATAAGGGACATATGTATAACTTACCTTTCAATATGAATACCTTTAGTGAAATGTGGGGTGTTAGAACACCACAAGAAGCTATGGCTAAGATCAATGAGCAACGTCAAGAAATGGCTGGAAAAGAACCGCAAAATTTAGAAGAGCAGGCTATTTCTTTAATTGGTAGAGATATCTATGAAAAGTTAATCAAAGGATATACTGAAAAACAATGGGGCAGAAAAGCTACAGAGCTTCCAGCTTTTATCATTAAACGTCTTCCAGTTCGATTAGTTTATGATAATAATTACTTTAATGATGATTATCAAGGAATTCCAATTGGCGGTTATACTAAGATGGTTGAAAATATGTTGGGTGATCCTGATATCACAGTTAAATTAAATACTGATTTTTTTGATAATAAAGATGATTACTTAAAGAACTTTGACAAGATTATTTATACTGGTATGATTGATAAATTCTTTGATTATAAATTAGGTGAACTAGAATACCGTTCACTTCGTTTTGAAACTGAAGAAAAAGATGTAAATAATTACCAAGGAAATGCAGTGATCAATTATACTGAAGCAGAAATTCCATATACTCGTGTAATTGAACACAAGCATTTTGAATTTGGAAAAGGTGACAATGATAAAACAATCATCACTCGAGAATACCCAGCTGATTGGAAACGTGGTGATGAACCTTATTATCCAATAAATAATAAGCGTAATAATGACTTATATGCTAAGTATGCAGAATTAGCTAAAAAGCAGGATAAAGTTATTTTTGGTGGACGTCTTGGTCAATATAAGTATTACAATATGGATCAAGTTATTGCAGCAGCGCTTGATACCGTTAATAGTGAATTTGGTGATTAAGTTTTATGAAGGTTGTAAGAAATTACCTTTATAATGTTGGATATCAAGTACTAGCAATTATTGTACCTTTAATTACATCAGCTTATGTTAGTCGGGTACTTAGACCTGAAGGTGTTGGTGCAAATGCATTTACTAATTCAATAATTCAATATTTTATACTTTTTGCAAGTATGGGCATAGGCTATTATGGTAATCGTCAGATTGCTTATGTACGTGAAGATTCACATAAGATGGCGCAAACATTTTGGGAAATTCAAATAGTAAAAACAATGATGACACTTTTGTCTATTATTGCATTTGAAATTTTCATGATGTTCTATACAAGACAACCTGAATATATGATCGCTCAATCCATTAATTTAGTGGCAGTTGCATTTGATATATCTTGGTTTTACGAAGGAATAGAAGACTTTAAGGTTACAGTCTTAAAAAATTCTTTTGTTAAATTAATATCTATGGCAGCAATTTTCCTATTAATTAAGGGACCATATGATGTGACTTTATATATTGTTGTTTTAGCGGTTTCAACATTATTAGGAAATTTGACTTTATGGCCTAATATTAAAAAAGATCTTCCTAAAATTAACATAAATATTTTAAATCCATGGCGACATTTTTTGCCTATGGCAGAATTATTTATTCCACAAATTGCTACACAAGTATATGTTCAATTAAATAAAACTATGCTTGGTGGTATGGTAAGTGAAACTTCCGCGGGATACTATCAATACTCTGATAATCTGGTTAAACTGATTTTAGCTCTAGTAACTGCAACAGGTACTGTCATGCTTCCTCATGTTGCTAATGCCGTGTCAAAAGGAAATATGCGAGAAGTCAATCAAATGTTATATAAATCATTTGATTTTGTTTCGGCTGTGTCATATCCAATGATGTTTGGCTTAGCTGCAATTTCTTTAACATTAGCACCAAAATATTATGGCCCAGGGTATGATCCTGTTGGCCCAGCTATGATGATAGAATCTATTGTTATATTGATGATTGCCTGGAGCAATGTACTTGGAGTTCAATATTTGTTACCTATTAATCATCAACGTGATTTTACAGTTTCAGTAACAGTAGGTGCGGTTGTTAATGTTATTTTAAATATACCGTTAATTCATAATTGGGGTTTAGATGGTGCAATGTGGTCTACTGTTATTTCTGAAATTTCAGTTACTTTGTATCAACTATGGGCTGTTAAAGGATTACTAAATTATAGACAACTTTTTTTAAATTCTTGGAAATATTTATTGTCAGGGATAATTATGTTTGTTCTTGTATTTTGGATGAATCAGCATTTCCAAGATAGTTGGCTAATGATGGGATTAGAAATTATTATTGGTGTAATAATATATGGTGTAATGATTATATTTTTTAAGGCACCTATTATTGATCAGGCAAAGAAAATAGTTAATGATAAATTGAAAAATGTAAAATAATAGTTGCTAATTTTAGTTTGTTTGGCTAAATAAAGTATAAAAAAACTCGAAATGTAGTGACCCTAGAAATTCGGATATGAATTTCGGGGGTTTTTTCTACGTAAAGTCAAGCACAATAGGGTGTTTGACTTTGTTTTTTTATTGTATTTTTGATATATAGAAATTATGGGCGAATTATTTTTAAAAGATGGTATGACAAATAAACCTGCAAATATATTATTTTTACAAGCTTCGTTTTATAATGTACTTGATCAATTAATTACGACTAAAGTCTTTTTGGTTATGTGTGGCTACGTTGTAATCATATAGTTGATCCTTGATAATCAGAGCATAGATCGTTCTGATTAATTTATGTATTGAAGCAATAGCTATCTTCTTGAATCCTTTGGTTTGAGATGATAGCTTTTTGCTTTCATAATAGTCTGCTATATGACAAGGGTTGGTCTTTGATGCATTATCAATTTGACCAATAGCGCGATAAAGCAGCTTACGTGCCACTGCATTGCCATGCTTAGAAATGCTCAAGTTAGAATCCATTTCGCCTGATTGATATCTGCCTGGGTCAATCCCAATAAAAGCGTTGATTTTATTGGGATTACTAAATCTGCGTAAATCTCCTAATTCTGCCAAGACTCTAACTGCGGTAGTTTGAGCAAAACCGGGAATGCTTTCCAAGTTTTCTAAATCATGATTAGGCAAGGATTTGGCTAACTTGACCATTCGCTCAATTAGCTGTTCTCTTTGATCACTCAAATTGAGGAGACTTTGAGCATAGTATTGCACCTGTTCGGCTTCTACACTGTTACATGAAACAACAGGATAAGCTTTATTGGCTAACTCGATTAGTTTATCTGTAGTTTTTTGAGCATGCTTAAAGCCAATGCCTTTTAACTGCATCAACCAATTAATAATTTGCGTTTTATCATTTTTTCTCACTAAATCACAGTGAGGATAATGGAGTACTATTTGCCAGTAATTCTTGCCTTTGGCAGAGCAAAATAAAGTTTCAATCTCAGGAAAGGTTGACTGTAAGGCTTGATGAAGTCTATTTTTAGCCGTTACTAAATCGCTTGTTAACTGATCATAGAAACGACTCAGTGAATTAAGTTGCTTATAGGTTTGAGATTGAATTTGATTAACAGGATGATGATGCAGCTTTTGAATTAATGCTAAATGATAAGCATCAGTTTTATCAGTCTTGTTGTATCTTAACCCAAGATCCATTTTCTTTTTAGCTTTAAGCGGATTAAGAATTATATAATCATAGTCATAGTCTTCAAGAAAAGTCTGCAGTCTGCGTGAGTAGACTCCTGTAGCTTCGAAGATTATTTGTGGATGCTTAGAAAAAGCAGACAGTTCTTTGAGCAGCTGAACAAAACCAGGACGATCATTGGTAATTGTCAGTTCATTTTTGCTTTCACCAATAAGCTCGCAAACAGTAGAAGTAGACTTGCTTACATCAATTCCAAAAGTAACTTGCATAAGATAAACCTCCTTAAAGCCAAGTAGTAAAACGTATTTACTTAAGAAATCAGATCTAATTTTCTAAACTCGACATCTCTTGTGTCCACATTCTTCGAAGAGACTATTGAAAACCTAAGTAAAACTGCCAGTTTACTATGTGACATCAAGTGTCTAAAGCCCTCATGGCATATTGTTTTACTACTATCTCAATTCTACAAAAGAATAAAAATAGTGAATCAATTATCCCGTCGAATAACTAATTCACTATTTAGCTTAGAATGTTTACTATGTCCAAATTAACCAAACAAGATAAAATTTATATTTTTGAAGAATGGACTTTAGAAAATAGAGGCGGAACTTATTTAGGTAAAAAATATGGAATACGCAGGGAAAATGTAAACTATTTGATAAAACTGATTAAGATTCATGGTTTTTCTATTCTTGATAAACCTTATACCAACTACTCTAAGGAATACAAAGAACGTGCAATTAAAAGAGTTCTTTTCGAAAATGAAACAGTGAATGCAGTAGCTCTTGATTTAGGCTTAACCAGTAGAAGCATATTAAGCAATTGGAGTCATTCCTATAAAGAAAATGGGTATAATGTCGTTATCAAGAAGAAAGGACGACTAACCCATGAGCAAGAAAAGGTTGACCGAACTAGAGCGGCTCAAGAAAGAAAACACAGAGCTGCGTCGCCAGAATTTAAAGCTTACTGTCGAAAACGCATATATAAAAAAATTGGATGCCTTGGTTCAAAAGAGAAAAAGCCAACCAAAACGGAAATAGCGTATGCAATAACTGAATTAAGGCATGAATTGGGGCTCGGAGTAAAGAAGATCATCGAAATCATTAATTCCAACAAAGATTTACCGCATATCTCTCGTAGTAACTACTATGATGTTTATACTCGTGAAGATAAAGACCGGGTACACTACGAAGATATCATGACACGCATAAGAGAAATCTATGATGAAATTAAGAATCGTTATGTTGCCCCAGGTTATCGTCGAATCTCACATAAATAGTCATGCATTAAACGGCCTAGTTTTTCATACAGATCGAGGTTGGCAATATCAACATCAAGCTTATCAGCACGAATTAGCTGTTCGTGGGATCAAACAAAGTATGTCTAGGAAAGGATGCTCTCCAGACGATGGTCTAATGGAAGGCTTCTTTTGCATCTTGAAACGAGAAATGTTCTACGGTCAGGAAAGTAAATATGCTTCACTTGATGAACTAGAACAAGCCATTAGAAAATACATTAACTATTACAATACAGAAAGAACTAAGGACAAACTAAAAGAACTTACTCCGATAGAATATCGAAATAAGTTCTTAGTCGCATAATATCAATGAAGTGACCGAAAAATGTGGGCCACTACAAATTCGTATTTAAATTTCGAGTTTTTTTATACTAATGTTTATTTAAAATCATTCGGTTTGATTGCGGTATCTCTATTGAAGTAGTAATAAATTGCATTCATGATTCGATCGCTGGCATGACCATCTCCATATGGATTCTTGGCATTAGCCATCTTGTCATATGCTTCTTTATTTTCAAGCAGTTCAAGCATACTTTCTCTTACCTTATCTACTTCGGTGCCCACTAATTTCAAGGTGCCAGCCTTAACGCCTTCTGGACGTTCAGTAGTATCTCTAAGCACAAGTACTGGTTTACCAAGACTTGGTGCTTCTTCTTGAACGCCACCAGAATCAGTCATAATGAAGTAGCTCCGCTTAGCTAAATTATGAAAATCAACCACATCAAGCGGTTCAATCAAGTGGATTCGCGGATCACCTCCGAGTACTTCATTTGCTACTTGTTGTACTTTTGGTGATAAATGGACCGGATAAATAATTTCTACATCATCATGGCTATCGATTACTTGACGCATGACTTTAAATACGCGACGCATAGGTTCGCCCTGATTTTCTCGTCTATGCATTGTCACCAAGATAACCTTATTGCCTGGTTTAATTTCATCTAAAACATCGTGATGATAATCTTTTTGAACAGTTTCATGAAGCGCATCGATAGCTGTATTACCTGTAACAAAAATATTATCTGCTGGATGGTTTTCTTTTAATAAGTTAGCCTTGGACACTTCAGTTGGAGCAAAATATAAGTCTGCCAAGTCATCAGTCATTTGACGATTCATCTCTTCAGGGAACGGTGAATATTTATTCCAAGTACGAAGACCGGCTTCTACGTGCCCCAGAGTTGTTTGTTCATAAAAGGTGGCAAGTCCTGCCGCAAAACTAGTTGTAGTATCGCCATGAACTAAAACAATATCAGGCTTTTCTTTTTTAATTACTTTAGCCAAATCAATCATAACTTTAGAAGTAATTTCTTCCAAAGTCTGGTTCTTATGCATGATGTTAAAGTCATAGTCTGGCTTAATTTTAAAAATATCGAGTACCTGATCAAGCATCTCACGGTGCTGCGCTGAAACAACCGTAACTTCTTCAAAACGTTCATCTTGCTTTAATTTTAAAACAAGTGGTGCCATCTTGATTGCTTCTGGTCGGGTACCAAAAACAGTCATTACTTTAATCTTGTTCATATAATTTCCTCCGTAGAATTTAACTCTAATACATTATATAAAGTAAATGAATCAAATAACAAGAGGATCGAGCTGTTAATATATACCGTTTTGTTTCTTAAGAATTTATACATTTTGGTATAATTAATATAGATATGTGTATGGAGGTCTAACTATGAAAGTAAGAAAAGCCATCATTCCAGCTGCAGGTTTGGGGACCCGTTTTCTACCAGCTACTAAAGCTATGCCTAAGGAAATGTTACCAATTGTCGATAAGCCAACAATTCAATTTATTGTTGAAGAAGCTAAAGCTGCAGGAATTGAAGATATTTTAATTGTTACTGGTAAGAATAAGCGAGCAATTGAAAATCACTTTGATTCTAACCCAGAACTTGAACAAGACTTGGAAGCCACTGGTAAGGTTAAGTTATTGAAATTAACTCAAGATATTACTAACTTGGGAATTAATTTATACTACACTCGACAACCACATCCAGCTGGCTTAGGTGATGCAATTTATCGTGCACGTAGCTTTGTGGGAGAAGAACCATTCGTTGTTATGCTTGGTGATGACTTAATGAAGGACAAAATTACATTAACTAAGCAATTGATGAATGATTACGATAAGATTCATGCATCAACAATTGCTGTTATGCAGGTTCCGCATAAGGAAGTTTCCAAGTACGGTGTGATTGATCCTGAAGGCAAGGTGGATAAAGATCTTTACAATGTAAAGAAATTTGTTGAAAAGCCTGCCGTTGACAAGGCACCAAGTGATTTTGCAATTATTGGACGTTACTTACTCACACCGGAAATTTTTGAAATTCTTGAGAATCAAAAGCCAGGTCGCGGTGGTGAAATTCAATTAACTGATGCCATCGATACTTTGAACCAGACTCAACGAGTATTTGCACATGTCTTTAGAGGTCAACGTTTTGATGTAGGTAACAAGGAAGGCTACCTTGAAACCTCAATTCAATATGGTTTAAGACACCCTGAAACTCGCGATGCTTTGAAGAAATATATTATCGACTTAGGCAAGAAGCTTGAAAAGGAATAATTAGCTGCGTTGCATTACTTGAAGTAGTGTATATTTTTTTGAATAACCTTTTTGTTAAAACTGACTCCAGCCTTTGATGGGCTGGAGTTTTTGTGTAATGGATTTGGATGAAAATAATGACTAAATATAGATATATTTTAGCAACGTCAATAATGATTTTTGTAACTTTTTGGATACTAGTAAATATAGGATTAGACATTATCTTAGATAACAATCGATTTTCTATTATATTATGGTGTGATTTCCCTATTGTTATTTTTATTTTAATAATGGGGATAAAGTTAATAGTATCTTATTCATATAGAATTACATATCAGTCTATTAGTTATAATTCTGCTCGATTTATATTTGTAATTATGTTAGTAATATTTATAGTTCAACTATTTCTTTTAATTTGTTATAAAAGTTTTCACTTACAAAATTTTATTAAATCAATTGTTTCTTCAGAATCTTTTTCGACTATAAATGTTTTGCTTTCTATTTTAATGACATTAATTGGAATAAGATTAATTCAATTACCATTAAAGGATAATGTAAAATTAACAATAAAAAATCATCTACCTGAGACTTATAATGGAAAACCATATGTTTATAGAAATGATTTCTTAAATTTATCATTGAAAAATGAATCTGCTGCAAATAAAAAGTTAGTGTTTCAAGGATGGGCTGAATGGACTGATTTAGATTGTTTAATTAGTCAAGATAGTGGCTGCCAGAAATCTATTAATAAAGTAAAGTCGTCAGGGACTGAAGTCTTAATAAAACCTCATAATTTTGCTGAATTAAGTAATCTAAGGTTGGATTATAAAAATATAAGGAATAGCAAAATATTACTAGTATTTACAGATGAAGAGGGAAATATATATACTTATAAAATATGTATATTTGATAAAGGGTAAAAATTATATATTTTTGAAATTGTTTGATTTTTAAGCTGATAAAGTTTAAGATTTGGTAAAATTGTGATAAACTAAGCTATAGCTTACTTTTGAATTTATCTAAATTAAAAATAAAATAGGCGGTAAGTGTCTGGGAAAAACTTTTTTTAGTTCAGATACTTACCGTTTTTATATAGTATAAAATCAAAAATGTACTTTTCTAGTGACAAAAGTGATTTTAATTTATTGATTTAGATAATATTGGAAAGAAAAGAGCCGTTCATTAATATGAAAAATAATTTTAGTAAGTTAAAAGGTATATTTCGTTCGTCCCCATTATATAAAAATCATCATGGTGATAAGGGGGAATTTAAATTTCAATTTGAAGCTCAAAAATTTAAAAGGTTTACTATTAGTTATTTTTTGATATATCCACTAATTTTATTATTTTTGTTATGGTTAATAATGAATAATAAAAGTGTTGTGCAACTTATACAAGGACAAACTATAAATTATCTTAAAAGTAGTAAGAATATTTCTTTGTTAAAATATAGTAGTTTAATAGAATCAGTATTTAGTACTTCTATCATAACTGGTATTACTGTAAGTTTTTTATGGATCGAATTTACGAATAAAATAGATAAAGAAGCTGTAAAATTTATAGTTACATTTATTATAATTATTTTGTTTATTTTTATGTATGGAAAAAGTTCAATTGCCTATTTTATGAATAGTCTATTCCATTCATTTAAATACGATATAAATGATTTGAGATCATATCTTATTACGATAAGTATGATATATAATCCAAAGTCTTTAATTTTATTTTCTACTATTAAATTTAATATTATTAAAACTTTATATTTTTTTATGACATTTCTGAACACTGATAAGATGAAACTAGTCGCATGCATGACACTTTTAACTGTAATATTTCAAGTTATTACTGTAATAATATCTTGGTTAATAACAAAACGCGATGAATTATTATGGAACAAAAGAACAGTAAAGGAATATTTTATTGTTCTTTTGTTATCAGTAGTAATTATTGGAACGGCAGCTGTAAATTTATATATTGTTGGATTTATATTAGTTATACTGTCGTTTGGTATATCTGCTTTATCTGATTTTAATAGGATTTTATTGAACAATAGTTTTATTTCTTTTATATCATTTGTGGTGATAACATCATATTCTAATGAGAATGCTGTAATGATATTAGATGTATTTATCAGTGTAATTGTAGCATTGTATATTTGCGAGTGGATAGTAGCCGATATTGGTTACCTAAAAACGATGTCTAATGATGAAACTTCAGCAGTAAAAAATGCTTTTGATAGTATATTAGGTACAGGACTATTAGGCAGCATAATTTGGTTAATCTTTATTCTTATAAAGAGATTAATTTAAATATTGTATTTTTATTTGTTACACCAAGATAAATAAATTTCATAATTGATCTTTTTATCTTTGGAAATTTAGAAGCACGTTTAATTTTCCCATTAGAGAGCACATCATAAGTTGTTAGTTTTTTTGATTTGGAGTCAATACTAGTCGTCTGTATTTGAGTTAACGTATGTAAGTTATTAGTTTTTGTTTTAAAACAAGCTATATATACAACAATAATTGTTAATATAGCGACTACTATGACATATGATTTTTTAATTTTATTCATAGTTAAAAGTTAAATTTCTACTTTGATATCATTTAAGACTCGTGCATGTTGTACCTACATAGTGAGACTTTTAATGAGGATGTTTTTTTAAATCTTTTATTAAAGCATATATTGCAACACAAAGCCAAAAGATGGATATTTTCATTGCTACGGAATCGTTAAGTATCTTTCCCCAAATGAAAAGAGCAATCTCAAAAATTATTAACCAAAACGTTTGCATCTTGATAATCTTTTTCAGCCATTCCATAGTAAATGCGTCCTTTTACATAATTTCGGGTTTTACTTTGAATCTTACGACATATTCAAATTGTATCATCATCGATAAAAATCCTTTTGCTAGTTTTATGGCTATTTATCAGATGTTTAATACTGTTTACGGATCAAAGAGAAATAGAAATTTAGATTAAGATTGACGACAGAATATTGAAATTTCTAAGTAATCTAAGTGCTAAAATGACAATTAGGTCATATAAGAAACATATAGTATAAGCAATTTAAGGAAATGAAATAATATGTTGTTAGACGACATTACTATTAATAGTGATTTAATTTGTTTGGGTGATTTTTCAGCAGATGCGGCTATGAATAAGAGTGTAAAAGGAGTGTTAGTTTATCGGCATGGTAAATCATATATAAAGCTTTTTGATTATATTCCAAATAAAATGCAAAATGCACCAATATATGGCAAATTGTATGATTCTGACAAAAAATATATTTTTGCTAAATTTGAAGGGGCATACTCTGATGATTCCCTAAGGGGATCAAAATATACTTTAATTTCAACTAGAATGACAACATCTGATTCTGATTTTAATGAAAAAATAGATATAAGTTATATAAAGGTAAGTAGTCCTGAAATAAGTAGATTGAGTGAAGACATAATAAGTAAGGAAGCTTCACCTGTAATAAGTGATTCTATAGTTGAAGATGAAAATATACAGTCATGTCTTAGTCCCGAAACTTTGTCTGATACGAGAAATCAGTTAGAAATAGTAGAGAAAAAAAGAGTAGTATTTATAACTAAATTTAGAAAGTTTTTTGATAAAGAAAAATTTAATAGCGTTTATATTGATTTTATGAATTTAGTTTCCTTATTCTATGGAAATTCTGCAACAGTTGATTATATTGTTTATGGTGATTCTAAAGGAAATATCCAAAGAAAATATCTGGATTTAAATTTAGCCAAGAGTTTTGAAAGACAATCACATTTGCAGTTAAGTTGGGAAAAGTTTATTCATGATTTAGGAAGAATATTTAAGAAAGTTTCGGTACCACGCATGCATAAATTGATAGAAAGCTTTTGCTTAAGTATCAATGGAACATTAGAACCGCAAATTGAAATACTAAATTATACCAACGCAATTGAGACTTATTTTAAGGGACAAAAATATGGTAATGGAAAAGAGATCAAGAGTTTAAATCAAAAATTATTGCGAATTATTAAAAGCGTAAATAAAGATAATATGTTTTTCCGAGATGAGACGGAAGAACATGATTTCTGTACTAGTATACGGGATACACGTGATTATTTGGTTCATGGTGATAAGTCAAATAGTAAATATCTTTTGAAAGATGACAAACTAGCATATTACGATGATAATCTTAAAAGAATAATATATTACTTCATCTTAGATAAGATTGGTATTGCAACAGAAGTTAATATACAATCGTATATCGCTCAATTGAATTACCATCGTTTAAATTATTAAACCATAACGTTTATGAATGCTGGGCTTTGAGGGTGAGAGGCAAGACATTAATGGAAAAGTTATAGAGCTGAATTATTTAATACAGAATAATTGTTTTAATCAATATAAAGGTGAGGTAATTTTATTCAATTTAATAAAGGCATTGAGTCTTGAAAATACAGCGTTAAAAGTTTCAGCTAATAATTACTTTAACTTCTATGAACAGTTTGTAGATCAGCTACAGGTATTTTCCAATAAAAAGTTGATAGAATTATGCAATTATCTAAAGATGCAGAATAGAGAAGCATATAAGTGGACAATGCAGAAAGTTATATTAGCTAATTGGGGTAAGTTTTTTTATCTATTTTAATTTCTGTACTTTCAGTCCCATTCATAATACGATTATGTTCAAGTATAAAAAGAAATATGGTGCTAAATGTCATGATATCCATATTAAACAATTTCATATTGTTCTACGTCTCACTCTTTTTGATATTTTACTTAATGAAAATAGTAATATGTTCAGTTTTTATTTCTTGTTTCCGCAATTCAATGTGCCTTAGATTTACAAAAAGTAGATCATTATATTGAGTGGTTGATGTTATTACAGTGTAGAAAAATAAACTATCAGATCTTATGTGTAAATATATTTTTTAGTTTATCTTTTATTAAAGTAAGACTCTAAAGTGTCTTGAAAGCCTTTATGGATTCGATAAAAATATCAGTCATTATATCTTAATGCCTATGTTATACTCCGCGGTCAGCAGCTTACTTCAGATAATGAAACGATATATGATCATGTGATTACTAATTACCCCAATGCCACTCAGGTCGTCATTAAGATAATGGAATATCTGGATAAGACGCATCATATTAAAATCACAAATAAAGAATGACCTACTTAATTATTCACATTTAGCGTAATTTGACTCACGATAAATAGATTTGATGTGGGTGTTGATTGTGTGGCGAATGTGAAGCAGCGTGAATATATGTCTTGTGTCTACATGTGCTAGGGATGTACTTGAAGACAACCTTCTTGTAGCCTTTTGGCTATGGGGAGGTTATTTTTGGTGGACGAGAGTAACATTAATATTTTATAAACGTTGGATTGCGTTTTGTTTATTCTAACGTTATTTAGTTTTTCTGTTGAAAGGTACTCGGTTTTAGAGCGATGCTCTTTTAATTGTGATTATGATTTATAAGTTTCTTGATATTTTATATAAGTTTTCAATATCAAAGGTAAATTTAAAGTGGACATAATAAGAAACGTCTAACTTTTACGGCTTACTTCAATTTTTTATAACCATATTTCTATATACTAACAGGAAAAATTTTTGTATCATATGAAGAAGTAAGACAGGGAATAAAAGCTCACTAATAGACTATATTACTCTATGACAGAAGATATTATGATAAAAGCATAGAGATGACCAAATTTGAAATTTTATATAGATAAATATGGTAAGAATGATTGAATTGTAATTGTTAATTGCGTACTAATGGTGGAGAAAATATGATGAAAAAAATTTTGAGTTTTATTAAATCAATTTTTGAAAATAAGAGTTTTACAAGTAAAAAAGTCAAAGGGAATTCAGTAAAAATAAATCAAAATAAAGTAAACGTAAAAGGTAATATAGT
Organism: Lactobacillus acidophilus; assembly: GCF_034298135.1. Classification (NCBI taxonomy): domain Bacteria; kingdom Bacillati; phylum Bacillota; class Bacilli; order Lactobacillales; family Lactobacillaceae; genus Lactobacillus; species Lactobacillus acidophilus. The sequence continues at coordinate 68,991 of NZ_CP139575.1, forward strand.
CCAAAACATTAATGTCGGTGGAGTTACTGAAAAAGAAGATCATACAAACGATGAATGATATTAAAATAAATCAAAACCATATTAATGTAGGCGGCGATTTAACGCAGAATATTAATATTGGTAAAATGGGTACTCAATTACTGGAACAAACTCAGATATATGATTGTTTGAAATTATTTTTAGATGATAATATATCCAAAGATAATACGGATACCTCTGTACTACCAGCTAAATTGGACTGTAAATTAGTTTTTAATCATGCTGTTAAGTTTATAAATATTTTTAAAAATCATTATTTAGATATCATGACATTAGGTAATGTGATTGAAAATGAGTTTAGTGAAAATAGTAATCTTATTATTTCGGATTTACGAGATCAGTTTTTCGATATAGTACCGGAAAAGAGCTATAATTCAAAAACCGGTGAAATTGTAAGTATTGATAATGGTTATAAGATTCTTAAAAAACTACACGAAAATATTTGTATGAGAATATGTAATGATCCAAGATTTGATTCAAAAGATTTAACTATCGAGATTGTACGTAAGTTTGTGTATGCTTTTCTAGGGTACGGGGTTGAAAATTGCCAAATTTTATTAAACCCAAACAAGGTAAGTGGTGATAGTAATGATATTAGTTAATAACATGACGTCTCCAGAAAATACAGTTTATTTTATAGCAGCGGTTTTAAATAGTATTTTGAATGAATGCAATAAATTAGATTATTCAGAATTGTATATGGCTTTATTGAAGAAAATCCACAAAACTAAGTTTAATACGGATACTTTTACTTTAGCTGTAGATTTTTTATTCTTACTCGGTAGAATAAGTATTAATAAAGAAGGAAAAATATATGTATCTAAAAATTCTACGTTTGGTTCAGAATAAGAATGAAATAATTAAAGAAGTAAACTTTCATTTAGGCATTAATTTTGTTGTTGATGAAGAAAAATCAGATTTGCATAATCGTGCTGGTAAAACAACTTTTTTGAAATTGATCGATATTGCTTTAGGAGCAAAAGATAAGGCGTATTTATATATAGATGCTCAGACTAATAATAAAAATGGAGAGTTAGAAAACTTAATCAATAATAATAAAATTTATGTAGAATTAGTTTTAACTCCAGATTTAAAAAAAGAAAATAGCAATAATGATATAACATTAAGAGTAGATCTGTATAAAAGGGGATATAGGTATATAAACGGTGAAAGAATAAGCTTAACAGAATATAATAAAAAATTAAATGAAATACTATTTGATAATTCAGAGAATAAACCTACTTTTAGAGAATTGATTCCATATTTTGTTAGAGTATCTGCTAAAAAGGATAATTATGATTTCTTAAAAAATTTACATCCGGCTACTAAATTTACTACATACAGAGCAATTTATAATTATCTTTTTAATATATCAGATACTGATAGCTTACTTACTTTAGAAAAAACTAAAACACAACTTGATCAGTATGAAAAGGCGGAGAAGAATTACAGAAGTTTAGGAAATAATGATCAGCAGGTTGATATTCTGACTCAAAAAATTAATACAAATAAATCGCGTAAAAGAGTATTAGAAAATAGGATATCAGATTTAGTTAAAGGTACAGATTTCTTAAATAATCGTAAAAAAATAACTGATGCTAGAAAAAATATATTGATATGAAATCAAGGTTAGATGATTTAAATTATAGAATGCAGGTAATATCGGATGATATTCAAGATACTGAATCAAAAAAAATAAATTTTAATCAAAATTTGACGCAGGAACTTTTTAATGAGGTTCAAAGTATGTTACCTGAGATTCATAAAACATACGAAGATCTAGTTTCATTTAATGCTGCTTTAAAGAACAACAAACTAAAGTATTTGAAAAAGCTAAGAACTGATTTAGAAGAAAACATAAATAAACAACAGGAAGAAATTCAACATTTTTTATACGAAAATAAAGACATAATAAGTTTAGTAAAAAATGATGATATTTCTAAATATGATGAATTAACACAAGAACTTATGGAAATCAGTCAAAATATCACTAAGCAAAAAGAAATCTTAAGAACTCTTGAAGATTTTTCAAAGAAGGAAAAAGAATTAAATGAAAAAATATCAGAATTGAATGAAAGTGTTAAAAATAATAGTGAGGATTTTCAGACCAATTTTGATAAATTTAACGCATATTTTACTAAATTAGTATTAAGTATAAATCAGGGAGCACCAATTTTGGCCTACCATAAAAATATTAAAGAATTTCCTGTTTCTATTGAGGATTTAAATGAAGGTACCAGCTCTGGAACATTAAAATCACTGATATTATGTTATGACATAGCATATCAAGAATTTGCTAAAGAGATTCATAAGACTGTACCTAATTTTATAGTTCATGATATTCTTGAATCCGTTTCTGGTGATGTTCTAGCAGATTTGATAGACAAAATAAATTCTTTAAATATTCAAGTGGTTGTAGCTATTTTAAAGGAAAAACTTAATTCCTCAAAAATTAGTCAAGAAGATCAAGATCAGTTTACTATTTTAAAGCTATCAAAAGGGAATAGAGTGTTTGACTCTGCATTAAAATAAACTTCGCGAAATATAGCACTAATCGAAAGAGATAATAAATAATTTTATATTAATTTAAAACATACTTATTTGTAGTGATTAATAGAGAAGCATCCCCAAAGGGATGCTTTTTAATATATTTAGCGAGATTGAGAATGGACGTATTATTAAAATGTTGTTTTATAAAGTACAGATTACTGATTAAACTAAATTTCTATTTTTCACCTAGCCAAAGAAAAATAGATCCATTATTATTTCATTGAAGGGGAATTTTTTACTTTTGGAGGTTAAATGATGAAGTTAACAAGAGGAGTATGCAAAGTAGCTATTATCGCTGCTTTAGCTAGTGTTGGAGTAACTTTTACTAATATTGCGCTACATAATCAAACTTACGTACAAGCTGCCAAAAAGTACTTGTTCACAGTTGCAACTAACGACAGTCTGCCAAAAGAAGGACAAGTCTATAGAAAGCCTAATGAAGGTCCAATTGACACATGGGTAGGCGGCATAAGTATTAAGGTGTACGAAGAAAAGGCAGATAATACTGGTGCGATTTGGTACCGAATAGGAAAGAACGAATGGTTGTGTTCCTACGATACTAATAAACCCAAGGGATCAAATATTCCGCAAGAAGTAAAAGATGAATTACAAAAGGCGAAAGAGGCCAAGGCCCGTTCCGGTTGGAAGAAAGTAAATGGCAAGTATCATTACTACGATACTGAAGGAAAGATGGTTAGAGTTGCATTAGTTGGTAATTATCTAATTGACCGTAACGGCAATAGACACCATTTTACAGTTAAGAAGACAGGCAACCAAGTTGCTGATGCTAAACGTGTCGCAAAAGTAATTGCAAAATGGAGTACCGGTCGTACTCAGCTCGAACGAGTAGATATGGCCGCATATTATGTATCGCTTTTCAGCAATCGTGATCGATACACGATGCGAGGCCGATATTTCAATAAAGCATATGGTGTTTTTGTTGCTAAAGAATATTCATGTGCGGGCAGTACAGATGCTTTGCGCATGGTTTTACAATTAATGGGATTTAAGGCTGAACACGTCAATAAGAATGCTTACACTCACCAATGGTGTAAATTAAAGATGGACGGCAAAGTGGGCTATGCAGATGGTCAAACTGGCTTTGCCAACTACGGTTCATACTTCACTAAGAAGAATCAATATATTGTTACACCCGAGAATTCCATTAAGGCCAAGAAGTGGAATGGCGAGTTGTAATTCATAGTAAGTTGATTAGGGATATAATGGGAAAGATATGAAAATCAAAAGAGTTTTGGCTTTTTTAGCAGTAATATTGTTTGCCATTTCAGCAATTTGGATAACTAATCAACCTGAGCAAGTTAGCGCATCTGTTTTTCAAAAGACTTCGGTACCTAAGAAGTTCCGTGGTACTTGGTATGGCTATGACTATAACAACAAGCTCAAGGGATTCAAGATTACAAGTACTAAGATTGTGCTAGCTGGCTATGCCGAGGCAGGCGTGAAGACTAGAACTTATAAGTACACTGAACCAGCACATATGTCACATGCAGATTATAATTCACACCAATTAATTAAAAGTAAAGGCAACAGAATGTTGATGAGCTATCCAAATGGTGAAACAGCAGCTGCATATGTTACTGGTAATCGCAAGAAACTCTATGTCGGTATTAATATGTGGGTAGATACATATTACAAGAGTAAGTCCGCAGCCAGAAGAAACCATAAGGCTGATAAAAAAAGAAGTAGAGCTTTCAAGCTTTATAAGTTAGTTTGGCAATGGTAATTAATTATGAAAAAAGTCCTACAGTAGCTGTAGGGCTTTTTATAATAAATGTTAAAAATAGTAGCAGTAGACACTCTATGTGAGGTCGTTACAGAAGTATCCCTTTTTATAGGGGTGTTTTTGTATGTATAGCTTTTTATAGTCTTATACGAATGTTATCGGTAACAATTTAATTGTTTATAGTAATGTAAGCGCTTTTATATTAAACTTAATTTGATTTGAATAACGGAGGAAAAGGATATGAAAAAATATAATAAATGGGGAACAAAAGGTGTTTTTATTTGTGCTTCAGCACTTTTAAGTGTTTGGCTAGGAGCAACATGGACTGATGGCAATGTGCAAGCAGCAGAAACACCAGATGCTGGAAATCAAGCATCTACTGAAGTGAGTCAGAGAGTTATCACTGAAAATGAGAAAAAGACTGTTGTACAGCCAGCTAAGGATACTCAAACTGATGAGAAGGATACAGATAATACTCAATTAGCTAGTGCAACTCCATCGGAAGAAACTACTCAAGTTGAAGAAGCTAAGCAACAAGCATTAAAAGATACGACTAAAGTTGTAGTCCATTATCAGGGTGATGGTTCTAAGTGGGTTCCGTATATTTGGGGTAAAAAACCAAATGGCAATGGTAATCAATACAAGTGGGATGGTAAAGATGACTATGGCTACTATTCCAACATTACAGTTGATGGTAATGAACAAGAAATGGGTGTTTTAATTAAGGGCAAAGATTCTTGGGATAAAGATGGTCAAGGAAACGACAGAATCGTAAAAGTTGGTGATAATGGTAAAGCTGAAGTTTGGTATAAAGAAGGTAGCGATGAAGCACAAGATGTAAAGCCAACATATGATTCGGCTAAAGTTAATATTCATTATCAGGGTAATGATGACGTAACATCTATTAGTTATTGGACTAATACAGATCCTCAAAATAAGAAAATTATCGATTTATCGAAATCTGACGTTCAAGAAAAAGAGGGATCGTTCGATTTATCAAATACTAAATTCAATAGTATCTTTGTAGCACCTATTGGTACTGATACAGAAGTAAGAGAATTTACTCCACTACCTGGTAAAAGTGCTACAGATATTTACCTAGTGACTAAAGATCCAACTGTTTATTATACTAAGAGTTTTGCTTTAGCTACTCAAAGCTTAACTTCAGCCTCAATGGATTCAGGCAAGACTGTTAATATTCAAACTGGTAAGGAAATGACAGCTGCTGAAGCAAAAAAGAACCTTTCAATAAAGGATAATTCTATTGTGAATGTAGTTGCAGTTAATCCAGATCAAGATGGTAAGAGTAAGCAATTCACAATTACCACAGCACAAGATTTGAGTATTTTAGATAATAATCAAATTGGTATTTATGGTAACTACAAGTCTATTGATATTGGTAGTTATGTAAGATCCAAAGACTTTGATACGAAATATTACTATAATGGTGATGATTTAGGTGCTACTTACACTGAAAAGCAAAGTCAAATTAAGTTATGGGCACCAACCGCTAAGAAAGTTGTTTTAAATCTTTATGATTCACTAAACAACGATGCTTCAGCTACAAAGACTTTTGTAATGAACAGAGGAGACAAAGGTGTGTGGTCAGTTATTCTTCCAGGTGATTACAAGAACTGGGCATACGATTATAGTTTATCCTTCGGTAACGGCACAACTACCCAAACCAACGATCCATATTCTAAAGCCGTGACTATTAACGGTGATCGTTCTGTTATTGAAGACGTTGATGCAATTAAACCAAATGATTTCTCAAGATTGCCACAATTTTCTGCACCAACTAATGCAATTATCTATGAAACCAGCATTAGAGACTTCACTAGTGACAAGAATTCTGGAATCAAAGATAAAGGCAAGTATTTGGGCATGATTGAATCTGGCGTAACTCCAGATGGTCAAATTACGGGCTTGGATTACTTGAAGTCATTAGGCGTAACCCATGTACAAATTATGCCAATGTTTGACTTTGCAAGTATTAATGAAAGTAAGGCAGATGATAGCTATAATTGGGGTTATGATCCTAAGAATTATAATGTTCCTGAGGGTAGCTATTCAAGCAATGCAGCTGATCCTACTACCAGAATTATGGAAATGAAGGAAATGATCAATGGCCTTCATAAAGCCGGCATTAGAGTAGTGATGGACGTAGTTTATAACCACGTTTACAATACGGACGAGCAATCATTGAATAAGACTGTTCCAGGATATTATTTCCAATATGATTCTGAAGGTCATACAACTAACGGTACTGGTTGTGGTAATGATATGGCTAGTGAACGCTTGATGGCACGTAAGTATATTGTTGATTCTGTTAAATACTGGGCTAAAAACTACAATATCGATGGCTTTAGATTCGATTTAATGGGTATTCTAGATGTTGATACGATGAATGAAGTTAGATCTGAACTTAATAAGATTGATCCGAGCATCTTAGTTTATGGTGAAGGCTGGGATATGAGAAAGACCGATCATGATATTGGTGCAGGTCAGTATAATGCCGACAAGGTTGATAAATCAATTGGCTTCTTCTCAGATGATATTCGTAACGCAATCAAAGGTGCCGAATTTGGTGGAGTAACTCCAGGTTTGGTTGAAGGAAACGGTAAAGAAGAGAACTATAAGGAAGATGCTAAGAAGTTTATAGATGGTTTCTTAGGCGGTCAGAATTATGGCAAGGATGCTAAGCACCCATATCAAGCACCAGAACAAACAATTAATTATGTAGCTTGCCATGATAACCGTACATTGTACGATATGTTGAAGACTTTAATGCCTGATGAATCTGAAGCTAATATTATCAAGCGTGATAAATTAGCTACATCAATGATGATGCTATCTCAAGGTATTCCGTTTATCCATGCGGGACAAGAAAGTCTTGGTACTAAAGATGGTAATGAAAATAGTTACAATGCTTCCGTAGAAGTAAATGAGATTAACTGGGGCCGGGTAAAAGAAAACAAAGATATGGTTGACTACTTTAAGAAGTTAGTAAACCTTCGTAAGAGTCAATCAGTATTTAGACAAAATGATTACAGTCAAATCAATAAGAATGTAAAAGTTCTTAATGACGGGCAAAATGGTGTATTTGCATTTGAATATAATACTAATGGTAAGAAACTATATGTAGCATTTAATGTTAATGATAAAGATGCTAAATTGGAAAACGTTGATTTATCGGTAGCTACTAAGTTACTGGATAGTGATGGTAATACTCAGATTGGCAAAGAAAGTGTTTTGAAACCATTGAGTACATTAGTTGCTGAAGTTTCAACTAAAGAAGCGAAGCCAGATGATAGTTCAAGCATAATCAATCCGCCAGTAAACACCAATATTGGAGATAATAATACAGATACTTTATTGTCTACTGTTGATATTGTTCTTACTCATAATGCTTATATTTATGAAAATGATGGTATTACAACGGTTAAAGCTAATGATGGTAAGAACGTGACATTAAAGGTAGGACAAACAATTCATGCACTTAATAAGGCACAAATAGTAATTCTTAATAATAAAGAATTCTATCAAATTGGCGATAACCAATATGTTAAAGTAAACAATACTTTGAATTGGAATATATTGAAGCATAATTCATTTGTATACTCTAAGAGTGGTAAAGCCTTAAAGAAAAATCACAAGCGGATTTTGCTCAAGAAAGGTCACAAAGTTTTGCTTTTGGATAATGCTTGTTTGACTAAGATTCATGGTAAGCAATTCTACAGAATTGGAAATAATAAATATGTAAAAGCAGTGAATGTTGTTATTGAAGTAAAAGCTTAGTTAGATAAGCCGAATTAATTATTACGGGCTAAAAATGCATCCTATTGAGGGATGCATTTTGTTTTCTTTTATAGATATATATTTATATCTGTCTATTTTTTTTGCACCCATCTTGTCTGCTAGTTCTCTCTTAACATATTGCTTATAAAAATACAAAATATGTGAAAATACCATATTTTATCTCCTTTTGTCTTTTTTTACGACATGGTGGAAGCGCTTATTTCTATATATCATTAAAAGGATAGATAGAATACTTAAAAAAGTGATATAAGGAGAAGAATTATGGATAAGAAAGAAGTGAAAAATAGGTTTAGTTTTAGGAAGTTATCCACAGGCTTAGCGACAGTATTTTTAGGATCAATTTTCTTTTGGACAAATGGACAAACGGTTCAAGCAGATAGTGTAGAGCCAGCTAGTGAACAGGCTGTACAAAATGTTGACTCTCAAGTACAGGCTGATAATACTGTTTCGGAAAATACCGTTAATGAAGAAAATGGCTCTACTTCCGAAACTACTACTGAAGTTAAGACAGAAATGCCGTCTGTTGATACAACATCTCAAGCTAAAGATGCAGTAGAAACTTCAGATAATAAGAAAGTTGAGCTCCCTCAAGGAGAAGCAGATAAGCAGGTTCCACAAAAGTTAGAGGTTAATAAGAGTAATCAAGCAGCTGAAACAACTGATAAAGATACAAAGCAAAATGCTACTTCTGCAACACCAGCACAACTTAATGAAAATACAGCTCCAGTTGTTGTAAAAGCTAAGTCGGAAGGAAAAGAAGTAGTTAAGGCTACTGATCCGACTGATTATCCAACTGAAGTTGGTCAAATCATTGATCAAGATAAATATATTTATCAAATTTTGTCGCTTAATGATCGTAGTGGCCGACCTTCTGATTCGAAGCTGGTTCTTACCACTAATAGAAATGATCATAATGACAAGAATATCTATGCTTACGTAGTTGATAGAAATAATAGAAGAGTAAGTCAATCAGTTACAGTTGGTGTAGATCAACATACTATTATTAGTGTGAATGGTCGCGGATATCAAATTTCTAATACCGGCGGTAGCAATGTCATTGTAGATGGCAAAGAAGTGCCAACGCAGAATACTTCTACTGTTACTTCGGGTAATGGTACTACTAGTCCAATCTATGGATTAGGTAATACTACTCGTGGTGATTATTCCGCAATTGGTGAAATCCCACCAGTATACACTGAAAATTCAGTAATCAAGTATTACTATCGTGATGAAAATGGTAATTTAAAAGAAGCTGAAAGTTCTGATCAGTATCCTAACGTAAACGTTTCGGGTCTTACTGGTCAAGAATTTGTAATTCCTAATGTGGATCAATATAAGCGGGTTATCAAGGGACGTTATTTAAATTCAGATAATTTGCCTACAGGTGATTTCACGGGAACGATTTCTCAATTTGGTGAGGGGAAATATTATAAGAAAGTCTACTATGATTATGGTACAGATGATGTGGATTATTACGTAGTATATAACCAAGTTTCACCTGACGGCACAATGGATGTTAGTCTCTTTAGAGGTGACAATAATACACCTATTGAATCAAGAAGGGTGGGTCCAGGTAGATCTATTCGTTTTACCAGTCGTAACTATACTGCTCGTAATCCATATGTGACCGAAACACCACATGAAGTACAATTTATTTACGATAAATTAGGTTCCATTGTTCCAGTCGATGAAGATGGTAACGTAATTGGCGACTTAGTCCAATTCAATAATAGTACTGATCCAACTAAGGCTGCTGTAACCGATTCGCCAGTTATTGCTGGTTATACAATTAAGGATCCTACTCAAAGAGAGATTACCCCACATGATCCTGGCAAAAATATTAAGGTAGTCTATGTTCGCAACCATGTGACAGCAGCTATTAAGTATATCGATGATACTGCTGGCGATGACTTAAGTGCGTACAACAAGTCAATTACAGCTAAGCCAGGTGAAGCACTTAACTATACTACTAAAGATTCAATTACAGAACTCCAGAATAAAGGGTATGTATTAGTAAGTGATAACTTCAATGTAACTACTATGCCTGAAAATGGTGGTAATTACGAAGTTCACGTAAAGCATGGCACTAAGACAATCGATCCAGATAACCCAACTGATAAGTACACCAAGAAGGATTTACAAAAAACAGCTACTCGTACGATTAATTATGTTGATGATCAAGGCAACAAGATTGCAGAATCTGTGACTTCCACAGTTGTTTTCACAGGGACTGGTACTGTAGATGCCGTAACCGGTAACTTAGTGAACTTACATCCCGACGGTTCGATTAAAGACCAAAACGGTAAGCTTACTTGGACTTACTCAGTTGATGGCGGTGTTGTACAAAAAAGTGATACTTACACATTTAGCGCAACAACTGCTCGACCAACTATTGATCACAATAATTCTACTTACAACTTTACTTCTACTACTCCCGCTGATTACAATGCTGGCAATGGTGCTGTATCGAGTTATCGTGTGAATAGTACTGATCCACAAAACTTAATTGTTAATGTTGTTTATACCAAGCAAGCTATCTACCATGCAGGTAAGACTGAAACTAAGAGTGTAACTCGCACCATTAATTATTTAGATGGTAAGACTGGCGAAAAGATACCAACTGATTTAATTGCAACTAACCCAGTTGCACAAACAGTTAATTTGCATCGTACTGAAATTATTGATGACAACGGCAAGGTGATCGGCTACGGTACAATCAGTAAAGATGGTAAATCATACACTATTAACAATGATTGGGTAGTCGACGGTAAGTGGGCAAGTGTAACTTCACCTGATTTATCAGCTAAGGGTTATAAAGCTCCACGTTTTGAAAATGGTACTTCAGCTGCTAGAGTTGACGAAGTAATTGTTGGTAGTGGTACCAAAGACGCTACTGTTAATGTTTATTACGATCATAATTTGATCCCAATTGGACCAGATAATTTTGATAAGCATGGCGTAGATCGAAGCCAGATTGAGAAGCAGGTTAAAGAAACAGTTCATTATGTAGGTGCTGGCGATAAGACTCCTGCTGATCATGTGCAAACTTCGAAGTGGACGCGCACTATTACTATTGATGCGGTAACTAAAGAAGTTGTACCTAATGGTCAATATACAACTGATTGGACAATTCCAAAGGGTGAGAAGACCGAGTATGCTCAAGTAAATACGCCAGTAGTTAATGGCTACTATGCTGATCAAGCTAATGTTCCGGCAACGACTGTAACTCAAAATGATATTGAAAAAACAGTAACTTATAAGCAAATTGGTAGGATTGTTCCAGTTGATCCAAATGGTAAGCCAATTCCAGATGCACCAACTCCACAATATCCTAACGATCCAACGGATCCGACTAAGGTACTTCCTAATGTACCGGTGCCAAATATTCCAGGCTACAAGCCAAGTGTGCCAACAGTTACTCCAACTGACCCTGGCAAGGATACACAAGTTCCATATACACCGGTAACTCCAACTAATCCAGATAATCCAGTCATTCCAACGCCTCAACCGGAACCAAACCCTGATAATGGTAAGGATAAGCCGGTCGATCCATCCAAGCCATCAGATGATCCAGTTCATCCTGAATATCCTGGTATTAAGAGGGGACAGGATAAACCTGATAAGGAAAAGACTGATAAGAAGAGAAATGGCAAGACTAAGGGTAAAGAAAATACACCTACTGGAAGAGATGCTGTTAAGCGAGCTGGACGAAGCGATGATGCACTTAAATTAGCTAGTGAAGCTAAAAATCGCCGTATGACTATTCAAGGTAAGAATGAAGAATTACCACAAGCTGGTGAAGATCATAATGCTATGGCGTTGATTGGTCTTGCATTTGCCACTCTTGCTGGAAGTGTAGTCTTTGCTACTGATAGGAAACGGAGATAAAAAACAATTGCTTTTATATAATGAAAGCGTTATCATGATTATAACAAGTGAAAATGAGTGAAATTGTTAGCCAATAATTGGTGCAGGCTCACTTATCCCTTTGAAGGGATGAGTGGGCCTTTTTTCTTTGCAAAAGGGGGGACTGGATACTATGCGTATTAAACAAATTCTTAATAACGGTGCAATAGTCACTACCAATAAGGATGGTGAAGAAGTAGTTGTTCTTGGAAAAGGAATAGCTTTTGCTAAAAAAGTTGGTGATGAAGTTGATAAAACAAAGATCTATAAGGTATTCACTCCTTTTGATGCTGCTCAGCGTAACACGTTATTAAAGACAATCCATGAGACAGATCCAATATTTTTTCAAATATCAGAAAAAATTGTGGATCGGTTAAAGCAGGAAGAAAACATCGATCTAGCAGATAGTGTTTATATTACGCTGACCGATCACTTGGCAACAAGTGTAGAACGAGGAAAGAAGGGATTGTATCTCAGTAATAGCTTTCTTTGGGAAATTCAAAATTATTATCCAAAAGAATATCGTTATGGTCTTTGGGCATTGCAGTTATTAAATAAACAATTTGATCTGCAATTTCCTGAAGATGAAGCTGGTTTTATTGCAGTTCATATCATTAGTGGCGAATTGGAAAATGATATTGATGATTTTAAAAAGTCGATAGATTTTATCAAAGAAATCACCAAAATAGTTCGGTACTATTTCAAGGTAGATATTGATTATCAATCAGTTACTTACAATCGTTTTGCCTTACATCTTAAATTCTTTTGGCGATACATGATGTATCGAAAAGGAGAACGTAAATTGGGTGATCTAAGCTATGAGATTTTGAAAGTCATTAAATCCAGTGATATTGATGCATATAAATGTTCATTAAAGATAAAGCAATTTATTGCTGAGAAATATAATTATGATTTGTCCAATGAAGAAATAATGTATTTAGCGATCCACATTAATAAGATCACTTCTGATCTAAGGAGGAAAAGATGAGATATGAAAAGATGAACCAGGAAATTCTGGCAGCAATAGGCGGAGAAGAGAATATCCAATCAGTTGTCCACTGCGCAACTAGATTGAGATTCGTCTTAAAGGATGAAAGTAAGGCTGATGATAAAAAAGCTGAAGCGATTGATGGGATCTTACAAGTTGTTAAAAAAGGTGGCCAATATCAATTAGTTATCGGCAATAATGTTGAAGATGTGTATGATGATTTAATCAATATGATTCATATAGAGACTAGTGACAGTAATAAGCCTAAGAAAAAACAGAATTTATTTGATGCTATCATTGGTGCTATCACCGGTTCTATTGCACCTGCGATACCATTACTTGCTGGTGCCGGTATGGGTAAGGTTTTACTTTTAATCTTAACCATTTGTCATGTTTTATCAGATAAGAGTCAAACTTATCAACTATTAAACTTGATTTTTGATACTGGATATTATTTCATGCCAGCTTACGTTGGTTTTTCAGCTGCAAAAATTTTTAATACTGACAGAATGCTTGGTGCCTTTATCGGGTTAATGACTGTTCATCCAAGCTGGGTTCAGATCGTAACTACTAATAAACCATTCCATTTTTTAGGATTACCAGTTCCATTGGTTCAATATTCGTCTACTTTGATTACTGCGATTCTTTCTGTATGGATTATGTCTTATATTTATAAATTTGTTAGAAAGATTACGCCGGGCATGGTTAAAGTCTTCATGGAACCGATGCTCACTATGTTGATTACTGGTCCATTAGTTTTCTTGATCATTGGGCCAATCTCTAATTGGATTTCAGAAGGTATTGGCTTTATTGCAATGTGGCTTTTCCGCAATGCTGGTGTCATTGCTATCCCAATTTTGGCTGCATTATATCCTTGGCTTGTATCTATTGGTATTCACAAAGCTTTGTCTCCAATTAGTATTCAATTAGTTGCTACTCAAGGCTTTGACCCAATTATTCGTGTTGTCGCATTATGTTCGAATATGTCTCAAGCTGCTGCTTCACTTGCAGTGGGCTTGAAAACTAAGAATAAGAAGTTAAAGTCATTAGCTCTTTCATCAAGTGTAACCGCCTATCTTGGTGGTATTACTGAACCAGCTCTGTTCGGTGTTAACTTAAGATTAAAGAAGCCTATGTATGGTGCAATGATTGGTGGAGCGATTGCCGGTATTGTTGCCAGCTTCATGAAGTTAAAAGCCTTCATTTATGTAACACCTGCCTTTTTAAGTTTACCAATGTGGATTTCAAAGACTGAGAACTTTGTTGTTCAAGCTATTATCGTTATTATTGTTGCAAGTGTTGCCACTTTTATTGCCACTTGGATAATTGGTTTTGATGATCCAATAGATGAGGATCAAGTTAAGAATGCTAAAAAAGAAGAAAAGAAAAATTTTGACAAAGATCATAAAAAGCATGAATTGCATGCACCTGTTAAAGGTCAATTAGAAGATATTTCAAAAGTTGCTGATCCGACTTTTGCTAGTGGGGTTATGGGTAAAGGGATTGCTATTGTTCCTAGTGAAGGAAAAATTTTTGCGCCGGAAGACGGTGTAGTTACCGCAATCTTTGATACTCATCATGCTATTGGATTACATCTAAGTAATGATGCCGATGTCTTGATTCATGTGGGTATTGATACGGTTGAAATGAAAGGAAAAGGTTTTAAACAACTGGTCCAAAAGGGAGACAAAGTTACCGCCGGTCAAGAATTACTTGATTTCAATATTGATGAAATTAAAAAGAATGGTTATGATCCGACTGTTGTTATGATCGTAACTAATTCTAAAGATTTTTTAGAAGTACTTACTGTATTAAAGGATAAAGATGCAACTAAAGAAGTTACCAACCAAGATAATGTAATAATTTTAGCTTAGAGGTTATTCAATATGAATACATATCATGTTCCACATGTTTTTTTATGGGGAGTTGCTACTTCAGCTAATCAAGTAGAAGGAGCATGGAATGAAGAGGGCAAAGGAATATCGATTGCAGATTGCGAACGATTTAATCCCAATCAAGATTTAGATGATTATCGTAAGGTAAATGACATGACAACTGCTGAGATAGAAAGTGCAATGCAGGATAAAAGCAGTAAATCATGGGGTAAACGCCACGGTGTAGATTTTTATCATTATTATCAATCAGATTTAGAACTGTTAGCTAAAATGGGAATTAATTCGATGAGAACGTCGATTGCCTGGAGTCGTATTTTTCCAAATGGCGATGATGCAAGGCCGAATCAAAAAGGTCTGGAATTTTATGATCGACTTTTTACTAAAATGCATGAGCTAGGAATTCAACCAGTCGTTACACTTTCTCATTATGAGATGCCGCTAAATTTAGTTCTTAATTATGATTCTTGGTATGATCCTAAGATAATTGATTATTTTTATCGTTTTTCAAAAACTGTAATTGATCGTTATCACGATAAAGTGAAATATTGGCTTCCGATTAATGAAATCGATAGTATTATTCGACATCCTTACTCCTCAGCTGGATTAGTTGAAGACCGTTTTCCAAATAAAAATTTTAAAGAAGTTATTTACCAATCAATGCATCATCAATTTGTTGCTGCAGCTAAAGTCACTAAATATATTCATGAAAATTATTTGGGTCATAAAGTTGGCAGTATGATAACAAGCACTATGGTCTATCCATATAATAGTGATCCTCGTAATATGCTTAAAGCAACGCAAATTATGCGAGAAAGCTATAATTTTAGCGATGTTCAATTACGAGGGAAATATCCTCAAGTGCTTTTGAAGCAAATGATGGAGATGGGGATTCATGTGAAAATGAGCGATAAAGACTTGCAGCTCATTAAGGAAAATACGGCCGATTTTGTTGCCTTTTCATATTATTCTTCAATCTGTACAGCTCATGATACTGAAGGTTTGCAGATTACCAAGGCTAATAGAACCATTGGTGTTTATAATAAATATTTACCGACAAGTGAATGGGGCTGGCAAATTGATCCAGTTGGGTTGCGTCTTATTATGATTAATTTGTATGATCGCTATCAAAAGCCTGTTTTTATTGTTGAAAATGGGCTGGGTGCTAGGGATAGATTAACTTACGACTTTAAAATTCACGATCAATATCGCATAGATTATTTACGTGCTCATATCAATGAAATGTTAAGGTCCTTAACTGAAGATGGCATTGAATTAATGGGATATATGATCTGGGGAACTACTGATATGGTTTCTGCATCAACCACTCAGATGTCTAAACGCTATGGCTTGATCTATGTTGATTTGGATGATGAGGGTAAGGGTACTTGCAAGCGGTATTTAAAGGATTCCTATTATTGGTATCAGAAATTGCTTTCTTTTAAAGCTGATATACCGGTGGATTATTTGAATTAGTGGCTAGGCATATTCATAGAAGTTTGTAGTTAAAAATAGAAATTTATTATTTCATACTTAAGAACGCATCCTTTCGGGGATGCGTTCTTATTTAAGTCAAATATTGTTAATCAACACTTATTATCCAATATAAGACGAAACAAAATTTCATTATACAAGATCATAAAACTTAAAATATTTTGATCAAAACCACAGTATTTAGCTTTACAAATACCCATTTAAGGTATTAACATTTAATTATAGAAAGCGATTACATATCTTCCTATAAGATTCTAATAGCTGGTAAATGAAATATTGTTACTTTTTATAGATAGAGGAACACATCATGGAAAAGGATAAATATCAACGCCTGAGTGATGAAATCTATGCACAAATAGGTGGCATAGACAACGTCGAATCTATTATTCACTGTATGACTCGTCTAAGAATTAAAATACGTGATATGTCAAAAGTGAATATTACTGCGTTAAAGAAGATTGACGGTGTTTTAGGTGTTGTTGAAGCAGATACTTTAGAAATCGTTCTTGGCCCTGGGGTTAATACCAAGGTAGCTAAGATCATGAATGACAAGGCAGGGGTTAAAGAAGGCGAAATTTTCCCAGCTAATTCTTACCAAGCTAATAAAAGTGAAGTAGAGAGAAAGGCTGCGGAAGTTCATGCTGCACACAAAGCCTCACTTAAACAGACTTGGTGGAGAGCTGCCTTACAACACATTTCAGCAATTTTTGTTCCATTAATTCCAGCTTTTGTTGGTGCCGGTTTAATTTCAGGTGTAGCAGGTATTTTAAGAAACATGCTCACTGCGAAAATGTTGCCAGGTTCTTGGAACTTAGGTGTTACTGTTTTAGCAATGATTTCAAGTGCGCTTTTTGCTTACTTGAATATTTATGTTGGTATTAATACTGCTAAAGAATTTGGTGCTACACCAGGCTTGGGTGGTATCATCGGCGGTATTGTATACTTGCCAGGTATTGTTGCTCCGGTAACTATTCCTAATATTTTTGATGGTAAGCCACTGGCTGCTGGTCAAGGTGGTATCATTGGAGTTCTACTTGGAGTATGGCTCTTATCTTATGTTGAAAAATTCTTCCATAAACATATAGCCGATTCGGTAGATATTATCTTTACTCCCTTCTTAACTATTCTAATAATGGGGCTGTTTACAGTATTTCTCATTATGCCATTGGCTGGATGGTTCTCAAATTCATTAGTCGGCGCAATTAATTGGGTACTTAAAGTTGGTGGACCTGTTTCTGGTTTTATCCTCGGGCTATTCTTCCTACCTATGGTAATGCTGGGACTACACCAGATTTTGACACCAATTCACTTGGAAATGATTCAAAAATTAGGATTTACACCATTGCTTCCAATTTTAGCCATGGCTGGTGGTGGCCAAGTAGGTGCTGCCGTCGCTTTATGGGTAAGATGTCGTAAGAACAAGCAACTTGTTAATATGATTAAGGGTGCTTTACCTGTTGGTATTCTTGGTGTTGGTGAACCGTTAATTTATGGTGTTACCTTGCCATTAGGTCGCCCATTTATTACCGCATGTATCGGTGGTGGTATTGGTGGTGCTGTAGTTGCAGCCTTTGGTCAAGTAGGCTCAATTGCTATTGGACCATCTGGCGTTGCTTTAATTCCATTAATTGCTCATAACATGTGGTGGGCTTATGTACTTGGACTTCTAGCTGCATATATCGGTGGTTTTATTGCTACTTACTTCTGGGGCGTGCCAAAAGAAGCTATGCTTCCAGATGGTCAAGCTGGTCCTGAAGTTGCTGAAAGAAGAGAAGCTGAAGAAGAAGCAACTAACTTGGATATGAAGCCTGCTACTACATCAACAATTGCTAAGCCAATTACCCAAGATATTGCAGCCCCAGTTTCTGGACAAATTGAAGGTTTAGAAGAAGTAAATGACGAAGTATTTTCACAAAAAATGTTAGGTGATGGGTTCGCAATTATTCCAACTGATGGATCAATTGTGGCTTCAGTAGATGGAACTATAGTTAGTGTCATGTCTACTAAACATGCTTTGACTATGACATCCGCAAAAGGTAACCTTGAAATCTTAATTCATATGGGAATCGATACAGTAGAATTAAAAGGTGAACCATTTGATATTACCGTAAGAGAAGGACAAAAAGTTAAAGCTGGTCAAAGCCTTGGAACAATGAATATCAATAAGATTAAAGAAGCAGGTAAAGATCCAGTTGTAATGATGGCTGTAACTAATAAGGATACTGTTCAGGATATGAAGCTATTACAATTTGGAGAAGTTAAGGCGGGAGAGTCCGTCCTAGAAGTTACCAGTAAGTGAGGAAAAATAAAATGGAAATAAAAAATTTAACTACTGAGCAACGTAATCCTGCTTCTATACATATTGATACTGTTTCTACTGTAGAAATGGTAAAAATTATGAATGAGGAAGATCAAAAAGTTGCCTTAGCTGTTGGCAATCAAGATGAACAAATAGCAAGGGCAATTGATGAGGCAGCTAACCGCTATAAAAAGGGTGGTCGGTTAATTTATCTTGGAGCTGGCACCAGTGGAAGATTAGGCGTGTTAGATGCAGCTGAATTAGTTCCAACTTATGGGATTAAACCAGAAAGAGCCATTGGTCTAATTGCTGGCGGTCCAGGAGCAATGTATAAAGCTGTTGAAGGTGCTGAGGATGATACTAATTTAGGCGCTGAAGATCTTAAAGATTTGAACTTAAATAGTCAAGATATTGTCTTAGGCTTAGCAGCTAGTGGTCGTACTCCTTATGTAATTGGTGGTCTTGAATATGCCAATCAAATTGGTGCCTTCACCATTTCAATTGCTTGCGTTAAAGATTCTGAAATTGGTAAACATGCTGAGGTCGCAATTGAGGCTGTAGTTGGTCCTGAAATAGTAACCGGTTCTACACGGATGAAATCGGGAACTGCGCAGAAGATGATCTTGAATATGATCTCAACTGGGGTCATGATCAGACAAGGAAAAGTTTTTGAAAACGTAATGATTGACGTAATGCCGACAAATTCTAAATTAGTTGATCGGGCAAGTCGAATTATTTCTGCTGTAACAGATGCAACACAAGAAGAAGCGTTGCAGACGTTAAAGAAAGCGGAAAATAATGTTCCGCTTGCCATTACCATGATCAAGACCGAGTCTAATAAAGATGAAGCTCAAAAATTATTAGAGCAATATAACGGTAATGTCAGTGAAGTTATTAAAAACAATTAATTAAAAGCCAAAAAGCGATTAGCTTTTTGGCTTTGTTTTTTCATAGAAGGAAAAAATTATGTTAGGATTTTCGATTTATTTAAATAACGATATTACTTCAGCAACTGAACAATATATTAATCGACTAAAGCAAAATGGGTTTGATGGGATTTTTACCTCAGCTCATATTCCTGAAGAAGATCCTAAGAAATATCAACAAAGATTATTTTCTTTAGGAAATTTAGCCAAAAATAATAATTTAAAAGTAATGGTTGATATAGATCAAGTTAGCTTGAAAAAATTAGATATTTCATTAAGTAGTTTAGATTCTTTGAAAAGAAGAGGTATTACTGGGTTAAGAATTGATGACAAGTTAGCGCCTAAGCAGATTGCTGAATTATCGCAAAAAATTGAAATTGGAATAAACGGAAGTACTTTTACAGAAGAAGAGTTAAAGCAATTGGGTACTTTCAATGCAGAAATGAAAAATATTCAGGCATGGTTTAATTTTTATCCATGTCCTGATACAGGTATTAGTCGACAATTTTTAGAAAACAGACGCAAATGTTTAAACAATATGGGCTGAAGGTACAAGCATTTTTCGCTGGGGATGAAAATCTACGAGGACCATTACACGAAGGATTACCAACTTTGGAGTATCAAAGAAATTATGATCCCTTAGCTAGTATTTTAGAATTAAAAGAATTAGGAGCTGATTTACTTTATTTGGGAGATCCAGGAATAAGTGATAAAGCTCTTGATCAGATAAAGAATTATCAAGAAACGGACAGTATTATTCTTTATACGAAACAAGCAGAAAATATTTCTGAAGAAATGTACAATTATATTCTAGGGAAACACAACCAGCGTCCTGATCCTGCAGAACATGTTGTCCGTTGTGAAGATTCACGGATGCATGCTGCACCAAGGATTACTCCAGAAAATACAATTTTAAGAGAAGTGGGGAGCATTACTTTAAACAATTGTCTTTATGAGCGATATGCGGGAGAAATTCAACTAGTTAAAGATGCTCTCACTATGAATAAGAAGGTAAATGTAGTTGGAAAAGTGACTAATGGCTCTCTTCCTTTAATCGATTTGATTAAACCAAGTCAGAAATTTTATCTATTTAAAGAATAGGAAATAAATATGCAAAACATTTTTTCAATAATTAAAGGTAAAAAATCACAATTACCTAAAAAAGAACAACTCTTAGGCGATTATATTATTGCAAATCCTGAAAATGTTATTTCTTCCTCAATTCAAAAACTTTCTAAAGATACAGGTATTAGTACTGCAACTATCGTCCGTTTTTGTCGAGAAATTGGTACTAATGGATTCAGTGATTTAAAGCTGCAATTAGTTGCTGCACAGTCAAGTGTAAATAATAATGATTATCACGAATTTGATGCAGGAGAAGGTATTGCTGCAATTAAGAATACTATGGCCGCTCGCTTTGAAAGTGCCATTGAAGCCACACAAAGCGGACTGAATGATAATAGTGTGGAAAAAGCTGTTCGAAAAATTTATAATTCTTCTTCAATTTTAGTTTATGGGGCTGGTGCTTCTGGAATAGTTGCTAGTGATATGTATCAAAAATTTATGCGTGTCGGTAAAAATATTAATTATATATCCGATTTACATGTAGCTTTGGCTCAGTTGGCTTCTTTTACATCAGATGATCTATTAATTTTGATTAGTAATGATGGTAAGACTACAGAAGTCAGTGACATTCAGAAAGTGGCTGATAAATTTGGTATCCCCACACTGCTTTTAACAGCTAATCCACGCTCATTTGTTGCTAAAAAAGCAGATTTAGTTTTATTAACTCAGGATATTGGTGAGCCTTCAATTAGGTCTGGAGCTACAACTTCATTAATAAGTCAGATGTTTGTGGTAGATGTGCTCGTATTTTCATATGTATCAGTACATTCTGATGAGGTACTTAAGAAGTTGAAGCGGTCTAATGAAGCTACTGCTATTCATAAAAATAGTAGGAAATAGGCAGGTATTTATCCATGTTTACGAAGAGTAAATAATTTATACAAAATATCTTTTTCACCCTGTATCAATTCTTCCAAGTATAACTCAAGAATTGCATTGCCAATGTCGCTCTAAGGTTCAGCTTATTGATCAATTAGATCAACTTTAAGATGAGTTAAAGAACTTATATGATTTTGTGCAAGGTGCTTGGCATTAATGTATAAAAATAAAAAAAGATCAAACATGTGTGAAATCACCATGCTTGATCTTTTTTTATGACATAGTTTTAATATCATAATTTATCTATTATGAAACTAGGAAAATTGTATTTGATGATTAATTTAATTAAGGAGGTGATGGTATAAAATTAGAAATTAATAGTTCTAATGATCAGTCTCGATGGCAAACTTTTATCCTAGCTACCATAGGTGAAACTAATTGAATTAATTTGAAAAACAA
The DNA here is from genome assembly GCF_034298135.1 of Lactobacillus acidophilus. Classification (NCBI taxonomy): domain Bacteria; kingdom Bacillati; phylum Bacillota; class Bacilli; order Lactobacillales; family Lactobacillaceae; genus Lactobacillus; species Lactobacillus acidophilus. Next base: position 91,051 of record NZ_CP139575.1, read on the forward strand.
CTTTAATTGTCATTCAGTAAAATAATTAGTTATGTGCATAGTTACGTTAATTAAAGTTCCGTTGTTCAAAGATTCAACTTTTAGTATTAATTTTTGTTTAGATGATCAAAGTTAAAACGTGTAAGGCGTAATGGTGTCAGGGCATTTCACCATTAAATTTAAAACTGATATTAATGAAAATGTTAATCTTATTGCTTGATATAATTGTGCTCCCTAAAATGTTAAATAATAATCATCAATTTTTATCAGAAGATAATTTTATAGTTGATTTAATATCGGAAAAAATTAACTTTACATGATTTAATAAAAGATCTATACATGTTTATCCTTAAAAGCAAAACAATAAATAAAGTTTTATGTGCTGATTTCTTAAAATAATTCCCATTTAGTAAATAATGAAAAAGCAAAAAGATTTGGTAATTGTATAGTAATGAAGTTTAGATGTTAATAACGCTGTTATTGCCAGTATTCACATTCCTCGTAGTGTTATTTCTTAAGTTAAAGTGAGTACGTTATTGCATTAAAAGAGAGTAATCTCAAGACTTCTTATTATTACTATTTCAAATGTTCTTAATGTGACAATTGCTGTAATGACTATAGTAGTTATGTTAGTGTGGGCTACTAATTTGTAGAAGACAAACTATAAGTTAATGTCTTTTGGGGATATATGATGTTATATTCTTTTACTTTAAATTAAGTTATATAGGCATAAATTTAGTAATTGTGGTTAGGTTATCTCAAAAACTAATTCATAAAAACAGAATAATTCCTAAGAAATTCTATTGGTTCTGTGAGCATAACTTAAAATTTAAATTATAGGTAGTTGTTTAAAGTTAAAAAAGTGCAAATTGAAATCCATACTTATGCAGGAAGTTGTACCGGTCAGTCCTGGAAATCTTAACAATCCAGAACCGGATACATCGTTAACTTTGGATAAACTAATAGCCGCTAAAATAACCTTAACACTCTCTGTAATAAGTCAGTTAGCTTTGATTGAATCAGAAGAAGTTGATCCGATAAAACAATCCAAATAAACCTAATCATACGAATCCCAAAATGCTAATGCTGTAAGCTTAAATATTTTAGTAACAAATATGACTGACTAATCCGAAAATTAGTAAGCATAATTGAATGAGAAATCGTTGATTTTCAAAATTTAAGTTAGTTATTATCGACTGGTAGTAAGGCTTTTGTGTCAGTAATTGAATTTGATGAAATTTTAAAGAATAAGAGTTTGTATGAACTATCAAAACCTTCGTAAATTGAACTTCTAAAAAATCAACATATTTATATATTTCTAGGCTAAATACTTCAAGAAACTTAATTTTACGTAGTGAAAAATCTACGTTTGATAGATATATTCTTTAATTCTATCAATTATTTTTATCCGAATAACACTCATAAATTATAATAGTTTATCGTCAAAGTCTACGTTAAAGCTATCAATACGTGCAATAGGAGTCTGATAGTCTAACATATAAGAATTTTATCCCATATACGGATGTGTAAATTTGTACTTATTATAAAGGTTCGGTGCAACCAATGGATGCTGAAGTTCTAAGAATACTGCGTAAAAATAATAAGTCTCAAGATTGGGGAAAAATAAATAAAAAATTACATCCTAAGATTGTAAAATATGTTGATGGCAAACCAGTGTATCAATTTTTTGATACGCTGAATGACAATTCTTTTGAAAAAAATGGACAATTAATTTCGATTAGGACACAACCAGTAAATAGTTTTGTTCCATATCATGTACATAATTACGTTGAAATGATGGTGGTCTTGTCGGGAAGATGTGTTATAAAAACCCAGAGCGAATCGATTACTCTTATCCAAGATGAAATTATGATCATTGGATGTAAGACGATTCATAAAATTAAACCCATCAATGATGAGACAATCGTAGTGGAAATTGCTTTAAAAAGAACGGCTTTTTCACTAAGAGATCTAACATTTCTAACGCATTCACGTGATGCTCAATCTGTATCTTCTACTGTATTTTTCCTTTTATCTAATGACGATTCGTATGGAGCTTTCAACGTGTTTCACACACAACATGATGTAAATGTTGTTAACAAAGTTAATAATATTATTCGTGAGTATTATCGTCCCGATAACTATAGTAACCAGGTTATTAAGTTTAAAATATTAGAATTATTTATTCGTTTAGTTAGGTTGGCATCGAAAGGTCCCATACTTCAAACACAGAAAGAAGATCATAAAAATAACGAAGTAGATGCGCTAACTTTGCTCCTTTATATTGAAAAAAACTATAAAACTGTGACTTTGAAAAGTATGGCTAAGCATTTCAAGTTTCATCCTAATTATTTATCTTCTATTTTAAAAAGAAAGACCGGGTATACTTTCATTAAATTGGTTCATTTGCAACGTATAAATGTAGCCGCAGAATATTTATCGCTTACAGATATATCAATTGAAAGTATTTCGTTAGCGGTAGGGTATGAAGATCCATCATGTTTCTATAAAATTTTTAGAAATCATATGGGCTGCTCGCCAAGAGAATATCGCCAAAGGCAAGCAGCATGAATAGTGAGTAGAGAATTAGGCCAAGCAATTGTTGCTTGGTCTTTTTTTATTCTTTTGAGTGCTCTATTAACAGAAATGCTTAAAAAACTAATAAAATATGTGAAAGCAACATGTTCAATCTTTATTTACAACATAGTGTAAGTTGTTATTTTTATCTATCATAAGATATGGATAGATAAGAATATTTAAACAGGATGTTAAAGGAAAAATTGAGTTGGAATAATTACAAAAGGTTAAATCTATGCTTATTTGTGAATTTTGCAAATACTTTTAAAGCATTTTTTGTGACTAATTTAGTTAAACAAGATAAAATTAATATCTAGAAATAAAATAACATGTTTATCTAAAATTTGAATAAAAACTTATAAAAATTAATTTTACGTAGTAAATAAATGTGTGTCTGAATAGATATATTAACATCTCTTACCCTTGTTATCTAATAACATTTGGCCGCTAATATATAGTTTATCCATTAAATATAAATAAAATCGTAGTAAAACGCATAATAATTGTGTCTATTTAACAGATACTTTAAAACTATTTTTAAAGTTGTACTTAATAAAGGCTCGGTGTTGATGATGAATGCTGAAATCTTAAAAGTACTACGTAAAAATAATGATTTTCAAAATTGGGAAGAAATAAAAAATAGATTACATCCCATAATTATAAAGCATGTTGAGGGTGAGCCTGTATATCAATTTTTTGACACATTAAATGATAATTCTTTTGAAAAAAATGGACAATTAATTTCCCTTTCAACTCAGCCTATAAATAGCTTTGTTCCGTATCATATACATAATTATGTTGAAATGATGGTAGTTTTGTCAGGTAGTTGTGTTATAAAAACAGCTAACGAAGCTATAACTCTCAATGAGAATGAAATTATCATTATCGGGTGTAAAACAATACATAAAGTTGAACCTATTGATGATAAGACAATTATGATAAAAATCGCCTTAAAAAGAGCAGCTTTTTCTTTAGAAGATTTAGTCTTTTTAACCCATTCACATAATGCTCAATCTGTTTCTTCTATTGTATTTTCGCTTTTATCTAGTGATGATTCTCATGGAGCATTTAATGTATTTCGTACTCATCATGATGTTCATGTAGTTAATAAAATTTATAATATTATTTCTGAGTATTATTGTCCTGATGACTATAGTAATCAGATTATTAAATTAGAGATATTAGAGTTATTTATTCGATTAATTAGAATTGCATCTAAAGATGCCGTTTTTCAGACACAAAAAGAAGTTCAAAATAATAATGAAATTGATTTACTGACTTTGCTTCTTTATATTGAAAGAAATTATAAAACTATCAATCTTAAGAGTATGGCAAAGTATTTTAACTTTAATCCAAACTATCTATCTTCGATTTTGAGGGAAAAGACGGGTTATACGTTTATAAAATTAGTTCATTTGCAGCGAATCAACGTTGCGGCTGAGTACCTAGCACTTACTAATACTCCAGTTGAAGGTATTTCATTAGCAGTGGGGTATGAAAATCCTTCTTATTTTTATAAAATGTTTAAAAAATATATGGGATGTTCACCTAAAGAATATCGTCAAAAACAAATAGCAAGTTAATTTATGAAAAGAGGATAATATGCCTCTTTTTTGTTTCTTATTTTTTAAAAATATGGATTTTATAAATATTTTTTTAGTAATTGTTATACCTATCATTCAATAAATGACTACAATAGAGGTAGGATCAAAATGTTGTATAGATTATAAGAAAGAAGATCTTGAATATGAAGTTTGTATCATGGAATGTTAATGGTTTTCGTAGATGTTTACGTCACGGATTTTTAGATACATTTTTGGATTTAGATCCTGATATTTTTGGGATGCAAGATACTCGTTTATCTCCAAAAGAAGTAAAGATTGATTTAACAGAATATTACCAATACTGGAATTTCTCTGAAGAAAAGCGTTATGATGGTGCTGCTGTCTTTACCAAAATTAAGCCATTAGCTGTATATAATGGTATTGGGATTCCTGAATTTGACCGTGAAGGTAGAACTATTACTTTAGAATTTCCTAAGTTCTACTATGTAAATACCTTTGCACCATATGCAGGTGAACAATTACAACGCCTTGATTTTAGAGTAATGTGGGCACAAGCATTTAGAAACTATGTCACCAAGCTTGCAAACAATAAGCCAGTAATTATCGGCGGTGACATGAGTGTTGCTCACGATGAAATCGATTTAGCTGAGCCTGAAAAGAATAAGAACCACGCTGGCTTTACTGGTGATGAACGTAAAGAATTCACTGAATTGCTTAATGCAGGTTTTGAAGATACATTCCGTACACTTCATCCAAAGGACGAAGCTTATACTTATTGGAGCAGACATGACAATGCTAGAGATAAGAATATTGGTGAACGCTTAGATTACTTCTTGGTATCACATGCATTGACAGACAAGGTGGAAGGATCAGATATTTTGAATAACATTGATGAATCAGACCACTGCCCAATCGAATTAAATATGGATATTAAAGCTGAATAGTTAGAGCATTAGAGTTAATACATTAAGTCGTAGTTAATACTACGGCTTTTTGTTTTATAATAAAAATGTTTGTTTATTATATTTTTGGAGGGAAAATAAGGTGAAACCGAATAATACTTTGAATGTTAGAAGATTAGTGGGGGCAATTCTTCTAGCAATTTTTGCTGTGGGAATAATAGGTTATTCTCAAGTTCTACTAGGAATCGCATGGGTTGGGCGAGTAAGACAATTCCAGCAATTTCTTTACTTTTATGGTGCATGGGCAATTGGACTTGCTATTTGGTACTTTGTGACACTAAAGAAACCAGCTAATAAAAAAGCAGAATTAATTGTTAAGATTATCTTCTTCATAGTTATTGCATTGAACTCAATTTATGGTGCAATGCTGGATTATAGTGATGCAACTATCTATGGAATCATATTAATGATTATTTATGCGGCAGGCTGTCCATGGGGGAAATTAGGATATCGCAAGCATCCCTACCAAGATGTAATGGTATCTACTGAAAATAATCAATCTGAAAAAATAGCACAATCTCCCCAAAATAGACCATGGTATAGAAATTGGTCAACTTGGGTAATTATTGTTCTATCAATTTTAGTAATTTCAATGGGCTTCTTTATTTTGACAGATGGTAGTTTTAGAGATTCAACAAGTACTACAGTTGATAGTAACCAAACAACAAAAGATGATCACATATTGAAAGTTGATTACAAGAGTTACAAAATTAAAGCAATGAAAACTTACCGCGTAAATTATACAGATCATTCCTGGGATGGTGGGGATGTAACAATTAAAAAAGTTGTAATATATCAAACTGTTAAACCTTATAAGTATGACTCATCAAATGATGGTAAGTTTATGATTCATGGCTTTGCCAGAATTTATATGTCGGTTAAAGCAGATGATGATATTTCAATATATCCGACTCAAGGAACTTATAGTTATTCTAATGGTGAACAGCATGATGCCGACAGTATGGAAAACTGGGACGGCGATATCAATGATGGGATAACTAAATCAGGTACAATTACAGTTCCAATTCAAAATTTAAAGTCAACTTCATCATTAAAAAACATTCGGATGAAGTTTGATGCTTCTGCGCAAGACAGTGATGATGATGCGTTGGATAAAACTTTCGATTTAACGATTGATTTGAAATAGTGGGAGTAAAAATTGAAAAAGAGAATTATTGGGTTTATGTTAACTGGAATGGCTATTCTAGCGCTAACAGGATGTCAAAATAATAAAAAGAATAGTAGTGTTGCTAAACAAAATGGTGTGGGACAAGTTAAAAAGACCAATCATAGCAATACTGATAATGGTGGTAAATTTGGGCACAATGCTAGTGTAAGCACAGCTTTGTGGGATACAAGTAAACAGGATAAGCTTGATGACTTCTTTGATGATTGGGCGGACTCGATGAATCAAGAATATGATAAATATGATGGAGATGGTCAAATAACTACTGCAGCCGGTGAAAAATTTCCACAAGACTTTGATCGAGTTTATATAAATAATCAGAAAGTATCAATAGCATATAATCCAGATGGTAAGGGAAATGCGGATTACAATGTAGTAGCTATCTATAATCATGATAGTGATAAAGCTCCACTTGAGGGGCATATTACATACTTTTTCTCTTTTCATGACGGCAAGCCAGTCGTATTAGTTGATGAAACAACTAATGGTGATAAGGTAATGGTTAAAGAAACTGCTAATCAAGATCTGATCAATGGCTTTAATGCAATTGCAGGTGGTCAAACTGCTTCAATGCCTGATAAAGATAGTGATGATAGCAATTCTTCAGCAGATGATTCATCTTCAGAAGATCCTAAGTTAATAGGTGTATTTATTGGACTATTAAAAGACGGAGACTGGTTCAAAGATAATTTGAAGGATGGTACGATGTACTTTAGTGATTCTGCTGGTCATGGTAAAACAAATGGCTATGATTGTATTACTACTGGTGGTTCTCCAGCATCTTATTACTGGTTTAAACAAGAAGGTAATCAGGTTATTGTAAAATATAGTGATCCTGATCATACTGTTTCGGATGGTGTGTATAAGACTGAGAGATATACAGTAGATCGTTTAAAGTCAGATTATTATGTTAACTCAGGTCAAAAAGCGGAAGTCAATGGGTATGTAAATAAATTAAAGTCTTTGGATGATCTAGGCGATTAAATAGTTTTGTTAAAAACACAGAAAATACTGATAATCATTGTTAAATAAATGATTATCAGTATTTTTGTTTTTCCAGAGAACCATAAAAAATCCCTATCAATGCGATAGGGATTTTAAGAGGATCGAGACTATAAATTTTATGCGAGTAATGCAACAATTAGAGGAGCCATAACAGTTAAGAATATGTTGCCTAATGCATATGTAGGAGTGTAGCTTAATGCAAATACAGTTGAATCAGTTTCAGCATTAACTGCGTTTAAAGCTGCAGTGATAGTACCAGATCCACAAAGTGATCCGATATTATCAACAATGTTCATCTTTAATATAAATTTGCTAAATAATAGGGTAAATAAATGAGGGAGTATTGAAACTAAAATACCGATAACAAATACTAGCCAGCCCATTTCTTTTAAAGCAGTGACAAAGCCACTCCCGGCTTGAAGACCTACTACACCAATAAATAGGTTCAAACCCAAGCTCTTTAGTAACCATCTGGTGGAAGGAGGAATTACACCAATATTTGGATGCTTTTCTTGGAGCCAGCCGAAGTATAATCCGGCAAATAGAGCACCGCCACCGCCACCTAGGGTAAGTGGAATTTTATGAATTGTGATTACAATTGCACCTAACAAGATACCTAAGAAAATACCGATTGATAGGAAGCTAACATCTGTTTTGGTACCAGCAGCTTTTTCGTAACCAATATTTTTCATAATATTAGTTAAGTAGCTTTGTGGTCCAATTACAGTGATATGATCGCCAACGGATAATAAAGTATAATCAGTGATTTTCTTATCATCGTGATATGCAGATTCAATAATTACACCATTAGCAAGCATATTTTCAAGGGTATTGTAATTGTATACTTTAGTTAATAAAATTGTTGTCTTTTTCAAATGTAATGGATAATTATTGGCATCAACTTCTGATAAATTATATTTTTTATCTGTAAAGTCAGCGAAGTTTTTAATACTACCTATTACTAAAATAATGTCATTGTTAGCTAGGACCGTTGAAGGACTAGTCAATGTTTTACCATCTCTAACTATTTCTTCAATGTTCAATCCTGCATTGTCATTATTAAAGTCTAGAATAGTTTTACCAATATACTTATTTTCTGCATTAATTCTAAATGCTCTAACACGAATGTTTGCAGAAATTTTTACGCTTTTTGTATCAGTTTTAATATGATTTGTTTCAATATATTCCTTCGTTGCTTCTCTTAAGTTAACATGGAAAATTGCAGGAGCAATATTCTTTAAGAAAATCAAAACGCCAATAGTACCAAAGACATAAGTTAGGGCATAAGCAATTGCAACTTGAGACATTGCAGCAGTTTTAGCAGCTTGCGAAATATGTAATGCTTCAATTGCTGAATTAGCGGTACCAATACATGCTGATTGTGTTAATGAACCTGCAATGATACCACCGGCTTCACCAAAGTTAACGTGAAATATTTTAAATAATGCAAAAGATACGACAAATGCAATTACTGAAAATACCACACTTTGAATGATGAATTTAATACCTTTTTTCTTAAAACTGGCAATAAACACAGGACCAACTTCATAGCCAATTGTAAAAATAAATAAGTCAAAGAAAAGATTTTTAACAACTGGAGCTATTTGAAATTTTCCCATTTGTCCAATAATTAATCCAACTAGTAGTACACCAACTGTTGCACCAAGTTTGAAGCTTTTGATATGAAATCTACCAACTAAATAACCTAAGCCTAGTGTTAAGAAGATGGCTACAGAGGGATTAGTTAGAAAGAAATTACATACTGAATGCCACATAATTCAATCAGCTCCTTAGTTATTTTGTTTGAATTCTTCGTAATATTCTTTCAATAACTCTAAGACTTGTTTTCCGATTAAAGCATAGTCTTCTGTAGGCAAATTGGCTTGTGATACTCTTAATTCACCTGGTTTAGCACCGAAACCGACGCCATCTACTAAAACAACGCCGTTCTTTTCAGCAAGCTTTAGTAAGAAGTCAACTTGTTCAAAGTTATTAGTTAAATAATCTCTAAATTCTTTACCATAAATTTTTTCTGCTAAGCGATAAATATCAATTAATGAATAATAGTGAGTATTAGTATCAGTTTCATCTTTAGGTGCTTGCATTGCATCGTGTAATTGATCATATCTTTCTGAAACTAATTTTCTAGCAATATCAATATAAGGATCATCGCTGCCGCCATTAGTAGAAGTTAACAAGTGAGTCATGGAGAATAAAGCTTCCATGATTTGTTGTGGTGTAGATAAACCGGCTGTGTGATAAAGACCGATTGATCTACTGTCAGCACATAAACGATCAATAAATTTCATTTTATCGGGATCTAGAACTACTGAACTGTAACGTTTATGCAATTGCCGTAATTCAACTTTATCTAGGTGAGCAATATTATCATCGAATACATTTTTCTCGTTTAAAGCGATAACACCTAAACGCCATCCGGTACATCCAAATAATTTTGAATATGAGTAAACTAACATGGTGTTATATGGAACTACGCTATAGATACTCTTAAAGTTTGGCACAAATGCTCCATATACTTCGTCACTAATAATCATTAATTTAGGATTCTTTTCTACTGCTTGCTTAATAGCGTTTAAGGCATTAGTATCGAATTCTTTAGAAGTTGGATTAGTAGGATTTACAACTATTAAAGCTTTAATTGAAGGATCTTTTAATTTCTCTATTTCATTTGGTTCAATTTCCCAATCATTTTTTTCATAGGAATGGAGATCTACTTCTACGAGTTCATAATCTTTCAATTCAGGAATTCGTAAATATGGGGTGAAAATAGGCTCATTAATAGCAATTTTGTCACCTTTTTTGAGTAAATGATTTTCTGCTAATGAGTGGAAGGCATAGACGATTGCTGCGGTACCACCTTCAGTAGGGAAAAGATCTGTTTGCTCAGCTAAATTAGCATCTTTATATGATAATTCTTGTAAGAAATAATTTATTATCTTTTCGGTGTTAACTAAACATCTGTCAGGAACAGGATAATTATTTGCGACAGCACCATTTACCCATTCTGCGACGACTTTGTCGCGATTGAGACCTAATTCTGTATGACAATAATTTACGGCATCAATTAAGAATTTATCTTCGTCATTTTTATCAGGATCCAAAAATGCAAATAATCTTTCTCGAATGCCATCAGTATTGATATAACCAGCCATAATGCCGTTATTAATAGTAAGTTTGGATTCAGTTACTCCAAACTGAACTAATCTTACAAAAGCAAGACGTGCTAAAGTTTGAATCCAGTTAGGATTACCACGTCCAGCATTTAAGAAAATATTACTTTTCTCATTTTTTTGAGCAAGTGCAAGCATTTTTCTACTAATTTCGAATGCTCCCAAAGCTTCCAGCTTTTTTTCTTCTGAGTTATCCATTTTCTGTGCTCCTTAGAAGAATTTGATCTTCTAAAAAAATTGTAATTAATAACATAAGCGCTTACACGAAGAGCATAGCACCAAAGTACATTTAAAACAATAATATTAGGCTAGGTACCAACTTATTGCTAGCTTAAAATACTCAATAAAATAACAATCTTATATAAATTTAATAAAAGATATAATTGAAAAAATTATATTCTCCCTTATTATTATATGGTCTTGTATAGTAAATATTTTTGCTTTTGATGTCCAGTATATATGTGAGCGAAATTAAAAAAATAAAGTATTATGAGTTTGTTGAAATTCTATAAAATATATTAGGATTTTTTGAATTACGAAAATTATAGATAACGTTTAATTTAAGAAAAAAGGCTTTTAAATATTATTTAAAAATAACACTTGTATTTTAAATAACATATGTTATTATAGTTGATGAAGAGAGTAATAAGAGATACAAGTTGAATGTGAGGTAGATGTATTATGATGAACGCAGAAATGATCTTAAACGATGTTGAAGTAAAGCAAGAAGTAAAGTTTGGTAAGCATACTTTTACTGCTAAGACCATGGCTGATATTTTGGCAGATCAAGGTTGGGTTTCAAACGATTAATACATATTGCTGATAAATAATTATCTAGAATAGTCTCCAATAAATAGAGAAAAGGACGTGATGTAATATACATTAGGTCTTTTTATTTATTTAATCCCATATTGAGCGATATATAAATTTATGTAATCCTTTATTGCTTTTCCGCACAAAATTAAAAGCGATAATAATAAAAATAACACCAAATATATTTAATAAAAAATTTTATCATCAGATTTACAGTGACGATAAATGTAGTGAAATAAGCTTGGAAGAAGAAAATAGAAAATTATTTTTATTTTTATAAGCAAAACACTTGCAGTTTAAATAACACGTGTTATTATAGTCTGTGAAGAGAGTTATGAGTTGAATGTGAGGTAACAATTATGAACAACACTGAAATGATTTTAAATGATGCAAATGAAGTTAAATTTGGTAAGCACACTTTTACAGCAGAAGCTATGACTGATATGTTGGCAAATCAAGGCTGGGTATCAATCGCTTAATTTTAATATTTATTTCTAAATCTATTTTTGAGTGAGCTTACAGTTGTCTCACATAAGAACAGGACCTAATACAATGAGTATTGGGTCCTGTTTAATTATGGTATATTAATTTAAGAAAATAAAAAATATAGAGGTACAACCAGATAAAAATGATTAGAAAAGCAAGAAAAACAGATTTTCCGTTTGTATATCCTATTCTTAAACAAATTTTTGAAGAAATGCAGATGAAATCGATTGAAACACTACCGGAAGATCAATTTTATAATTTGATGAAACTAGGATTCATTTCTGATTATTACCGTTATTCATATCGCCGAATTTGGGTATCTGAGGTGGATGGTCAAGTAACGGGTATTTTAGATATGTATTCTTATGATGATCAGAAAATTATTGATATAGTATTGAGACATAATTATGCTAAAGCTGGCTTACCAATTTCTACTGTGATTTTTGACGATCAAGAAGCTTGGCCAGATGAATGGTATATTGATGCTTTAGCTGTGCATCCTGATCATTGGGGTGAGGGATATGCTAGTCAATTAATGGATGAGGCAGAAGAAATTGGCCGAAACCGAGGCTATAAAATTATTAGTTTAAATGTAGATAAAGAAAATCCACGTGCTCAGGCTTTATATCTCCACAAAGGTTATCGAGTAGAAAAAACAATGACTATTGGTGATCGAAGCTATGATCATATGGTTAAGCAGCTATAAAAAGACGTAGTTTAACTACGCCTTTTTTTAGTTTGATGGTAAGACATATTCTAAGTCTACATACACATCCAATACTTTTTCTTTACAGTTATGGGCAACCCAACTAACTACACGTGAAAAAATAATATTAGTCATGCTTTGGATTTGTTTATTAGAACAGTTACTATTTTGAAGATGCTTTTGCATTTCAGTAAAAAATGCATGATTGATCTGATGACAAATATGTATCTTACTAGTGTTTTTGTTGGTCAAACGATAGATATTTGTATAATAAATGCGGTGGTCACCGATTTCTTTTAGTAATGCATATACTAATTTCCTTGAATTGCAATCACTGTAATTTTGAAAATGCTTGCGAATCTCAAATTGTAAGGTATTGCAAAATAAATCCGGCATACCATTATAAGTGCTATAAAAGCTAGCACGACCTACTCCACTAGCTTGACAGTATTGCTTAACTGAATACTTATTGATTGAATTTTGGGCTAGTTCCTCTCTTAAAATAGTGCGAGCTAGTCTAATTTTCAACTCTAATTCCTCCCTTTCGCTATCGCTTTCTATTTATAAAATATGTTAAACGATAATTTTTATAAAAATATACCAATTATGAATGAATATAGCAATAGCCACCAGCGATAACAATTGGTTTATAGCACAATGTAAGCATGAGTAAAGCCCTTACAAGCAATTCAATTGATTAAAAAAATTTTTTTAAAAGTAGAAAGTTAAATGATAGGATTACATTATTTTTCTAAAAAAGGTTCCCTAATCATTGATATTATTAGATTTATTACAAAAAAATAGTAGAAATTGATTTTTATTATGAAAAGCCTAGTTATAAATCTTGTCTAATATAGAATACAAAAAAGCAAAAATGTCTGAAAAATAAAGACACTTTTGCTTTTTTGTTTATATTTGACAAATTAAAAAAGTGTAAACAGATGACTGAACTATTTGCACTTTTGAGATTAGGAACTGTATTAAAAGTTATAAACTACAAGTCAAATTAGTGGTTAAATTTTTTGTAGTTTTGAATATAACGTTTTGCAACACCAATCATGTGAACACTAATCTTACTTTGATCATCTTTTAATCCACTAAAACTTACACCAAAGTATTTAGTCTTGGCATCATAATTCTTTGTACGACAACCAAGTAAATCACCGGCGTGTTCCCATTCAGTATATCTTGAAGAATCATTCATTTGACTATCGCTACCGGCAAAACCACCGAAAAGCATTTGTTTTACATTAAAGTAAATTTGATTCTTTAAAACTGACATAGTACGAAGATTTGAGCCATATTGTGATGAAATAGGTAAGCCTGCTTCATCTTCATATACTTGACCTGCATTTGAATTAAGACCTGAAGCTTTAGCAGCCCGTAAAATACCAGCTACATAATGATCAGGATCCCAACATGACTTGTTATGTGTATAGTACTGATTGGCAACACGATCTGCAAAACGTAAAGCGCCACTTCTATATGTCCAAGGTTTTTTGCCAAGTTGGCTACGAGCAGAATTGATTAAACTTAAAGTATATTTGCTCAACTCAACTTTTTGACTATTAGTCAACTTAGTAACATTAACTAGAGTATTGTCAGAACCTGCATCGCTATTAGTGTTTTCCATCATGCCCTTTTTTGAGGCATTAATTAAGGCTTTACTTGCTTTACCAGTTTGATTCCATTTAATAACAGCATTTTTAGTATAGCCAGAAGGCAATGTAATTGATGCAGCTTGAACTGTTGAATTGTCTTCTTGATTATTATTCATAACAAAAATAGCACTACCTGCTAAAGCTGCAGCAACACTAATAGTCGATAAAAGTTTTATATTGCGTTTCATTATTCCTAATCCCCTATGATTATAAAAAATTTTATTTAAGTCCCAATGTATAAAACTCTATTTCTTAAAGGGTAGTCAGTCCTTTAAGAGTCGCTATAAGTCTCTTCAAATGATAGATTAACAGGAATAAAATTTATGTCTAGACATCCATTTATTTAATAACAATAGTGACTAGATAATGTACTTGAAAAATGTAAGTCAAAAAGTTGATGTGGCGCTATTAGCTAATAGACAGGAATAATCTATACGTATAAATAAATAATTTATTTTTTTGATTAAAAGTTGAAATTATATAATAAAATATATATTTATAACTTATGTTATATTTCAATTGGATAATCTATACAATATGAAAACGCCTTTAATTCAATAAATAAGGTGGATTATTTTATTTTTTAAGTATATGTGTATAGTGTTTAAAATAGAAGAATAAATATATAAAAACTATTTTAATAAAAGCTATGTAATTTTTGAAACAGGTATGTTTAATTCAGGTTAAACATCAATGCAAAAATTAATAAAACTACTTAATGTAACTACTGTTTAAAGCAATCAAAATATATTTCATGGCTTGAAACGCGTTCCAACCTGCGAAACAAAGTTTTAAACGTGTGAAAGCGAATACATTTACAGAAAATGATGGTATAAATATAGCCGTAAGGTAAATGAAACAGATTTTGAGATAAAAACTTATCAAAGGAGATATGGAAGATGAATGATAAGAAATACTCAGTAGTTATTGCCGGTGGTGGTAGTACTTTTACACCAGGATTCGTTCTTGATTTGATCAAGAGTCAAGACAAGTTCCCAATGAGAGAATTGAAGTTCTATGATAATGATGCAGAACGTCAAAAGAAGATCGGTGAAGCTGTTAAAATCATTATGAAGGAAAGAGCTCCACAAATTAAATTCTCATATACTACTGATCCAAGAGAAGCCTTTACAGATGTTGATTTCGTAATGGGGTCAATTCGTGTTGGTAAGTATCACATGAGAAGTTTGGATGAAAAGATTCCATTAAAATATGGTGTAAATGGTCAAGAAACTACCGGACCCGGAGGAATGGCATATGGTCTTCGTTCGATTCCTGCAATTCTTCAAATTATTGATTGGATGCAAGAATACTCACCAAATGCTTGGATGATTAACTACTCCAATACAATTGCAATTGTTGCTGAAGCTTGTCGTCGTCTTCGTCCAGGTGCAAAAGTTATTAACATCTGTGATATGCCTATTGATGATATGGACAGAATGGCAGCTATTTGTGGATTAAATAGCTGGCATGATATTGACTTCAACTACTATGGTTTGAATCACTTTGGCTGGTGGAAAGAAGTAAGAAATAAGAAGACCGGCGAAGATTTGATGCCTAAGCTTAAGGAGTACGTCAGAGAACATGGCTACTGGGTAGGTGGCGATTATGATAAAGACACTGAACCATCATGGGAAGCAACTTTTAAGAAGGTAGCAGATGAATATAAGCTTGAACCTGAAACTTTACCGAATAACTATATGCAATACTACTACTTCCCACAATATGAAGTAGCAAATGCAGATCCAAACCATACTCGTACTGATGAAATTCTTGAACATCGTCAAAAGATTGTTTTTGGTGAATGTGAACGTATTGTTGAAGCTGGTACTGCTAAGGATAATATTTGGGATATTTCAGGATTGCACTCAGAATATATTGTAGATATTATTCATGCCATTGCTTTTAATACCCATGAAAAATTCTTGGCAAACTGTGCTAACGATGGCGCTATTGCCAATATGGATCCAGATTCAATTGTTGAAGTTCCAGCATTGTTTGGTGCAGATGGTATTCAACCAATGGCAACTGGTATGGCTGGAAGATTCCAAAGAGGCTTGATGATGGAACAACAAACCTGTGAAAAGTTAGTTGTTGATGCCTACGTTGAACATTCTTATAACAAGATGCTTCAAGCCTTTGCTTTGAACAAGACAATTCCAGATGCTTCAGTTGCTAAGAAGATTTTAGACGATATGATTCCAGTTAATGCACCATATTGGCCAGAATTGAAATAATACTTACTATTAACTCCCCTGAAGGATAGCTATTAACAAGCTATCCTTTTTTCATTGCCCATGATATTCTTGATGTAGTTAGAAAAAATAAGGGGGATGCAGATGGATTTAGAAACAGCAGTCATGAAGAAAAAAGAGAGCTTGAATGAAACTGATAAAGCGATTGTCAGCTATTTACTGAAGTATCCTGAAGATGCTAGTAAGTTAAGCTTGATGGAATTAGCACAGAAACTGTATGTTTCTAAGTCCGCTATTTTTCGTTTAAGTAAAAAACTAGGGCTAAGTGGTTTCAGTGAGTTAAAGTTTGAATTAACTGAGTTAACTAATAAAAAAGTACAAAATAAAAAATATGTACAAGAATTAGATTTCAACAATAATTTACACCAAATAATTGATGAAACATTTAAGTATTTTAAAGATGCTAATTTCCATGATTTATTCATAGATTTGGATAACGCTGAAACCATTTATATTTATTCAACTGGTTGGCAACAACAGATAATTGCAGAATATTTAGCACATTCATTTTTCTTAATTGGCAAAAAAGCAATTATACTTCCAAGTGCCAAGGATGAAGTAGCAATGTTAGGTAGATCAATTGAAGAAAATGATATGTTATTTGTTATTTCTTTTGGTGGGTTCAATAAGACAATCATTGAAGAGCTAAAAAAGATTGATACAGTCACTGATAAATTGAAATTTGTTTCATTAACTAGTTGGCAGCCAGGTAAAATTGCCTCATTAAGTGATTACAGTTTTTTCTTTAAAACTACACCATTTCAAATTAGCAATCAGAATGCAGTGACGTTTAGTTCTGCATATGTGTTAATTGACTTGATAATTAATGAATATGGCAAACATTGTAATTCTAAGAAGTAGGGAAATAGTATGAAGAAATTATTATTATTGTCAACAGGAGGTACTATTGCATCTGTTGCCTCAGATGCGGGGCTAGTACCTAAAGAAACTGGCGAAGAATTAATTAAAATGCTAGGTAAATTACCATATGATATTCAGGTACGCGATATTTTGCAGTTAGATTCGTCTAATATTCAACCAGAAGAGTGGAAGTTTATCGCACAGAATATTTATAATTATCGTAATGATTATGATGGTATAGTAGTTTCACACGGTACAGATACAATGGCATATACAGCTTCAATGCTAGCGTTTATGCTTAAAAATATTAATATTCCGGTTGTACTTACAGGTAGTCAGGTGCCAATCAATGTGGTTTTAAGTGACGCACACGATAATTTGCGTCTTGCTTTTGCAGCAGCTGCAACTTGTCCACCGGATATTTATTTAGCTTTCCACAATAAAGTAATGTTGGGTTGTCGGTCAGTTAAGGTGCGTACAACTAACTTTGATGCATTTGAAAGTGTTAATGTGCCACCTGTTGCGACTGTTTCTTCAGATGGACTTGTCTTTAATAAAGAAAGCTTTCAAAAGAAACATGATGGTGCCCCAGAACTAAATACGAATATTGATTCACATGTTTCACTAGTAAAATTGTTCCCTGGATTTGATCCAAATTTGTTATTTGCGATGGTCGATAGTGGGTGTCGTGGAATTGTTATTGAAGCTTATGGACTTGGCGGAATGAACTTTATTCGTCGTAACATGGTTGCAGCAATCGGTAAATTGATTCGACAAGGCATTCCAGTAGTTGCCAGCAGTCAATGTTTATATGAACGTAGTGATTTGACTAAGTATGAAGTAGGTCGTGAAGCGTTACTTAAAGGCGCTATCAGTGCGTGCGATATGACATCTGAAAGTGCGATTACTAAGTTAATGTGGGCATTGGGGCAAGGCATGGATGTTCATGAAATAACAGAATTTTTTAACACGAATGTTGCGGGAGAAGTAACTCTTAAATAAGCTTAAAGAATCTTACAATTCTATTAAGTGAAAGCGTGATCATTACTATAATGGCGCACTTCGCGTATAATAAGTGATAAAGGAGTGTGCTTTATATATGAAAAGTGCTATTTTAGAAAAAGTCTGGATTACTATTGCAGCAATCGGTGTCGGTATTTCTCTTTTTATTAATAATTCACACCAATTAATTGAGTCAAATACAAATACGTTTTCCAGCGCAATTATTAGAAAATAAAACGGAGCAACCATAAAAATGGTTGTTTTTTTGTGCAGATAAAAATAATTAATTATAATTAAACTAGGTTTTTAAGAATGGATGTGAATAAATTGGATAATTTTGAAGAAGTAAGAAATACCTTGCAAATGATTGAGGAAATGCTCAATCGTATGCCGTTTGAACATGGTGGCCAAAATGACGTATTTGCAGTAACTGCTGAAGATATGGACAACTTATTAAGCAATGTAACTCCAGATATGAATGGTAGCGACGTTGCCACTAAAGGTAAGGAAATTTTGCATACTTGTCGTAAAGTTTTGGAATTACGTAAAAAAGAGAATCGTTTAACCCCAGAACAACAAAGCTTATTAGAAAATATCGAAAAATTAGGTTAAAGAAAAGCACTTTTATGTGCTTTTTTTGATTGAAAAAATTATGATAGCTAGCTTAATGAAGATAATCTAAATAAGTTTTCGGACAACTAATATGTTAAAATATCAGTATAGAAATCGCTTACATTTAAATATAGAGAGGTAATACATTATGGAACTTTTAATTGCAACTCATGAAGGTTTGGCATCAGGTTTACTTTCTGCACATGATATGCTTGCGGGTAAAAATGATCAAATTGCTACAATTGAGCTTGATGATAGAGGAATCAGAAATTTCCGTGAACGTTTTGCTGAAATAATGAAAAGATATGAGCCAGGTCGTGTATTAATTTTGACCGACTTAAAGAATGGCACACCTCACTTAGTTGCCAAAGAATATGAAAAAGCTAATCCGGAAAGAGTTCGTGTAGTTAGTGGTGTTAACTTACCAATGGTTCTGGAGCTTAGCCGAAAATTGATTAATGTTTCTTTGGACGCTTCCGCTGAGAAGGCCATTAGTATTGGTAGAGAAGAAATTGAAGTTGATAAACCTCAATTAGTATAATTGACACTATGTCACTAATGCGCTATTATATTAGATAATCAATATATTGAGAAGCGCCTATGACGCTGCCAATACACAAATGAAAACTGAACAAGTTTCTCAAATGGGGAATGGCTTATGTAAGTAGGCTGTTCTCTATTTTTTTATTTTATGAAAGGAGTGGTATATCCGATATGGATAATCACAGGTTAAGCCCCTGGAGTATAGACAAAAAACAGGTGCTTGAAAATACTGAAACAAATAAATCTGGTTTAAGCGAAGATGAGGTTCGAATACGTCAAAAAGATGGCTTAAATGAACTTCAAGCTAGACCAACTAAAACTATTTTTCGGATGCTCAAAGAGCAAATTAGTGATCCAATGATTATGATTTTATTAGGAGCATCCCTGTTTTCAACAATTTTTGGTGAATATGTAGAAGCGATCATAATTGCGTTAATTGTAGTATTAAATACAATTATTAGTATTGCTCAAGAGAAAAAAGCTCAATCTTCACTTGAAGCCTTACGTGATATGAGTGCGCCAATGGCTCATGTCATTCGTCAAGGTTGCGAAAAAGTAATCCCTGCTAAAGAGATAGTAATTGGTGATATCGTTAATTTACATGATGGTGATATGGTACCAGCAGATTTACGCTTGATTGAATCAGTAGATTTAAAAATTCAAGAAGCATCTTTAACGGGAGAATCAGTTCCAAGTGAAAAAGATGCAAATGTGATTTTGAAAGAGGATTGCAGTTTAGGTGACCGGAAAAACATGGCATTTAGTTCTACGATTGTAACGTATGGTCGAGGACAAGGTGTAGTAATTGCAACAGGTATGAATACTGAAATGGGTGCAATTGCTGATATGTTAGAAGATCAAACGGAAGTTGAAACGCCACTTAAGCGCAAACTTGCTAGTGTAGGTAAAATTTTAACGATTATCGGTTTAATTATCTGTGTGCTTGTATTTGCCTTAGGTGCAATTTATCAGCGCCCATTGTTGCCACAATTCTTGGTAGCAATTTCGTTAGCGATTTCTATTATTCCGGAAGGGTTGCCTGCTACAGCTACAATTGTGATGGCATTAGGTGTTAAGCGAATGGTTAAACGCAACGCCTTAATTAAAAAATTACCAGCAGTAGAAACTTTAGGTAGTGCAACTGTGATTTGTTCCGATAAAACTGGAACGTTAACTTTAAATAAAATGACGGTGACACACGTTGCAGTAAATGATTTTACTAAGACTGTTGAAGTGAAAAACATTATAAAAAATGATAGCTATCAAGCAATGGCATATGCTGGAGCACTTTGTAACGATGCTAGTCTTAAAAATGATCAGGAAATTGGTGATCCTACTGAAGTAGCATTAATTCCTTTTGCTGGAAAGTTGGGATTTGACCAGGAAAGATTAAAGCAAAAATATCCACGTTTGTTCGAGCAGCCGTTTGATTCTGAAAGAAAGAGAATGACGACTGTACATAAAATAAAGGATAACTACATTGCCTTTACCAAAGGCGCTGCGGATGAGTTATTACCGCTATGTAGTCACATTATGGACAAACAAGGGATTCGATCAATTACTGAAACAGACCGTAAACAAATTGGCAATTTGATTCATAAAATGTCCAAAGATGCCTTACGTGTTTTAGGTTTCGCGACAAAAACTATTGCCGAGATTCCCAAAAAAGGTGCCGATTTGGAAAATAATTTAACCTTTATCGGAATAAGCGGAATGATTGATCCACCGCGTTCAGAAGTTGCAGATTCCGTTAAAACTTGTCGTCAGGCTGGTATCCGTACAATTATGATTACAGGTGATCACAAGATAACTGCTTTAGCAATTGCTAAAAAGTTAAATATTTATCAAAAAGGTGATTTAGCGATATCTGGGACGGAGCTAGCTAAAATGTCAGATGAAGAATTGGGTAAAGCAATTAAAAATACAACGGTTTTTGCCCGTGTTTCTCCTGCTGATAAATTGCGTATCGTTCAAATCTTGAAGCGTAACGGTGAAGTAACTGCAATGACTGGTGATGGTGTAAATGACTCGCCAGCTTTAAAGGCAGCGGATATCGGTATTGCTATGGGTAAGACTGGTACTGACGTCGCTAAAGATGTGGCTGACATGATCTTACTTGATGATAGCTTTACTACGATTGCAGACGCGATTAAAGAAGGACGCAGAGTATATCGTAATATTCAAAAAGTAATTCAATTTTTACTAGTTGGAAATATTGCTGAAATTACCAGTTTGTTTATTGCCACATTATTTAACTGGGATGCGCCGCTTCTTGCAGTTCATATTTTATGGGTAAACTTAGCAACTGCTACATTACCAGCACTTGCATTGGGCGTTGATCCAGCAAGTAAAAATATTATGAAACATAAGCCGGTAAAAACAGGCACTTTATTTGAAAAAGACCTTGTTGGACGTGTTATTACCCAGGGAATATTTGTCGCTATGCTGACATTATCTGCCTACTTTATTGGCATGATAACTGGCAACAATGTAGTAGGGCAAACAATGGCTTTCAGTGTTTTAGCATTATCGCAAATGCTTAGAGCATTTAATCAGCATTCAAATACTGATCCGATCTGGAAAAGAGCGACCGGTATGAATATTTGGTTATTTGTTTCCTTTGCTGTTTCTGCTTTGTTTATGGGGGTAATTCTCTTTACACCAGCATTACAAAAGATATTCTACTTAACTAGTTTATCAATGGGACAATGGCTAATTGTAATAACATTAGCGTTACTTTCAATTGGACAAGTTGAAGTAGTTAAAGGGTTCCAAAAATTCCGTACAGCAAGTAATTTAATTGAAGAATAGAAAAAGTAAGGTTTATCCTTGCTTTTTCTTTTGCCAAAATTGCGTAATTTTATCCCAGAGGTTAGTGTGGTTAATTGTTTCTTCTTTAGCTTCTTTTCCTGTCGTATCTTCATTTACTTGATTAGAAGAGAAGTATTTAGTTTTTTTATGCTTGGTTTTTATATTTGTAGTCTTCTTTTTAGAAGTAACATGATCACGAAGCTTAATATGTGACTGCGTTTTTTGGCGGTTATAATAATGTTGCTCATCGGTTTGCGCTTCCATTGATATGTCAGGCCTAATATAGTATAAATTTTTATTATCATAGCTATTAATTAAAAAACTAAGATATCATGTAAATCGCAAATGCAGCGCCAGGCTTGTTTTTTATCTGGTTCAATTTGTGCATCGTGAATTGCTGCATTTCCCATCCGGCGTACCTCGTCAAATAAGTCCATGATACTTAATGGATAATTGATATGAGAGCGTAAATAATGCGTATTATTACGCAAATTTCGATATTCACCTGCAGAAATCGGGTAATATGGATCTAAATTTTCTAATAGAAAAATTTTTTGGTGATTGCTTCAAGTAGTAGTCGTGAATTACTAATGACATCACGATAATCTTCAATTGTGTATAACTTATAAATTTTATTTGCTGCTGGATACAAATCCGCAAATGAACTATTTTTTACAAAATCAAAATTAATTTCCATGTATAATTGCCTCTGATCAATTCGAAAAAGATATTTGCTATTTTGGCTCAACTTGTTAATCTAAAGTAAAGAGCATTTGCAAGTAGGGTATAAAGATGAAAAATAAAAAAATTTGGATTATAGGAATTATCATTGTTTTAATAGGCGCATTTATTGGCTGGGGTAATTTTTATTATACGAAAGATCGTCAAATTAGTCGTATTATAAATAATCTGCAAGATCCTAAGGTGGATATGTCTAAAAATGTGGTTGCATCGACACCAGATATGGATATAACTAGCCAAAGTTTAAAGCCGCTACAGAGTTATTTTAAAGAACATACTAAGGCAGCTAAACAGCTTAATTATAATTTACGCCATAATCGTGATAATGGTGAAATTAAGTTGGTGCAAGATGGTAGACACTTTTTGTTTTTTACCAGATATAAATTATGGGTTCAATGCTATCGCCCACAAATTCAAACTAATCATGCCAATTCAAGTTTAACCATTAATGGCAAAAATCTGGGACAAATGGAAGGCGGTAACCAAAATTACTACCAAGATTTAGGCTTAGTTTTTCCAGGTCGTTATCATGTTTTAGTTAAATCTAAAGTAAATGGCCGTAATCTCGACGCTGACTCAATTGTTAACATTTGGTCAAACAAGACTGTAAATATGAATATCAAGACTGCTACTTTCCAGGTACACAGTGTACCTAACGGAATTATATATGTTAACGATCGTAAAGTAGGTAAGCTTAATAAGTATGGTAATTATACTTTTAAAAACTACCCAATTGCCAAGCGAATGGAGATTTATATTGCTACGAAGGTTGATGGCCAGACAGTCAAATCTGAAAAAGTAACAGATTTATCACAATCAATTAGTCCAGAATTTAGTAGCAGTGATGATGATGTGGCTGACTATGATAGTGCTAATGCGAATTATCAAGGAAACGATGAAAAAGATGTTTACCAAGACGTAGAAGGCGACTATATTGTTAATCCAATTTGGCCAGGTTTAATAAAGGCTCAAGATGCTGCTAAACTTCTTTATGATAATTTTAAAGAACCAGACAGTACGTTATTTGAAAATGGAAAAGAAAATTCGGATTATAAGAAGATTGCTGAACAGGTTAAAAAATGGAAAAAGAAGAAGGATTTAAAGAAATATAGTGTAGAAGTAAAAATAATTTCTGTTCTACCAGGAAAGCATAATTACAGTAAAGTTAATTACGAAGTAACCTTTGTCAAAAAATATAAAGATAAAAGTAAAAAGAAAGAAAAATTATTGTACCAAGACGCTGTATTACACTTCGTAAATAAAAAACAGCAAATTCAAACTTTAGGAAAGTGCAAATTAATAAAAATTAAAACTAGTAATTAAAGCTGATATATAGCGGTTTTTCACTTGTTAAAAAAGTGGAAAACCTTTTTTTATTAAAAACAGATTGACAAAAACAACCTATCATATTAGTGTATTAATTAAATAATACAGTAAAACAAAACGTGATGACAGAAAGAGGAACAAACGATGAATGAAATTCTTATGGTGGATAACATCACTAAAACTTACGGTAAAAAAGGTGAAAAACAATACCAAGCTTTGAAAGGCGTTAACTTTAAAGTAGCTTCTGGTGAATTTGTCGCAATTATGGGTGCATCTGGTTCAGGTAAAACTACATTGCTTAACATTCTTTCAACGTTAGATAAGCCTACAACCGGTCAAGTCTGTATTAACGGTAAAGATATTAGTAATTTAAATGCTAATCAAATGGCAGATTTTCGTAGTAAAGAAATAGGTTTTATTTTCCAAGATTTTAATTTACTAGAAAATTTGACCAATCGTGAAAACATTGCTTTACCACTTAGTTTGCGCGGTATTTCGACTAATCGAATTAATCCACTTGTGGATAAGATTGCTGAAAAATTAAGTATTGCAGAAATACTAAGCAAGTATCCAGCAGAAATTTCAGGTGGTCAAAAACAGCGTGTTGCATCAGCTCGTGCATTGGTACATGAGCCAGCAATGCTTTTGGCCGATGAACCAACTGGTGCACTTGATTCTAAGAGTGCTAGAGAATTATTAAATACAATGGAAAACTTAAATAAGCGAGATGGTGTAACTACTTTGATGGTTACTCACGATCCATTTTCCGCTAGTTTTGCTAATCGAATTTTATTTATTAAAGACGGTAAAATTGGTGAACAAATGGTTAAAGGGGATAAATCTAGAACGGACTTTTATCATGAATTAATTGCTCACTTAGGTACTGAAGAATAGGAGGAAGATCATGATTTGGAAATTATCTTTAACCGGGATTAAAAGCCGGCTAAAAGACTATACCGTCCTATTTTCAGGATTGGTTGTAGCTAGCATGATTTTTTACATGTTCTTGTCTTTAGCTATTAATCCAGGTTTTATGAGTAAGGATGTTAACGCACCAGGTCAATACCTGAGTTTTATCTTTGGCTTTGGGATCGTCTTATTAGCAATTATTACATTTATTTATTTGGTTTATGCAAATTCATTTTTATTGAGTATGCGGCAACATGATTATGGAATGTTCATGATGCTAGGAGCAAAAAGTTCCAGAATAGGCTTATTAATCTTCTGTGAAACTCTACTTACTGGACTTATTGCTACAATACTTGGAATTTTTATTGGTTTTGGCTTAACTGCCCTTATTTCAAAATTGTTGATTAGTAATCTTGGTCTTAAAATTACTCATTTTCAAGTAATTTTACCAGCTGCAATTATTTGGACGTTAATTTTCTTTATTGCTGTCTTTTTCTTAGCAGCATTAAGAAATGTTCATAAGCTTGTCCGCAGTAAGGTGATTGACCTTCTTCACGAAAATCAAAAACCAATTAAAATTAGTCGTAAAAATGGTTTAAAAATAGCTGAGGCTATTTTAGGTATTGCGTTGTTAGCTGCTGGTTATTACATTATGGGTATGCCAGCAAGTGCTATTTTCTTCATTATTCCAGCTGCTTTAATTACTATTGTGGCAGGTACATATTTCACATTCAATTCATTATTCACTCTCATTATTAATTTCTTACTTAAAAGAAAGAACTATGCATATTGCGGCATTCGCGTCTTTACTTTAGGTCAATTAAAGTTCAGAATCTGGGATTACACGCGTATTCTTTCAGTTATCTCACTACTTTTCGCATTGGCACTTGGTGCAATTACTGTTGGTCTTAACTTTAATTCATTAAAAGAGCAGGCAATAAATAGCACTTACTATGATGCTACAATTGTTAAAAACACTGCAGATACTATGAAGAATGTAGCTAAATTAGATCTTAAAACTAAATCAACTTATCACTATGTTGAAACTAAAAAAGACGTTTACTTTGATAGAAGTGAATTTGAAAAAGCTCCATTAAAAGACATTAAGTTTAAGCAAAATGGCAATAACTTCCCTACATACAAGCCAATTACTCTTAAGGTTAGCGATTTAACTAAAAAAGACAGCTATGCTGCTATGATTTTAGGGATGCAAACTAATACTGCCAAAAAGACAATCAAGCTGGTTTCTTCAGATAAATTAAATAGTATTCAAGGGCAAAAGAAATTTATTACTTTTATTACCGTAAAAAATTTTGTCAAAGATTATCCGACTTTGATGAAGATCGAGAAGAATCAACTCAAGGTTGCTCCAGAAATGGCAGAATCATTACAATCGACCAAACCATTCTCCTACCAAATGATACTTGGATTTGTCAGTGGGTTCGAATTTATGGGCTTTTTCCTCGGAATCGCCTTTCTCACCATGCTCGCTTCAACATTGATGTTCAAAGTATTAAGCGGCGCCGCCAGCGACAAGCTGCGTTACGAGATGCTTTATAAGATTGGCACTAGAAGAACAGTGCTTAAGAAGTCAATTAGAAATGAAATTGGTGTATTATTCCTTATCCCTGGTATTTTAGGAGTAGTGGATGTATTATTTGGTCTTCGCTTATTTACAGCATTGTTACCACATCCATATATGGGCTTTTGGTTACCATTCTTAATCTTCATTGTCCTTTACTTTATTTACTATATTGTGACTGTAAAACTTTACGAAAATATTGTTTTAAATAAATAGAAAAAAAGCTTTCCGATCGGAAAGCTTTTTTCTTATAGATGCATTTTGTTCCAAGTAGGAATCTTGATTTCACCTTTATCACTCATTGTCATGATAGTAATAGATGCATTTTGTGGTCCTGGTACAAGAGGAATATTATCACCATAGCGGTACCATAGACTTCTAATTGTAAAACCGTGAGTAACTAACAAGATATTTTCTGCGCCATCAAGTTCGCTAATCATCTTTAATCCTTGGTCCATTCTGTTCCAGTATTCTTCTGCGTTTTCAGCATCATGGTAAGGATCAGCTTCTTTAATCCAATCCTTGATTGTATCAATACTTTCGTGAGCAAATAATTCCTGTCTAGTTGCATAGCCGTGGCTGCCACCAATCATACGCCAAGCCATTTCAGAATCTAATCCTTCGAAGTAGCCATAAAACTGTTCTCTGAAAAATGGACTGGCAATATGTTGAAGCTCATCCTTATTAACATTATGCTTCATAATGATTTCACAGGTATCACTGGCACGCTTTAAATCACTAGATAAAGCAATATCAAAAGGAACCTCTTTTAGAGCTTCTCCGGCTTGTTCAGCTCCTTCAATTCCAGGTTCAGTTAACGGTGTATCGCACCAACCTTGCATTTTGTTATAACGGTTAATATAAGTTTGTCCATGACGAACAATGTAAATTCGTTTCATTAATTTTCACCTCATCAAAAAACCTTACCTCTATTCTATAAGAAAAAAGGTAAGGTTTTAAGTTAATTCTCGTGATAAATCTTTTTCAAGTTTTTAATATCTTGTGGCTGAATCGTGTAGATTGAACCCTTAGGATACATAACAGAAACTGAGTTAGTGTGATTTAAACCAATTGCGTGACCTAGTTCATGTTCTGCGGTATTGATAATTCTATTGTTGCTGTAGCCATACCATTCATTTTGTAAATAATAGCGATTTAAGTGAACGGTAGCTTTTAACAAATGGCCTGTTGCAGGATTATAAGTAGTTGCAGTTTCGCCTGCAGCGTCTGTCCCGCTATCATCAACGACGTTAACAATAATTTGGGCATTCTTTTTATTATCAATTTGCTTAAATGTGAATGCACCTGTTCTATTCCAAGCATTCATGGCATCAATTGTTGCGGAGCGTAATTGCATATTATCATGAATATCTATGTAGACATTCGCTTCTGGTTTTGACCAAACGCGAGAATCTGAAGTAGAGTCGTTGGCGGTTTTATCAGTATCTGTCTTTACTTCTGGATTTTTTTTACTAGATGAAGTTACCGTGCCGTTTTTTAATAATTGATTGATACGGTAATTCAGTGTAGAAAGAGAATCTTGCGTAGCGATTTGAATATTAGGATCATTTTGATAGCTCCAAATACCAAAAGCAATTAATGTGAGCAAGAGAATGTTTCTACAGAATTTAAAAAATGTTCTCATATTTTTTCAACTCCATTACTGAAAGAATTATAATTTTCAAAAGTTAAATTTTCATCTATTTTTTCTTATATCTTGCCTATAAGCACGTCGCTATTATGAAAGCGCTATTTATGATAAAATAGTATGCAAGTTTTTATGGAAAAGGTGATTTTAGATGGCTACAGCCAAAACCGAAAGTAAAGAAAAAGAATTTGAACAAAAGTACCTTGATAATGTGATGGGACAAATCAAGAAGCAAGAAAAAAATTTGAAACAGTCAATTAAATCAGCTGAAGGTGAAGCAAGAGAGCTTAATTCACACTTCTTTGACGATGTTAAGCTTGATTATGATGGCTACTCTACTTCAATGGAAACCGCGCTGTCAATTCACCAACAGCAACAATTATTAAGCGAACGTGAACATGCTTGGCAACACTCTGCTAAGCAGTTAGACACAGTAGAAAGATTAGAAAAAAAGCCTTATTTTGCACGAATCGATTTTCAAGAACAAGGCGAAAAAAAGCCAGAAACAATTTATATTGGTTTAGGATCTTTTGCTGATAAAGATGATCATTTCTTAATTTATGACTGGCGTGCTCCAATTTCATCAATTTATTATGATGGTAAATTAGGTAAAGTTTCTTATAATTCACCCGAAGGTGAAATTACGGTTGATATGACCAAGAAACGCCAATTTATGATCGAAAACGGTGAAATCGTTAATATGTTTGATACTAATGAATCCATTGGTGATCAAATGTTATTAGAGGTTTTATCAGAAAAATCTAGTACACAAATGAAGTCGATCGTTACAACGATCCAACAAGAACAAAACAAGATTATTAGAAATACTAGTGCTGATTTATTATTTGTTCAAGGTGCAGCTGGTTCTGGTAAGACTAGTGCAATTTTGCAAAGAATTGCGTTCTTGCTATATCGCTATCGTGGTAATTTAACTTCTAGTGATGTAATTATGTTCAGCCCTAACCAATTATTTAATGATTATATTAAAAATGTTCTGCCTGAAATGGGTGAACAAAATATGGTCCAGATGACTTACTGGCAATTTGTTTCACGTAGACTGCCTGGAATGACTGTCGAGAATTTATTCGATCAATTTGAAGATAACAGAGCTGACACCAATATTAGCAAGTTTAAGGATTCAGTTAATTTCTTTAACTTGTTAACACGTTATGCTAAGCATTTGAATCAGCGTGGGGTAGTTTTCAAGAATATTTACTTCCGTGATAAAAAGAAACCTTATTTTGATAAAGAAAAGATCAAGGAAATTTATTATTCATTTAATTCAAACTACACTTTAGCTAATCGAATTGAAGCAACACGCGAAGAATTAATCAAGATGCTTAACCGGAAGGTGACACCAGAAACTAAAAAAGCTTGGGTATCACGAACGATTGAGGGTATGAGCCAAGAACAATTAAATGAACTGTATGATCGTCCAGACCAAGAATTTGAATCTGAAGCAAAAGAAGAAGCATTCTTGGGTAGAAAGATTGTACTTCAATCATTGAAAGGCGTTCACAAGCGAATTTTGCACAATAATTTTATTAATATGCGTGCACAATATCTTAGCTTTTTGCGTGCTGTACCTAAGATGATTGATCTATCTAAGTGGGGAATTGATGTAGACGAGTGGCTTGCTCATGTTGAAGACGTGAAGAATAATTTTAAAAAGCACAGTATTTCAATGAGTGATGTTTCTGCATATCTATATCTTTATGACATGGTAACTGGTCGTAGAACTAATTATGAAATGCGCTATGCCTTTGTCGATGAAATTCAAGATTATACCCCGTTCCAATTAGCCTACCTTAAGTATAATTTCCCAAGAGCTAAATTTACGATGTTAGGGGATTTGAACCAAGCTATTTTCACTAAGGATGAAAGTCGTAGTTTACTTAAGCAGATTTCTGGCTTATTTGATCCAGAAAAAACTGATGTGGTGCAACTTACTAAGTCATATCGTTCTACCAAAGAATTGACCGATTTTACTAAGCAAATTTTGCGTCAAGGCGAGAAGATTGAATCATTTAATCGTAAAGGACCAAAGCCTGTTATTTGGGGTAGAGATAGCGAAGAAAAAGCAATTAATGTGTTAAAGAAAGTTTTAGAAGATAACGAAGAACACAAATTAACTACTGCGGTGATTACCAAGGATTTAGCTAGCGCTAAAAAAGTTCATAAAGAGCTTGCTAAAAAGGGCGAAAAAACTACGTTAATTGCTACTGCAAATCAACGTCTTGTCGATGGTACTTTGATAATTCCATCATACTTGGCAAAAGGATTAGAATTTGACGCTGTGGTTATGTGGGATGCTTCTAAAGAAAATTATCATCAGATTGATGAAACGCAATTAGTTTACACTGTTACATCTCGTGCAATGTACAAGTTAGATATAATTTATGTCGGTGAAAAGAGCCCACTTCTCGATGTTGATCCGGCTACTTACGTAGAAAAATAATTGACAAAAGTGTTTTTATCATTTAAGATTTTAAACAACATTAAAAACAACTTAGAACAGAAGCAGTAATATTGATTGTAGTAATAGAGAGTTTCTGATGGTGGAAATGAAACATGCATCGATATGAATTCACATCTGTGAGTTGATTCTCTGAATTAAGTAGGAGAACCCGGGCTTAGCCCGTTATAGCTAAAGGTTGATTATTAACTTATTGAGGCAAGTTACGTGAGTAACTTGTAAACATGAGGTGGAATCGCGATTTCATTCGCCCTCGTAGTCGTTTGACTATGAGGGCTTTTTCTTTTAGATAATCAACCTAGTGAGGTGCTGTTGCGTGAGCAAAGCACAAACACGAGGTGGAAACACGATCCGTTCGTCCTCTTAGAGCTAGTCTAAGAGGGCTTTTTTATTAAGAAAATGTAGGTGGAAATATGTCTTTAACTTATATCAATGAAATTTTGCCGGCTTTATTTAGCGGTGCTGGTATGACTTTGAGTATTTTCTTTTTGACAATAATCTTAGCAACACCATTAGGAATATTGGTATCACTCGGAGAAATGAGCAAAATCAAGCCGCTTAAGTGGTTAGTTAATTTTTATGTTTGGATTATGAGAGGTACGCCGTTACTTTTACAATTAATTTTTGTGTTTTATGGTTTACCAATTATTCATATTGTTTTTCCTAGATATCAAGCAGCATTGTTTGCTTTTGTTTTGAATTATGCAGCATATTTCGCTGAAATTTTTCGTGGTGGTTTTCAATCAATTGATGAAGGACAATTTGAGGCAGCTAAAGTCTTGCGCTTAACTCGTTTCCAAACAATGACTAAGATTATTATTCCCCAGGTAATTAAGATTGTTTTGCCATCAATTGGTAACGAAGTAATTAACTTGATTAAGGATTCATCTTTAGTTTATGTGATCGGTTTAGGTGATCTTCTTAGAGCAGGTAATGTGGCTATGGCCAGAGATGTAACTCTAGTACCGCTTGTTTTAGTTGGGATAATTTATTTATTGCTAATCAGTATTTGTGCATTTGTAATGAAAAAACTTGAAAAGCACTTTTCTTATTACAAGTAGGATGGTGAATTAAATGTTAGAAGTAAAAAATTTATGTAAAGAATTTAATAATCGACCAATTTTAAGAGATATTTCGTTCACATTAAAAGATGGCGAAATTATGACTATTGTTGGTCCATCTGGTGCAGGTAAGACTACACTTTTGCGAATTATTGCTGGGCTTGAAACAAAGGATAGTGGTGAAATATTAATTGATGGCAAACCTTACGATTCAGGCAAAGTCGGTGTGGTTTTCCAGGATTATAATCTTTTTCCTAACTTAAATGTCTTACAAAATATTACTTTAGCCCCGACCATGGTATTAAAAGAATCAAAAGCAGAAGCTGAAAAAAATGCCCAAGAGTTGCTAGATAAGTTACAGATGAAAGGTAGAGAAAAGCAATATCCATATGAACTATCTGGTGGACAAAAGCAGCGAGTAGCTATTGCACGTGCATTAGCTATGAAACCGCGAATTTTGTGTTATGATGAGCCCACTTCTGAGCTAGACCCTAATTTGCGTAAAGAAGTAGAAAAAATGATTTTAAATTTAAAAAAATCTGGGTTAACTCAACTAATCATCACTCACGATTTAACTTTTGCCAAAAATGTTGCAGATCAAATGCTTAAGGTACAGCCGTTAAGTGAGGCATAGCATATGAAGAAAAAATGGATTTTTGTTTTGTTAGCCACTTTAATGCTGGTTTTAACAGGATGTGAAAGTGTACAAAAAAGGGCGAATACGCAGAATACATGGAATAAAATTGCACAAAAAAAGCAAGTAGTAATTGGACTAGATGATAGTTTTGTTCCTATGGGCTTTGAAAAAAAGAATGGTCAACTTACCGGTTATGATGTAGATTTAGCTAAAGAAGTTTTTAAATTATATGGGATCAATGTCAGTTTTCAAACAATCGATTGGTCAATGAACGTAACGGAACTTCGTAACGGTACAATTGATTTGCTTTGGAACGGTTATAGTATTACTAAGCAAAGAGAAAAGAAAGTGGCATTTAGTAGACCATATTTGCGCAACCGCCAAGTTTTAGTTGTAAAAAAGAATAGCGGTATTTCTTCTTTTAGTCAGATGAAAAAATATGAGTTAGGGATGCAAACTGGTTCAACGGCTGAGCAGTGGTATGAAACTAAACAAAATATTTTGCATGCAAAAAAGACTGTGCTTTATGACACAATCTCAAATTCATTTTTAGATTTAAATGCAGGCAGAATTCAAGGGATTTTGCTTGATGAAGTCTATGCAAATTATTATATTGCTCATATGGCTAAGAGTAAGAATTATAAAGTAATTCAAAATGATGCGGTACCGATGGATTTATTTGCCGTGGGAATGCGTAAAGGCGATAAAACTTTGCGTAAAAAGGTAAACCAAGGTTTAGAAAAATTGCAGAAAAATGGTAAACTGAAGCAACTAAATGAAAAATGGTTTAACAAAAATAGTTCATATTTAGGAAAATAATTATGAAACAAATTAATGATTTTACTTTTAAAACAGTTGATGAAATGACCGGACGGGAATTTTTCTGCGTCGAAAGATTACGCAATGATGTTTTTGTTGCCGAACAAAAGATTACATTGCCTGAACTTGATGATCAGGATTTAAATGCTATTCAAATTTATCGCTTAAATGCGGATAAAACGAATGCTTTATCTACTTGCCGAATCTTTGAAGAAGATGGTAAATGGATGCTAGGCCGAGTTGCGGTTTCAAAAGATGCAAGAGGAATGCATCTTGGTAGCAAAATGGTTGAAGCAGCACAAACGTATTTAAAAGAAATTACTGTTACTGCGTTATACTGTCACGCCCAAATGCGAGTTAAGCCGTTTTACGATAGATTAGGTTACCAAGCCATAGGTAAACCATTTGATGAAGGCGGAGTAGAACACGTAATGATGAAAAAGGATTTGAGCTAATCAAGTTCTTTTTTTAATGTGGGCACTATTTGATTAACTAAAAATTCATTGCCTTTATCGGTTAAGTGTTGACCATCTGGCTGGTAATATGTCGAAATGTGTTTTAATTTTCTCATTGCAGAAAGAATATCCACAAAGGGCGCATTATGCTTAATAGCCACTTTTTGAGCTACTTGATTATAAAGATCTAAGCGCTGGTCACCATAGAATTGATTAATTTCACGATTAGTTGGATCAGGATAGCATAAGCCAATAACTACGCTTTTGCCTACTCTGTTGAGAATTTCATTTAAATTATTCTCATAGTTCTTAATACTGATACCCCAAGCTGTCGCTGCATCGTTATTGCCGTATTCTACGACTACTAAGTCATGATCATTAGGAATTTGAACTAGATAATCCAGTCCTTCAACGGTAGTTGCACCGCTTTTAGAAATGTTTTCCACTTGTGCATAATCTTTTAGTTGCTTTTGAAACAAATTGCTAACTAAATTAGTATTATGACCGTTACGATAGGCATTGAAGATTGAGTCGCCAAATAAAATAATTTTTTTCATAAATTGTCACCTTTCAATTATAATAAATAAAGTGTATTTAGAAGGAATTATTGAATATGAAAAATTATACAAGTTTTGAAAGAAATGAATGGGCAAAACTTGCACCCAAAAACAAAGTTGATATTACTAAAGAAGAATTAGCTGATATTAAATCACTTGGTGATGTAGTAGATTTGACTGATGTTCATGAGATTTATACTAGTTTAATCAGCTACTTACACTTAGTTTACCAACAAAAAAGGGATGCACAAAAAGCTCAGATTGAATTTTTGCATAAAGCATTTAAATCGGCACCATTTATTATTGGAATTTCCGGTTCAGTTGCCGTAGGAAAATCAACAACGGCTCGTCTTTTGCAACTAATGCTTAAAAGAACATATCCGAACTTAAAAGTACATTTGATGACTACTGATGGTTTTATTTATCCAAATGAAGAATTAAATCGTCGTAATCTGATGCCCCGTAAAGGATTTCCTGAAAGTTATAATATGGCTTTGCTCAGTGATTTTTTAAAGGATGTTCTAAGTGGGAAAGAGGATATCGTTTATCCACTGTATTCACAGGAATTGAGTGATATTGTACCAGGACAATATGGGCATGTGAAAAATCCGGATGTTTTAATAATTGAGGGAATAAATACCTTGCAGTTGCCTGAAAGTGGGCAAGTAGTAACTAGCGACTTTTTTGATTTCTCAATTTATATTGATGCTAAAGAAGAATTAATTGAAAAGTGGTATATGCAGCGCTTTAAGAAAGTACTGAAATTAAATAAAGATAAACCCGATAATTTCTATTATAAAATGGCTAATGGACCACTTGAAGATGCATTGCAGCTTGCTGAAGAGACTTGGCAAATGGTTAATCTAGTTAATTTGCGTGAATATATTGCGCCAACTAAAGAAAGAGCAAGTCTAATTTTGCATAAAACAGATGGACATTTAATCGATCGTATTTACCTAAGACATATTTAATTTGGTATACTAGAACTTATGAATATGATTTATTTGTTATTAATTAAAAAATTTGCATTGCCCCCAGCGTGTTAATAAAGAAAACAAGCAATAAATAAAAAATAATCACGGGGGAATTAAATAATGGTACAAGCAATTAACTTAAAAAAAGGTATGATTTTTAGTCAAGACGGTAAACTTATCAAGGTTTTGAAGGCTAACCACCACAAGCCTGGTAAGGGTAACACTGTTATGCAAATGGATTTGCGTGACGTTAAGAGTGGTGCCGTTGTTCACAAGACTATGCGCCCAACCGAAAAAGTTGACTTGGTTGAAGTAACTAAAAAGAGTGCACAATATTTATACAATGAAGGCGATAACTACACATTTATGGACACTGATACTTATGACCAATATGAAGTATCAGCTGATCAATTAGGTGATGATATTAAATTCTTAATGCCTAACATTGTAGTTGATATGGACTTTACTGATGATAATAAGATTATCGGTATTGAATTACCATCAACTGTTGAAATGACTGTTAAGGAAACTCAACCTGGTATTAAGGGTGCAACTGTTGCTGGTGGTGGTAAGCCTGCAACTATGGAAACTGGCTTAGTTGTACAAGTCCCTGATTTCATTAATGAAGGCGAAAAGCTCGTTATCGGTACTGAAAATGGTGATTACAAGTCACGTGCAAATAGCCAACCAAGATAATTAAATAGTACAAAGAAAATGCACTACTCATCTAAGTAGTGCATTTTTGTATAGATTTATTATAATAATTCTTTTGTTTCGGCATTAATTTTTATTTCACGTTTTTGTTCATTACGGATTAAAACAATTTTCCAAATAGCTTGATCATTAACATCTTCTAATTTCCAAGAAATAGGAGTTTCATTATTAAATTCTTTAGTAGCAATTTCTGAAGCTTCACTACGTGAAATTGTTTTATTCAAATTTAAATAGGATTCTTTATCAAAATCATAGTTCAAGACTTGAGTTGATTGACCTATGATTTTATTATTAGTTGCATCGACTTGAATCATACAGTCTTTTCGATCATCAAAGCCTATGATGTTATAGACATATATATCTTTATTTAAAGTTAATGAAATAGATTTTATCACTGCGTTAGAGTATAACGATTTAAATTTGCGAATTGCACTAGCTTGATTAACTCTAATCGTTGGCAATTTATCAGTTGAATAACTAACTGCCTGTGTTTTATTTAAAAAATCTCCGACATGAACAGTAACGTTGCTTGTCTTTCGGGTCTCTTGATTTGCATGAGAAATAGCAATTCCAATAGCAATACCGGCAAAAATACTTAAAATGAATGTCAGAAATCTTTTCATATACACCTCTTATTTATGTATTGATTATATTATATATAAAATTATAATCTATAAATGAGTCGGTGACACTATGTCAGTATATGCTTTATAATTTCTTACGTCTTTTGTTTTATTTTTGTAATTTTTAACTTAAAAGAAATATTAATGCCAAAAGAGCTGGCAACATTTGGACTACGAAGATCTTTTTAGTTGCAGTAAATCCCCCAAAAATAGCTACAACGACAATTAAAGCCAGTAACAATTCCCAAACTGTGAATACTACTGGAGCTTTGAAAACAAAATAAACTAAAATTAAAAGAAGACCAAGCATGCCGTTGTAGATACCTTGGTTGGCCATTGAAATTTTAGCTGCACGTTGTTTTACAAAATTGATATCCATATCAAAAGCTTTAGCTTGGGTCGCAGGTTTACCAAAAATTTCTAAAAAACAAATTCCAATATGCTCGATTCCTACGATAAAAGTTAAGATAATTCCAATAGTTTGCATAAATATCCCCTTTCTTTTTCTTAGAATATTATTACATGAAAAAATTTCTCTGTAAAAATATTGACATATGTAAACTTACTAGATAGAATAACCTTATCAAAAGTAAGAGGGAGGATGAATTACATGTTAGCACGTCAAGCACAATTACAAGCTAATGAATGTTGTTGTTACAGCAACATCTATTTGTCGTGCTCGAATGTGTAATTCATCTATTAGGCTATTACTTATTAACTAGTTAAGAAGTTGTGGTTCTTATGAATGGGATGTATTCCGCGTTGGAGTACATCCCATTTTTGTTTTGTTAGAGAAAGGAAAAATTATGTCGAAGTTTAAGGGAGTTATGGCAGGTATTATCACGGTTTCAATGGGATTATTACTTGCAGCTTGCGGCAACAACAATAGTGCAAAACCAGCAGCTGATAATGCTTTGAATTTAAGTACTACAGCTCCTCTAGATACAATTGATATTAGTAAGTCTACAGGTTTTGGACAAACTGGTAATGTTTTTGAAAGTTTCTATCGTTTAGGTAAAAATGGTAAGCCAACTGCTGGATTAGCAAAGAGCGGAACTGTTTCTAAGGATGGAAAAGTATGGACATTTAAATTGAGGGATGCTAAGTGGTCAAATGGTGATCCAATTACTGCTCAAGACTTTGTCTACTCATGGCGTAGAAGTTTAAACCCTAAGACTGCATCCCCATATTCATACCTCTTCAGTGGTGTGAAGAATGCGGACGCAGTAGCACAAGGTAAGATGAAGCCAAGTGCTGTAGGAATTTCCGCCCCAAACAAGAATACCGTTGTAGTTAAATTGGACAAGCCAATTGCTTACTTTAAAGTCTTAATGGCTTATCCATTATTTGGACCACAAAATGAAAAAGTGGTTAATAAATATGGGAAAAAGTTCGCTACTAAGGCTCAATATCAAGTTTATTCTGGTCCCTTCAAGATTAAGGGCTGGAACGGTACCAATGATACTTGGTCATTTGTGAAAAATAATAAATATTGGGACAAAAAGGTAGTTAAATTAGATAAAGTTAACTATCAAGTGGTGAAGTCAAATAATACTGGTTACCAAATGTATCAACAAGATAAGCTTGATTTGACTCCACTTTCAAGTGAACAAGTTAAGAATTTAAGAACTAACAAAGATTTCACACAATATCCATATTCATTAGTTAGATTCTTGCTTTACAATTTCAAGGATAAGAATGCTACTAACCGTAAGGCTTTAAACAATAAAAATATTCGCTTAGCATTATCACTTTCAATCGACCGTGATATTGTTACAAAGAAGGTTTTGGGTAATGGCTCAACTCTTCCTACAGGGTTTGTAGCTACAGATTTAGCTAAGAGTCCTACTAATGGAACTGATTTTGCTAAAGATCAAGCTGTAAAGAATACAGTTGATTACAACCCCACTTTAGCTAAGAAGTACTGGAAAAAAGGCTTGAAGGAAATCGGTGAAAAGAATTTAACTTTCAATGTTTTATCTTCTAATGATGAATCAGATAGTGATCAATTGACGCAATACTTGCAATCACAATGGACAAAGGATTTAAAAGGCTTAAAGGTTAATATTACTAATATTCCAGATAAGTCAACTACAAGTCGTGCACAAGAAGGTGACTTCGATATTTACTTGTCACATTGGGGCGGAGACTTTAACGATCCAATGACTTTTATGCAAATTCCAATGACTGGTACTTCATACAATTATGGTAAATGGTCTAACGCAGAATATGATAACTTGGTAAAGAAAGCTGGTAATCAAGATGCTAACGATCCGGCAACCCGTTGGAATGATTTAGTTTCTGCAGCTAAAATCGTGAACCGCAATCAGGCAATTACTCCAATTTATCAACAAACTACAGCTTACTTGCAAAAGCCACGTGTTCATGGCATTATTCACAATACTGCTGGTACGCAATGGTCATACAAGTATGCTTATGTGAAGTAGAAAATATTTATAATTAAAAAGCTGATATTCAACGTTTTAAACGAAGATTATCAGCTTTTTTAATTATAATTTTTTAAGCAATAGCCAATCAGTTTGCGGATCACTGCCCACTTGGAAAGTATGTTGGCTAACTTTTTTAAGACCACGTTTTTTATAAAAATGTTGTGCATTAATATTTTTTTCGTAAACACCTAGCCAAAGGTAATCTTTATTTTCTTTGCGAGCAATTTCTTCTGCATAATCAAATAGCACGCTACCTAAACCTTGATGTTGAAAACTAGGAAGCAGGTAAATTCGCTCTATTTCAAGTGAATTAGGTTTAAGGTGTTCAGTTTGTGCTTTTCCAACATTAATCTTCAGATATCCAGCAACTTCATCGTCTTTCATTAAGAAGAAAAAGCGACTATCAGGATTTTCAATTTCGCTAATTAATGTACTAATCTTATAATCTTCATCTAAAAATTTTTCCATATCATCTGGTGCAGTGTATGGATCAAAAGTATCTTTAAATGTTATACGAGCAATTTTTTGTAGTTTTTTCGCATCATCTGTTGTGATCGGCTTAATTGTGTAATCCATTAGTAATTCCTTTTACCGCCATTTTTGACGAAGCGCCAATTTTCACTGGCATTATCTTCAACTTGTTGAAGTAGGGCGGCTAATTCCTTTCGTTGATTTTCGTTTAATCCAGTTAGCACTAATTCATTAGAGTATGTATTTTCTTTTTCGATCTTTTTAGCTAATTTTTGTCCTTCTTGTGTAATAAATAAGTGTTTGACTTTCTTATTATTAGAATCTTGCTTCTTGGTAATTAAACCGTTTTGTTCCAGCTTCTTAATACTGCGAGCGGTAGTTGTACGATCAACATTTAACATATTGGCTAAATGATCTGAAATAATTCCTGGATTTTCTAGAATACGGACTAAATATAAATATTGTCCACGACTGAGTTGCATGTCCTTGAATTCAATATTGGCGATCGAATCAAGGGCTCTAGCGATAGTACCGATTTGACGTAAAATATCTTCTTTCATTTGTTCACCTTGATTTATAATAAAATATTTTTGTTGCATTTGCAACAAAAACATGAAAAATAAAAAAGCGAGATATTTCTCGCTTTTTAGTCATCATTTTCAACTGAAATTACTTTTTTACTATGAGCATCAATTTTAACTTCAGAACTATGGTATCTTTCACCTACTTCTACATTCCAGTAAGTTTTACCATGTTCTTGTTCAAGATTCCATTCACGACTTGTACCTTTAGCGTGCTCTTCAGCAATAGTACTAGCTTCATCACGGCTGATTACACCGTTAAGATTTAATTCTTGTTGATCATCTTGATCATCATGTTCTAATTTCTCTGAATGAACACTGCTGGCATGACCAGTTTCGGCATTAATCTCGGCAGAATATTTATGGGTAGTGTCGAAACCTTCAATTTCGTAGATGTATTGGCTGCCTTCAAGTTTTAAATCAATACTATGGATTTTTTTATTGTTAAATTGGTTATGAAATTTATCGATAGCTTCTTGTTGGCTTAGCTTAATTTTATTAACGCTTGATTGTACTTGGTTTGAAGCAACAGAACTTCTTTTTTCAGTAACTGTACTTTTTTTAGAATTTTCAATAGTCCGACTACTTTGTGTTGTACTGTTATCGTTATTAGAACAAGCAGTAGCAATTAATGCTACGGATAATAAGGTTAAACTAGCTAATTTCAGTTTCATTTTGATCCTGCTTTCTTATTAGTCACGTTCGACGCTAATAATCTTTTTAGTTAAAGCATTGATTTTCACGTCGCTCTTTTTACCATTTTTAGTAACGGTTACTTCCCATACGCTTCTAGAGTTTTCACGTTCAAGGTTCCATTCGATAGCTTTGCTACCAGAAACACGTTTCTGAGCAATTTTTGTGGCAGTTGAACGAGAAATAGTCTTATTTAAATTCAAAGCTGCTTTTTTATAACCGGCTTCTAATTTTTCAGAATGAGAAGAAATAGTCTTGCCACTAGAAGCATTGATTTTCATTTCGTATTCTCTAGTTGAGCTAAATCCTTCAATTTCATAAACATAGCGACCATTTTCTTTTTCTAAATTAATAGATTTGATTTTAGCGTTATATTTAGCTTGGAATTTCTTTACTGCAGAACTTTGAGAAACTTTAATTTTGCCGGTAGCTGCTTGAACAGTAGTAGGTTCTGCTTGATTAATAGTAGTGATAGCAGCAGCGCCTAGGCCGATTAATGCTGCACTAGCAATTATAATTTTCTTTAAGTTGATAGCTTTCATAATATCTCTCCTTGAATAAATTATTTTGATCACGTTTAACTTTATTTGATACATATATCTTACAGGAGAAAGAATAGTAAAAAACTAAATTTTAATAGAAAATAGGTGAAGATTTCTTCATTTTTGGGCAAGCTTACTATGAATATACTACCTTGAGGAGTATTATCCTTTAATACGATTTTACCATGATATTTGTTGACCTCAGTTTGTACAATTGCAAGCCCTAAACCGGAGCCAGAAATTTTGCTT
Organism: Lactobacillus acidophilus; assembly: GCF_034298135.1. NCBI lineage: Bacteria > Bacillati > Bacillota > Bacilli > Lactobacillales > Lactobacillaceae > Lactobacillus > Lactobacillus acidophilus. The sequence continues at coordinate 132,774 of NZ_CP139575.1, forward strand.
GAATGTGAATTGTCTTCACGATAAAAACGTTCAAAAATCTTATCTTTATTTTCTGAGTTAATACCAATGCCATGATCAGCTACTTTAAAGATAATATGTTTGTCTTTTTCTACCAGTGTAATGTCAATGTCGCTATTTTCTGGGGAATATTTAGCAGCATTTTCGATCAGATTATGTGCGATATTATAAAAATCAGTTGTTGAAATAGAATAAATTAATTGGTTGGGTAATTTGGCTTGAATAGTATGAGGATATACTGTTTGTACTTCACTAATTACTTCTTGAACAATTTTTACTAAATCTGTATTTTGGTCATTATTAGTATAATGATCTATTCTACCTAAAGTAAGAAGCTCATTTACTAGTGTTTCTAATTTCTTTGATTCAACGTCAATATAATTTAATGAAGTAGGAATAATTTCTGGATTGCTTTTTCCACGGCGTTTAATTAAATTGACATGACCGCGGATAGCGGCAATTGGCGTTTTTAATTCATGTGAAGCATCACTAACAAATTGTTGTTCACGTTCCAATGCTTTCTTTTGAAAAGCTAATAAGTTATTAAACGATTTAGCTAGGTTCTTTATTTCTAGAGGTTGAGTAGGAACGGTAATTTGATCTTTCTTACCATTTTTTCGAATATCTTTAATTTCCATATTCATATTTTGAATCGGACGACTCCACCTATATGACAATCTACGAATTAAAGGGATACTGATAAGCATAGCAGCAATATTAATGCCAAGCATCGTGAATAATAACCAGGTAATTAAGTTAAGCAATTCATCTACATTTATCGCCACGTGAATTTGATATGCACGGTGTCGTTCTTGATTTAAAAAATAGACATGTTTTTTGGCAAAAACAAAATTTTGGTAGTGCCGTTTTTGACCAATTACTTTAAAAGTTTCATGTGCATCCTCAGAGTAGTAGGTTCTTCCTGTAGGCGTAGTTAGAATAATTGCATCATCATCTTGTTTGGCTAAAAAAGCATCAAGTAGAGAAGACCAATCGTATTTGGGTTCTAAATTTTCTTCTACGGCTTGAATAACTTGTTCACTTTGACTTTTAGCATGGTAATAAATATAACTTGAAGAAATAATCAAGAAAGCAATATTAACTAACAGCAAAATCGCTACAAATAATCCCACAAAAAGGCGAGTTAATTGAGCAGAAGTAGTGTTTTTTTTCATTTTATTCGGCTTTTCTTAAACAATACCCTAATCCACGGACAGTCTGAATTAACTTTTTATTAGGATCACCTATTTTATTCCGGATGGTTCTGATATAGACATCAACTGTGTTAGTTTGCCCCACAAAGTCATATCCCCAGACTACATCAAGCAATTCATCGCGGCTTTTGACTTTTTCCGGGTCACGCATTAATTCAGTCATTAGAGCAAATTCCTTTGGAGTCAAATAGATTTTTTCATCATTAGAGAAGAATTCGTGTTTAACCAAATCAATTTTAAAAGGTCCAAAGTTAAATGAAATTGTCGAGTTTTCTTTTTGTTTGTTACTTTTTTCTAAGCGACGCAAAATTACTCGAATTCTAGCAAAAAGTTCTTCAATTTCAAATGGCTTAGTAATATAGTCATCTAATCCTTGATCAAGGGCTGAGCTAATGTCAGAAGTGGAATTTTTAGCAGTAAGCATAATAATAGGGACCTCGCTTTTTTTACGAATCCGTCTTAAAACAGTGATCCCATCATATACAGGAAGCATCCAGTCGAGCAGGATTAAAGTGGGTTTTTCTTTTTGAAAGAGTTCTAAAGCTTCTTTGCCATCTTGAGCCCAAATTACTTGGTAACCTTCAAATTCTAGTTCAGTTTTAACGAAGCTGGCTACGGCTTCTTCATCTTCTACTAAGAGAATTTTGACATCTTTTTCATCCATATTTTCACCTCTAGAAAAAAACGGCTGGAAAATTAATTCCAACCGTTTTGTTGATTAATTAATTTTGGCCTTTAAAGGTGCCGTTTTCTACTTCACGAATGAAGTCAGCCAAGTGTTTATAGTAAACTGTAGGATTATCAACCATGTGGTGGTGTCCACCATCTGGAGTAGTAACTAAACGTGAGTTAGGAATTTCCTTTTGCATAATCTTAGCAGTTGAAATAGGCATAGTTTCGTTTTCACCAAAAGTAAGCAAAGTTGGAACATTGATCTTGTGTAATTGATCTCTGAAGTGCCAGTCCTTTAACTTACCGGTGATAACAAACTCATTATCACCTTGGAAGGCGTTGTAAACAGCAGAACCACCAAGGTCCTTTAGATGGTAAAGCTTTGAAGGTTGCTTACGATCAACAAAGTTAATGTTCAAGATTTGAACGTCATCTTGGTAACGTTTGTTGTCGTAATCATTGTTCTTTTCACATTCATGCATAAAATCAATTTCAGTCTGTGGTAGAACTTCTTGACGTCTACGATTAACTGATGCAACATATTCGTCGATTTCATCAACCATTGATGAAATGATCGCACCCTTTAAGTGCTGACCATATTTAACGGCGTATTCTTGAACTAATAACCCACCCCAACTTTGACCGATTAAGTAAATATTGTCTAAACCGAGCTTTTCACGAACTTCATCAACTTCATCTAAGAAGTATTCATAAGTTAAATACTTTTTAGCAATTTCAGGATTAGAATAGTCAGGTTGATCTGAGTAGAGTGAGCCAAGTTGATCGTACATGGTAACTTGGACGTCTAAGCCTTGTTTTTTTAGTTGTTCTGCAGTGTCTTCCCAATATTCGTGGTTGCCGCCAGGACCACCGTGAAGAGCTAATAAGTGAATGTCGCCTTCACCTTGAGTATTAGTCCATAAGTGGTAACCGTTGTCTAAAGTGATAATTTTAGTACCAGTTTTCATAGAATTTCCTTTCAGTCTTTATTAAAAATAGAATGTATTACATTAATTATCGTATCAGATTGAGAAAAAGACAAGTATGCGGGTATAATGATTCAAGTATATAAAAAAGGAGAGTTTATGAGTCTTAAATATGCTAAAAAAAGCCAATTAGTCTGTTTTACGATCTTGGCAGCAATTAAGGCCTGCAATATTGTTTTTGTAGCCTACATGATTCAGATTATGTTGAATGTTGCTTCTTCGGGGTCGCATGACTACATGCATTTGATTAGATTGGCAATTTTAACGGGATTGGGTCAATTATGCTTTATGGCCAGCAATTTTGTTTATGAAACGGTTAAAATGGGAATCATCCGTGACGTAAATATGACCTTGAAGAAAGCTAATTTACGTTATTTAGTTGATCAAGGTGATCCAGATGTTAAAAGTGGGTTGTCACTGATGACTAACGACTTGAAGCAGATTGAAACTAATCGAATTACAGCTCAGCTTGATATGATTTTCCAAGGATTATCGTTTTTAGGTGCAATCAGTTTTGCCTTCTATAGTTCTTGGCAAATGACTATTGTGTTCTTAATAGCAACTATTGCTCCTGCCATTGTACAGATGGTGACGAGCCCAATTATTACTAAGAGATCTAAGGTTTGGGCTAAGACTAATGCTAATTACACGCAAAACGTATCTGATTCGTTAAACGGTGCGCAAGCTACTAAGCTTTATAACGTTAGAACGAATATCGTAACGCGTGCAGCTAATGCAGCCCAAAATATGGAAAATGCCTTACGTAACATGACTTTAACACAAGCTTGGGCACTTGAATTAATTTACTCGGCTGCTGAGTTATTTTGTTTCATCGTTCCATGTACAATCGGTGGAATTATGATGATGCAGGGTAATTTGCAAGTAGGTACATTGGTAATGATGGTTGACTTGGCAATGAATTTTATCACGCCAGTTGTTACACTGTTTAACGAATTTAACCAAGTTAAGTCAACCGTGCCGATGTGGGAAAAGACTCAAGAAGCTTTGAAACATGTGATGAAAGATGACAAGCAAAAGATTGATCATTTTGAAGGAATGAAAATTGATGATTTGTCTTATGTAACAAGTTCTGATCATAAGCGAATTTTTGATGGAGTTAATATCGAAGTTAAACCTGGTGAAAAAGTATTGCTTATGGCACCAAGTGGCTGGGGGGAAAACAACGTTATTGCGCCTTCTTTTGGGATCGAAAAGACCTAAAGATGGGAAGATTTTGCTTAATGGCAAAGATGTAACTGGTAATTGGGATGCAGCGCATAATTATTTCTCCTATGTTAACCAAAAGCCGTTCATGTTTGACGATACGTTGCGTTTTAACATTACGCTTAGCCGGAAGGTGAGCGATGAAAAGCTGAAGCAAGTAATCCATGAAGCTGGACTTGATAATTTGGTTAAGAGCCAAGGGCTAGATAAGCAAGTGGGTGAAAATGGTAGTGAATTGTCTGGTGGGCAGATTCAAAGAGTAGAAATTGCTCGTGCTTTATTATCGGGCAGACCAATCTTGTTAGCTGATGAGGCAACGAGTGCGCTTGATCCTAAATTGTCACTAGATATTCATAAAACATTACTTGAGAATCCTAATGTTGCGGTAATAGAAGTAGCCCATAAGATTTCACCTGAGGAAAAAGCAATGTTTGATGTGATTATTCATTTGGACAAGCATACTGTTGAAACAAAGATTTAGTGAAATTAATGGGAAAAGTACTGCTTTGTAAGTGGTACTTTTTTTGAAAAATAAAATATATAAAATTTTATATAATAGAGTTTGGAGAATTATTGCTAAATTTATATTAATCCAATTGAATTAAAACCGCTTACAAATTATAATTAGAATTAAGAAGATTCTTTATTAGTAGGAGGAAAAAATTATGGCAGAACCTAAATGGCTTAAGGATATGAATCCTGATGAATACTTAAAAGAAGATTTTGAAGCTAAGGGTAAATCTAAATATACAGTTGAAGGAATCGATAAAAATGATCCTGAATGGCTGGATAAGGCAGCTAAGAAGGTCCATGCTGCAGAAGGTGACGATTATGTGAAGCTGGATGCTGGGTTACTTACTGTTAACCAACTTAATTGGATGCTTAGAAATACAATTGGGGAAATGACTTTTGTTGACGATAATAATGAATTCCTATGGTACAATCGTCCAACTGATCCCAACTATAAGATGCTTGCTAAACGTACACCAGATCAAGTCGGTGATACTATGAAGGCAATTCACCCTGATGTGCGTGATGTTATTCCTAATGCTAAAAAAGTAGTTCATGCTTTACGTACTAAGCAAGATGGACATGATGATGTCTATATGCCTGTTCCAACTGGTAATTTGAAGAAACTTGTTTTGCACTACTATAAGCGTGTTGAAGATGATAATGGAGATTACGCAGGTATTTACGAATGGGTTCAAGATTTGTATCCACTTGTTAAGTATTTCTGTGAAACTACTGGTCAAAAGTTGGTAGTAGATGATGATGCCACAACTGGTGCAACTTATCGTAGAAATTCAGATCCTGATGCTGTAAGTGGTGCTTCAACTAAGGCTGAAAAGGTAGAAAAAACTAAAAAAATAGAAGAACCAGATACTACAACAGGTGCTTCACAACATTAATATTTATCAATAGAAAAACTCATCAATTGACTCAATTTTAGAATCATTGATGAGTTTTTTGTTAATTAATAGGATTGATTTCTTTTACTGCAATCATTATTTCTTCAGTAATGTTATCGCTAGTGATGTCGTGCTGTGGATATGCAAAGTAAGGAACTATTTGATAATTTTCAGGAATATTTGAATCGATAATTTCTTTTAATCTTTTGTTGCTAATAAATATTGTAGTATTAGCTGGTGCAGAATAATATACACCAACTTTATTACCATAGGGATCGTAATAATTAATCTCTAAACAGTTAGCTGAATTAATATTTTTAGTAATAGAAGAATTTTGTTCGCTTTTTAGCATATTAAAGCCTCCACTTTATTAATGCGGTTACATTTAAATCTATAGTAACAGTAATTTTTATATAGGTTACTTTAAAAATAAGCATCTTTATTTTAGATGCTTATTTTTAGTTAATTTTTCTTTTTCTTGTTGATGAATGAGCCTAATGCCGTGATTGTTGCAGCAATACTTGCTAAAACAAATGCCTATAGTAATGAGGTTAGTTTTATCTTCACCGGTTTCTGGAAGTCCAACTTCTTTTGTGGTTTCAGTTGCAGTTACAGTTTCATTTTTTACTTCTGCTTTCGGTTTAGTTGTTGTTTCACCAGATTTCTCGGTTACAGGAGTAGGAGTTACCGTAGACTTGGAAGAAGTTACTTCTTTTTGATTTTTTTCGATTACATTTTCAGGAAGTGGAGCAATAGCTTCTTCTTCTGTTGATTCTTCTCCAGCTGGTGTTTCATTTTCATCTGTACCATCTGGATCCAGTACATCTACAGTTAATGGAGGAGTAAAATCTTCTGTATTGTCAGGAGTTTCCTCTGGTTTAGGTTGTGGAGCAGGAGTATCTGGAGTTGGATTTTCAGGCTCTGGCTCTGGCTCAGGGTCAGGCTTAGGCTTCGGCTTCGGTTCGGGATCTGGTTTAGGCTCAGGCTTAGGCTTTTCAGGTTCTTCAATTTCTACGAATGGCGGTGTTAAGTCCCAACGGTGTGTTTCACCACTAACAGTAACTTTGTTACCAATAATATTACCGTCAATATTAACAGCATTTGTAATATGAGCGTTGGTTGCTAGAACACTTCCCAAATGGTAGTCTCTAGCAAAATGTAATTTATTAACATCTGTACCGAAGTTCCAGAGCAATTTATTAAATTGAGTTGGAGTTTCAGAAGAACCACCAATATTATTACCATCAGCATATTCCAGTACGAGGTGAGTTTGAACTGTTAAATCTCCACCTTGAATATTAGTTACATTTAAAATAATCATTGGAGCTTCAGCACCAGCAGGAATACCTTTGATCGTAATATTACGTTTGTCGCCTGAAAGGTGTGCGGCATCAATTGTTACGTAAATAGGTTCCTTATTGTCGCCAGCATTCTTTATAGCTTCAGAAACATCGATCCAACTATTGTCAGTACTAAAATCGGCTTTAACTCCTTCAGTCTGTGCTTGACTAGCCCAGTTATCTGACTTTTGACTTAATTTATCTAGTTCGCCTTGAATATTAATTTTTTGATCAGCTTGAACAATGTGGTTATAAGGAATATCTACTTTTCTCCAGTCAGGTTTTTCAGCAGTTCCATAGTTAACTTCAATTGCTCCATCATTCTCAAATGAACGGTATTCAATGTCTGGTCCAAAGATGACTACTTTGTTGTCACCGTCGATTTTGTTAAGTCCATTGAGATTGCCAACATAGTGGATATCACCGTTGGTTAAATTATTGGTTGCATTTGAATTGGTACCAAAATTTGTACCAGAAAGTTTATCTGTAGCAATATTACCTGCAATACGACCATTTTGAGTCACTTCATTACCGAAAATATGGAAGATACCAGCGATACCTAAAGGATGTTTATTTGCCAAATCTTTAATATGATTTGCCAATTCTTCCTTGGTCATTTCATTAATATTTGGTTTATCTTTTTTATTTGTATCTTCTTTAGAAGTAGTATTTTTGTTCACTTCTGCTTCAGTATTAGTCGAATTTGTATCTTCGGTAGAAGTATTAATATTATTATTTTGAGATACATTTTCTTCAGATTTTGAATTTACATCTTCAACTGGAGTAGTACTTTCAGCTTCTTCTGTTTGAACTGGTTGCTCAGTATTAACAGATGTTACTGGATCTGTTTTTTCTTGAGTAGATACATCTGTATCAGTTTGCACAGTAGTTGTAGTACTATCATCAGTATTTTCAGAGTAATTAGCTGAAACTCCAGTATTATCAGTAGTTAAAGTGTCTGCTGTATTATTTTCTACAGGGACACTTTCTTCTACTACTGAAGTTGTATCATCTGTCATTTCATTTTGAATTGCTTCAGAGGCTGCTGAGACAATTGGCGCACTAGGACCAGCTAGTATGCCGAAACTTAATAACACTGCAACAGCACCCTTAGCCAATTTGCGAATAGCAAATTGCGTCTTCTTTGTCTTAACCATTTTAGTACCTCCGTAGTACATAATAATATATCCTTTTCCTTCCTTGTATACATTATATGACACGGTGTCATATATAAAAATAAAAATAAAAGCGTTTTAAAAAAAACTTAACAAATATAAAATTATGGTATTAACGCAAATCAAAAAAATGTCAATCCTTGTATTTAATTTTGAGTCTACTATACTAGATAACGATGCTTTTTAAATAAAAGAGCGGATAAGGCACAATATATAGTATATTGTGAACCTAAAATAAAAAGGGAGTAGTTTGTATAATGGAAAGACATGAGAATTATTTTGTTTGGCTGTTTAATCAATTAAAGGGGTGGCCAGTACAGAACTATTGTTTATGGTTTTTTGCATTCGGTTTTCAATTAGCCTTACTTATTCAAGCCAAAGTTACGAGTGTAACTTTAATCACTTTCATCGGGACTCTTTTGGGAACACTTTGTGTTCTTGCAATTAATGCAACTAAAGCAATTAATGGATGGTTAGGATTGGTTTCAGCAGCATGTTTCATTTATGCTGGTTGGTCAGCCAAGAATTATCTTTCCATTTTTGAACAAATTGCTTACATTGCAACTTTGGATTTACCTGTTATTATCTCAGTTAGATCATGGAATGATGATACTAAGAACCACTTGAGAAAGTTCGGTGCTAAAGAATGGGTCATCGCCATTGTTGGTACATTTTTGGTTTATCTAGTATCAGGTTACTTAATTGGTAAATTTACTAATGATCCACGTCCATGGGTAGATGCAATTAGTTTTGCTATTTCACTTACTGCCGGAATTATGTGCTTTATGCGTTATAACAACCAATACTTCTGGTGGACAGCAAGTGGTATCTTCCAACTTATTCTTTGGGGTATTACTTATGCACAAGGAGATGCCAACTTGGCTATGGCTATTAATTCTTTGATTTATGTAATTAATGATGTTTTGGCATTTACTGTTTCACCTTGGTTTAACATGGGACGTCGTAGAGCCGGGCTTAAAGAAATTAGTAAGTAAAATCGAATAATATATTAATTAAAGAGCTATCGATATTTCGGTAGCTCTTTTTGCATACAAAACCATAAGTAATATCTAAAAATAGTTAATTAAAAATCAAAGTGACACTATGTCTCTTATGAAATGAAAACTTCCACTGTAAAATTTATATCGAGAAATCTGTAAAAAGTTAAGAATATATATAAATAAGAAAACTTATAAAGACTTAAAAATAAAATTGTTAAGAAAATTTTAAGAGACATTATGTCACTATAAAAAGAAAATGCTTTCAAATATAATTATAAGCATAAAGATGTATAAATTCTTATATGTATATATGTATTTTTTGATGGAGAATAAAACATGGTACATGAAAAAAAGAAGATGAGAAAAAATCATAAGAAGATAACCCACAAGGGTAAAAAGATAACCACGGGGGCCGCTTCCGTATTACTTGGAGCTGGAATTGTGGTAGGAGCAAATGCTCGTCCTGTCAAAGCTACAAGCTCACGCGAAGATGAAATTACTGAGGTAGATACTATTAATGTGATTAGTAGTGAAACTGAAAAAGCAGATGTAGAGCAAAGAACAGATACTACTGAAACTGTAGAAACAGAAGGTAATGTGGATAATACAAATACGGAAGTTTCTGTACCTATAGATGAAACAATTAATACTGAAGCTCAAGCTGCAAACAATACAACACAGGTTGAATCAACTGTAGAAGATACAACACAAGAAGAGACTACAGAAACGCAACAAAATCCTTCAGTGGATAATCAAGAGCCGGTTTTAAGTGATCCTCCTAGTGTGGAATCACCAGAAGATTCAGCTACAGAAGTTACAACTACTAAGACAACTGATGAAGTAAAAAATGCAGCTGATGAAGCCAATAAAGAAAACAAAGATAAGTTAGATGCGGAAATAAATAAGGCTGAGGATAATGGTCATACAGTAACTCAAGATGGTGACAAAGTATATAAGGCTGATGCAACTAATATCGATAAGATAATTGAAGATCTTAATCAATTTACTGCTGATCAAATTACTGATATTGAAACTAAATTAGCTAAATATAAAGAAGAACTAGAAGCGTACAAGGCTGATCAAGTAAGATACGAAGCTGAATTGAAGAATTATCAAACAGCTAAGGATGCTTATGTTAAAAAATTAGAAGAATGGGGTCTTTATAAGCCAGGCGATATTGATCCAAGTGATATTTCACAGAGTTTAATTTTAGGAGAAGAGAAAAACTCTAAAGTTGAAGTTCTAAATAAGGGAAGTGTCGTAGATGAAGGAACCGGCAGTATCTTAAATGGCTTATTGAATCATTTCTACACCATTGATGAAAAATTCGACGGCGAGTTCTTGAAGCTGCAATATACTAACTTAGAGAACATAACTTATATGGGTAAGAATATCGATAGTATTCAGATTATCTTTAGTGGTTGGAATCCTAACTATAAGGGGAAAAATGCTGATAAGAGAACTTCAGGTATTTATTTCAGTGACAAATTAACTGACGGTTTTTTCTACGTAAACAGCGATGGCGTAACCATGGAAATGATTTTGTTTGAAAATGGTAAAACCATTAACCTAGATAAAAATTCCGCATATATTACTGCTGGTTCCTTGAACAGTCAGGGTACAGGTAATGACTATATTGAAAAAGCTGAAATATTTAACAATAGTAGCGAATATGGCGGTAGTGCTGTTACATTCCAGGATTCATTCATAAGACGTCATGATGGTACTTATGGTGGGGATGTTCTATATGCGGACCAAAATATCGAAGTTTTAGCCGTATATCCAGGTAAAGATCAAACTTTAGAAGATGCAATTGAAGAGCAGAAGAAATTAGCTCTTGAGGCTGGATGGAAGCAAGAAATTATCGATAAGTTCATTAACTGGGATAGCTCTACCGATCGCTCAAAGGCAATCTTTGGCGCAGGTGCATTTATGGTCTATGGTAATAAGATCAAGATTAGATTTAGTAACGGCATCGGTTCAGCTTGGGCAACATATTCTACTTCAATCCCAGGTATGGCATTCCGTGAAGAAAAGCCAAAGGAACCTACTGTACCTGAGCCACCTAAGTTAGATCTTACTTACACGCCAGGTCATATTGAATTATCCAAATCTAACGTCCATATTCACTATGTTGATGTTCATGATACTGCACAGGCTGGTAAAAATGATAGCTTTGTTCCTGATGATGGTATAGAGCTTGATGATCATGTTGATCATCAATTAGATTTATTAATCGGTACCGGTTATAACCACGACTTATGGAATTTCGAAGATGCCGGATATATTTTGGCAGAAGAAATCAAAGATGGTGTGCAAAATGGTACGGTTATTAAAGACGATCAACACCATTATGTTTACTTGAAGCATAAATTTATTCCGACAACGGATGAAGAGAATGAAAAGAAAGATGTAAATCAAGTCATTCATTATGTATATGATGCAACTGGTGAAACGGCTTATAAGGACTATCACGCAGTTACGCTTCACTTCATTAAGAGTGGACAAAAAGATGTTGTGAACGGCAATATTATTTGGGGCAATTGGACACTTGCACAAGACTTTGCAGGTGTGAAGAGTCCGTCAATTGAAGGTTATCATCTCAAGGATAAAAATGACGATGTAGTTGGTCCATACACGATTGAAGTAACGGAGAAAAATTACCAAAATAATCTTGATGTAGAATACACGGTAAGATACGTAGCTAATGCTACTCAAGAGCTTAACCTCAAGAAAGAAGTTAACCAAGTCATCCATTACATTTACGAAAATGGTACGAAAGCTCATGATGATTATCATGCATTGACTCTACTCTTTGAGAAAAAAGGTATCAAAGACTTAGAAACTGGAGAAGAAACTTGGGGTGAATGGACTAAGACACAGACATTCGTAGTGGTAAAGAGTCCTGATATTCAAAATTACATTGCGGATAGACTAGAAGTTGGTCCATATGAAATCACTGTGACTGATGAAAATTACAAGACTAACTTAGATAAAGACGACATTGTAATCTACAGAGCTAGAATCGAAGAAGTTACACGTGATAAGGTAGTTAACCAAGTCATTCACTATATTTACGAAGATGGTAGTACAGCTAGACCAGACCATGTGAGTGTAAAACTTGTCTTCACCCAAACAGGAGTAAAGAACTTGGCTACTAATACTACGAATTGGAATGGTGAATGGACTAAGACACAGACCTTTGTCGTAGTGAAGAGTCCGGAGATTGAAGGCTACACTGCAGATCGCGAAGAAGTAGGCCCATATGATATTACTGTAACGAATGAAAACTACAACGATAAATTAGATAAAGAGGATACTGTAATTTATAGAGCAAATACTAATGTTCCGGATAACCCAGATCCAGATAATCCAACTCCGGATAATCCAGATCCAGATAATCCAACTCCAGACACTCCAACCCCTGATCCAACTCCAGGCGATGATGAAGAAATTGCCACGCCACCTCTTCCAGAGGATGAAATTGGTAATTACCCATCTCAATCAGACGAAGATGATGAAGAAGAGCGCACAGCTCCACATGCTACAGGAAAAGAAACAAGATCAGGAACCAACAAAAACAATGCTAGAGTAATTTCTCTTGAAAATGCAGGAAGTGATGATTCAGTAACTCCAGAAAATGTTTCAACTGAAGCAACGGATAAAACTGATGAAAAACAAACTACTGTTAACTCAACAAATGAAAAGACTTTACCAGCAACTGGTGAAGAAAAAGATGATTTTGCTAAAGTGATGAGTGGGTTAGCAGCTGCATTAGGAATTACAGGATTAGCTGTAACTTCTAAGAGACGCAAAGCTACTGCAAAACGCAGCAAGAAAGATAAAAAGAACGGTAAATAAATTTGAAAAGTAGTGCGAAAGCACTGCTTTTTTGATGTGCTAAAATAAGTCAAAACTAGGAAGGAGTATCATATGACCTTTTACACCATTAATTATATTCAAAATAATCAGAATACAGATCGTGCAATATTCTATATCTTGATGCTTATTGCTGCTGGAGCAATAATTATTTTTACGATTCTTTATTTACGGGATCGTTTTGCTACCAGATATCGTGATTTAGGCATTATCGCATTGCTGTTTTTATTACTATTTGTGGGGACACAATATGAGAAATACACACAAATTAACACGCAGAAGTCACAAGCAACTCAGATTATCCCTTTTATTAAATCTGTTGCTCGGGACGAAAATGTTAAGACAACAGATGTTTTGGTCAGTTCAACTACCTTAGTTAATGGCATGATAGTAAGAATTGATTCAAAAAATATAGATTATCAATTGAATCTTAATGAAGATCGTAATACTTATACGTTGGTGCAGGCCCATGTAATTGATCATAGAGTGGATGTGAGAAATTAATTATGCAATTAGACTACACGCAGCTTTTTATTAAATTTGCCCTTGGTATCTTAACGTTAATTATTCAAATTAATGTTTTTGGTAAAAGTAATCTGGCTCCAACAACAGCTTTGGATCAATTACAGAACTACGTACTAGGTGGAATTATCGGTGGCTTGATCTATAATCCTAGCATTAGCATTTTACAGTTTCTTTTAGTCTTAATACTTTGGACTTTAGTTGTTTTCATCTTAAAATTTAGTCGAGATCATAATAATTGGGTTCGTGGTATTGTTGATGGAAAGCCTGTTCAAGTAATTAAAAATGGTAAAGTTTTGGTAGGAAATTGTATGAAGGCAGGGATTTCTGCTAATGAATTGATGTTTAAACTGAGAAGTCGCGGCATCTATTCTGTAGAAAAGATAAAGAATTGTATTTTTGAACAAAACGGTCAACTCACAATTATTGAAAATGATGAAGATAATATCCGTTTCCCAATTATCAGCGATGGACAAGCGAACATCGATGTACTGGAATTGATTCATAAAGACGAGACTTGGCTCGAGCAAGAAGTTAAAAAAGCAGGTTATAATAGTATCAATGATATCTTTTTAGGCGAATATATCGATGGAAAACTACATTTTACAGGTTATACAAATTAATTAGGAAAAGAGATAAAAATGACAGATTTGACTAAAGCAAACGAATGGTTAAAAGATGCTGATGCTGTAATTGTTACTGCAGGTAATGGTATGGCTAAGGAAGAAGGACTCGACATCTTAAGTGAAGAGAACTTCGATAATCAATTTGGTGAAATTGCGGAGAAGTATGATGTTCATACAATTGGCGACGCTTTAGATAAAGAATTTGATAGCTGGGAAGAGAAATGGACTTTTTGGAGTAAGCTTATCAATGAATACTCTCTCCAATATGAAAAAAGCGAAAATATGAAAGCATTAGAAAAGTTACTTGAAGATAAAGAATACTTTATTGCTACCAGTACTTTTGCTCATTTCTTTGAAAATGCTGGTTTTAATGAAAATCGTATTTTTGATGCTTTTGGTGACTGGACTAAAATGCAATGCTCTAGTGGAATTAATCATGGTCAAAAAGATAACCGTGAAGTAGTAAAGCAATTTTTACAAGGAAAAGGTGAATTGCCAAAGTGCGAAGATTGTGGCAGTCCAATGGAGTTACATATGCCGCTCAATGCTCATTTCTTCCCTGATACTGATGCTAATACACGTTTTCGTTGGTTCTTAACAGGTAATGAGGAGAAGAATGTTGTGGTATTAGAGCTCGGCGTTGATGCAACCAGTCCCCAATTGCTTGATCCAATGGTGAACTTAGTACAGCAATTTTCTAACTGGCACTATATTGCTGCTGATTTAGCTAATGATAATTTGCCTGATGATCTTAAAAAGCGAGCAATTGGTTTTGGTTCTGATACGCATGAAACATTAATGAATTTAACTAAATAGGTGAAAGATGAGTATATACGTAAAGAACGGAATTTTGCATGTTTCTGGTGCGCAAGATAAATTGCGCCAGAAGGGACAAGAAAGACCAGATTTTTTGTCCAATTACACCATGCTTGATATTGAAACAACAGGTCTCAGTCCATATCGTGATCGAATTACGGAACTCGGGGCTGTTAAGGTAAGAAATGGTCAGATCGTTGATCAATACACAAATTTAGTGAAATTCCCTAAGAATAATAAGGTTCCGGCTTTTATTACTAAATTAAATGGAATTACGGAAGAGCAGATTATTAATGAAGGAATTCCTGCGGAACAAGCAATTACAGAGTTTCGAGAGTTTATCGGTGATGATGTAATCGCAGGTTATAACATTAACTTTGACTTGAATTTCTTATATGACTTAAGTCAGAAGTTTAAGTTGCCAATTTTAAATAATGATTATGTTGATGTTTTGAGATTGGCTCGTGCATATTATCCTCGTGAACGTCATAATCGCTTAATTGACTGTATGCAACGTGCAGGAATTGCTAAAGTAGAGCAGCATCATGGGTTAGCTGATTCATTGGATACGATCAAGGTGTATAACGACTTTAGTGAGCATTTTACAGATGAACTTCTTGAAAATGCCCGAAATAAAATTAAAAATGTGGATTTAACTGGTGATGAGGTTGATTATTATCAACTTGGTTATCGTAATCCTGTGCAAAATAAAAAGATTGTTTTATCTGGACATATTCACATGGATAATGAAGATGCTGGCAAGATGATCGAAAATATGGGCGGTAAAAATGTGGATAAGGTTGATCCAATGACTAATTATTTAATTATGGGTGATCATGATTTCTTTAGAAAAGATAATGAAGATCTAAATACTGCCAGAGATTTTATCAAAAATGGTAGCAAAATTAAGCGTTTATCAGAAAGTTTCTTTTTGGGGATGCTTGATGATTGGGCACGGAGTTAGAGAAAAAACATGGCGAAAAGAAAGCGGAAAAAACAAAGTACTGTTTTATCTTCAGCTATTGTAATTATTGCAATTGTCTGGGGAATCTTTACTAAGGCTGGTAGCGATCCAAATGGTACCCAGTTTATCAAAGAAGTAACCGGCAATAGCAGTGAGCATGTAAGCAATACGATCAAGGATGCTTCTAAGAGCAATAAGTATTATGGCGGCTTATCTCAAACAGATTATGATAAGTTAGCCAATTTGAATTTTAAGAGTGGTGATCGTGCTTATACAGAAGTAAACCAAAACCGTTCAACTTTGGTTAAAAGCTCATGGAAAGTTAATCGAGTAATTTACTCAAGTCTTGATTCTTTAAATAGAACTTCACGCCCCAATACAGGATTTTTAGAAAAACGAAATGTTGCAAATGATAGTCTACGTGTACGCCAATTTGTTGAACCTACTGGGTGGCATTATAACCGTCGAAACGGCACACAGATCTATAATCGTGGACATTTAATTGCATATTCTGTCTCTGCCGGTATTGATCAAGATGGTAATTATAACCCGGGAAATCAGTCGGGAGATCAGAACAATCCTAAAAACTTATTTACTCAATCGGCTTTTTCTAATCAAAAAATTCAAACAATTTTTGAAGCGAAAGTTCGTAAAGCTTTACGCCAAAATAAGCGCGTGATTTATCAAGCGACTGCGATCTTTAGAGGCAATGAATTGATGGCGCGCGGTGTAAATTTACAAGCCGTTTCTACAGATGGTACTTTGGATTTCAATGTCTATTTGTATAACGTTCAACCAGGTTACGAATTTGATTATAATAATGGTCGAGCTAAAGTTAATCGCCAAATGCAGGTGAATGAAGAGTAAAATAAGGCTATAGTTTTTTGAAAATAAGAAAGAAGAACACAAATGAAAAAAGATAATTGTACTGCAATCCTAGTAGGTAAAGACGCTTCAATTGATGGTTCAACCATGATTGCTCGTGATGAAGATGGGTACGGCGGCATCAACGAAAAGCTTTTTGTCGTAAATAAGGCTCGTCACTACGATGAAGACTATGTTTCAAAATACAACGGCTTTAAGATGCACCTTGAAGGAGATGGCTGCAAGTGGACTGCTGCTCCAACGGCAGATGATTCAGAAGGTCGCTGGGATGAACAAGGTATCAACGAATATAACGTGGCTATGTCTGCTACGGAAACTGAAGCAACTAATGCGCGTTGCTTAGGCCATGATCCACTAGTGGCAGATGGAATTAACGAAGACTCCATGGTTTACATTACCTTGCCTTTTGTTAAAACTGCTCGTGAAGGGGTTAAGCGTTTAGGCCGCTTGATTGAAAAGTATGGTACTGGTGAAAGTAATGGGATTGCCTTTTCCGATAATAAAGAAGTTTGGTATCTTGAAACTGGTGCGGGTCACCAATGGGTAGCTGCACGTATTCCTGATAATTCTTATGCTATTTGCCCTAACATTATGGTAATTCAAGATGTTGATTTTTCTGATCCTGATAACTTTATGTGGAGTGAAGGTATCCAGGAATTTGTCGAAAAGAATCACTTAAATAATAGTACAGATGGTAGTTTTTCATTTAGAGATATTTTTGGCACCAAGGATGAAGCTGATGCTTTTTACAACACACCAAGAACTTGGTATGGTCAAAAGTTGTTCAACCCAAGTATTGAACAAGACCCAACCAGTCAAGAAATGCCATTTACTCGCGTTCCTGAAAAGAAGATTGGCGTTGAAGATGTACAAAAGTTTTTAACTAGTCACTATAACGGTACGCCATATGATCCAATGGATACTTTCTCATCCGGCAGCGAAAAAGAACAAAAGATGTTCCGTTCAATTGCGTTGGATAGAAACCAAGAATCCAGTATCTTGCAAATTAGAAATGATGTTCCTGCTAAGATTGCTGGTGTTCAATGGGTAAACTTTGGCTTTTATGCATATTCTCCATATGTTCCTTTCTACACGAACATTGAAGATACTCCACTTAACTACAAAGTGGCAGAACATACAGTTGATCCAGATAGCAGTGCTTACTGGCTTTACAAGACTTTGCAAGTAATTGTTGAACCACGTTATCACCAATACATTTATGAAGTAAATGCTTACCGTGATGATTGTCAAAGTTATGGTATTGGTCGTATTGATGAAATCGACGAAAAAGCCAAAGACTTAGAAGGTACTGAATTAATTAATTATTTAACTAATGCTAATGATGCTACTGCTGGTGTAATTACTAAAAAGACTAAGACTTTAATGAGTAATTTAGTAAGACAAGCTTTAAATAGTTCAAAATATCAATTTGAACGTGGTGATAATTTATAATTTTTTTAAAGATCGTGATTATTTCATGATCTTTTTTTGGTACGTACCACAATATTTAGTAAATACGAACAAAAAGACAAAAAAGTAGTTTTTGATTTATAAAATACGAACCAGATACGAATGCTAAGTGAAAAATATTTCATCAATAAGGGATAACTACGAATTTTTTACATGAAATATTTGTGATTTTTGTCCATATAGCTTAGAATTAATAAGGAATTTTATAAAAATAAATCAATATATAGTGGTGTGTGAAACTTATGAATGATGATAGATTCGTGGAGGTAAAGAACCTCAAGAAGGTTTATGACAACGGTCATGAAGCAATTAAAGATGTCAGCTTTTCAGTAAAAAAGGGTGATCTAGTTTGTTTACTTGGACCATCTGGTTGTGGTAAAACAACTATTTTAAATATGCTTGCCGGTCTTCTTAATCCAACAAGCGGTGATATCCTTTTTGATAGTAAGTCTGTTGTTAACGTAGCTCCAAAAGATCGTCAGATTGGCTACGTTTTCCAGAATTATGCTTTATATCCACACATGACAGTACTTCAAAATGTTATGTTCCCTTTAACTGTAGGTAAACATAAGATGCCTAAAGATAAAGCAAAGGAAATCGCAGAAAAGTACATGGAAACTACTCAAATTACCGAATTAGCTGATCAAAAGCCAGGTAACTTATCAGGTGGTCAACAGCAGCGTGTTGCTATTGCTCGTGCTTTAGTTCAACAACCTAAGATTCTTTTGATGGACGAACCTTTAAGTAACCTTGATGCGCGTCTTCGTTTAAAGATTCGTGAAGAAATCCGTAGTTTAGTTAAAAAAGTGGGTATTACTACCTTATTTGTTACTCACGATCAAGAAGAAGCTTTATCAATTGGAGATAAGATTATTCTCTTTAATAATGGAGTAATCCAACAAGATGATTTAGGTCAAAACTTCTATCTTGAACCTAATAATTACTTTGTAGCTAACTTTGTTGGTAATCCTGTAATTGATAATTTTAAGGTTACTGTTGCTGGAGACAAGATTAGCGGTTCAGACTTTGAACTTAATGTTAATGATTTAGATAAAAGTCGTTTTAAACGTGACTTAACAGATGGCGAATATACTTTGTCTATTCGTCCTGAAAATATTTTGCCAGCTGAAGATGGTGCAGTTTCAGCTAATATTGACGATGTTGAATTAATTGGTCGTGAACGTATTTTGAAATTCACTCACGATGGTGTTCAAGCTCGTTCATTAGTTAACCTTGAAACTCCAATTAAAGCTGGAGATAGCATTAAACTTAAGATGCGACTCGACCGATTATTCATATTTGATAAGGAAGGAGAGCGTGTCTACTAATGAAGAGCAATCAAAAGAAAGCTTGGCTCTTTTTAGCGCCAACAATTATTTTTGTTACTTTCTTTAGTATTTATCCAATTCTAAGAGCTTTTGTAATGAGTTTTCAAAGTGGCTCTTTAATTAATTTGAATTGGGCTGGTTTTAGTAACTATCAATATATTTTTAGCGATCCAGAATTTTGGCGCGCTATAAAAAACACCTTGCTTTATGCATTAATTTCAGTGCCTGTTGCACTTGCAATTTCAATCATGTTAGCTTGGTTTATTTTCAGTCGTGTAAAGCATAAGTCATTTTTTGAAACGACTTTCTTTATGCCTTATGTTACTTCAACTATTGCGATTGGTATTGTATTCCGCTATATCTTTAATGGCGAATACGGGATGCTTAACTTCGTTCTTAAAGCATTACATTTACCAACCCCTAACTGGATTGATGATCCTGCGATGTCTCTTACTACCATTATTATCTTTGGTGTGTGGACCTCACTTGCATTTAATATTGTTATCTTGATGGGTGCACTTCGTAATATTGATCCTAATTACTACACAATCGCAGATATGTATGGAGCAAGTGGTACAGAGAAATTCTGGCGTATTACGATCCCCCAACTTGTACCAACTATTGCTTTCTTGCTCACAATGAACATTATTGCTGCATTTAAGATTTATACTTCTGTATATGCTTTGTTCAATGGACAAGCCGGGGTTGGTAATTCCGCAACAACTGCAGTGTTCTACATCTATAACAAGTTCCAAATTGTCGGAACACCAGGTGTAGCAATGGCTGCCACAGTGATTTTATTCTTGATTATTATGTTTGTAACATTCTTACAACGTAAGATGATGAAAAAGATTGGGGGACAGTAAAAAATGAAAAAAATTCGTTGGGGTACTTTAGTTGCCTATATCATTTTGGCACTTTTTGCTATTATCACTGTCTTTCCATTTGTCTACATGATTTTAGGTGGATTGATGAGTTTTAGAGAAACTACAACAATTCCGCCGACTCTTATCCCCAAGCACTTTGAATGGTCAAACTATGCTAA
The DNA here is from genome assembly GCF_034298135.1 of Lactobacillus acidophilus. NCBI lineage: Bacteria > Bacillati > Bacillota > Bacilli > Lactobacillales > Lactobacillaceae > Lactobacillus > Lactobacillus acidophilus. Next base: position 153,348 of record NZ_CP139575.1, read on the forward strand.
AGTCTTCTCTCAAGCTCCATTTGGTCGTTACTTCTTAAACACCTTTATTACGGCTAGTGTAACTACTATCGTAAGTTTGTTTAACGCCCTTTTGGGTGCATTTGCAATGGTTAACTTAAAGTTTAAAGGTAAGGGTGTAGTTCAAGTTGTTTTACTATCACTTTTGATGGTACCTGGTGAAGCAATCATCTTCACTAACTACAACACTATTGCTAGAATGGGTCTGCTTAATACTTACATTGGTTTGGTATTGCCATTCTTGACTTCCATTTTCTACATGTATTACTTACAAAGTTACTTTGGCTCAATTTCTCCAACCATTTACAAGGCTGCGATGATTAATGGAGCAAGTGATTGGGAATATATTTGGAAAATTTTAGTGCCAATGTCTAAAGGTGGCCTGTTTACTGTTGCACTTTTGAGCTTTATTTCAGGTTGGAATTCATTCTTATGGCCATTATTGGTAACTAATGAAGATAGCATGAGATTGTTAAACAACGGTTTGACTTCATTTGCTTCAGATGCCGGAAGTGAAACACAATTGCAATTAGCAGCTGCAACGTTAACTGTTTTACCGATTTTGATTTTATACTTCATCTTTAGAAAACAAATTATTCGAGGAGTAGTACGTAATGACCTTAAAGGATAAGACAACTGTTACTTTTTATAATGGTTTGACCACAATTGGCGGACCGATGATTGAGGTAGCTTATAATAAATCACATGTTTTATTTGATCTAGGCGAAGTATATCGTCCTGAATTGAATTTGCCTGATGAAAGTTATCAGACATTGATTAAAAATGAATTAATTGGGGATGTACCTAACTTTTATGATCCACAAATTACGGGAAAGCCAATTGATACTGAGCGCTGGGAACATTCTGCAGCTTATATTTCACACTTACACCTGGATCATAGCAAGGCGCTAAACTTATTGGCTCCAGAAATTCCACTTTATGCAGGTCCAATCACTGCTCATTTACTTCCTGCATTAAATGAAAATGGTGACTTCCTTTTACCGGCTGCTGGGCATGATAAGAACTATACTCGTCCAATTATTGCGGCTGAGTATAAAAAGCCAATTAATGTGGGGGATATTACCCTGGAAATATATCCAAGCGATCACGATGCTTATGGTGCTACAGGCTTGATTATTAAAACTCCTGATAAGCAGATTGCTTATACGGGTGATATTCGCCTTCATGGCTACCATCCGGATTGGGTACGTGACTTTATGAAGGCGTCTAAGGGTAGCGATATGTTAATCATTGAAGGAACCGGTGTTTCTTGGCCAGAAGAAAAGCATGATGAAAATAGTGAGGAATTCACTGGTCCTAAAAATGAAGTGGAACTTACTGAAGAGATAGTCCGCTTGCAAAATGCTAACCCTGAACGTCAGATCACTTTTAATACTTATCCAACTAATGTAGAAAGAATCTTGAGAATTATCTCTGATTCACCAAGAAAAGTGGTTTTACATGCTAAGCGTGCCCATCTAATTAAGGAAAGCCTCAAAGAAGACTATCCTTATTATTACTTGCCAGATGATCAAAGGTATGAAGATTTAAATCCTGAACTTGAAGTGGATTACGACCAACTTTTAGCAGATAAATCAAAATACTTATGGCAAGCAGTAAGCGACTATGATAAGCTTCAAAAGGGTGGACTTTATATCCACTCAAATGCAGAACCATTAGGTGATTTTGACCCTGCATACAAGCCATTTGTAGAGCAGTTTGCTAAAAATAATATTGAGTTCAAGGCGCTTCGCTGTTCAGGTCATGCTGATGAAGGAGAACTCAAAGAAATTATTGGCGGGATTCAGCCAGCTGTTTTGGTACCGGTGCACACACTGCATCCGGAGCTGGAAGAGAATCCATTTGGAGAACGGATTTTACCTAAACGTGGCCAAACTGTCACGCTTTAGTGAATCAAAAAATATATTGTTGTTTAGTTTTATTTTTTAGGAGGATTTATCCAATGAAGTTTAGTAAGAAACTTGCTATGGCTGCCGTTGCTACTTTGGCCTTAGTTAGTACTGCTGCTTGTTCAAATGGAGGTAGTAACTCTTCATCTAGTTCAGAGAAGATTCCATCAAAGATTAACAAGAAGACTACTGTTGTTTTCTGGAATGCTATGCCAGGCGTTCAAGGTTCAACTTTGAAGCAATTGACCAATGAATTTGAAAAGAAGAACCCTAAGATCACTATTAAGTTGGAAAACCAAGGTGCTTACAATGATTTACAAGCAAAGATTAACTCAACTTTGCAATCACCAAACAACTTACCAACTATTACTCAAGCATATCCAGGCTGGCTTTGGAATGCCGCACAAAACAAGATGCTTGTTAACTTGACTCCATACATCAATAACAAGAATGTTGGTTGGGGCAGTGCTAAGGCTTCAGGTATTAGAACAGAACTTCTTGATGGTGCTAAGATCAAGGGTACTCAATACGGTATCCCATTTAACAAGTCAATTGAAACTTTGACTTACAATGCAGATATGTTTAAGAAATATGGCATTAAGAAAGTTCCAACTACTATGGAAGAACTTAAGCAAGTTTCAGAAACTATTTACAAGAAGAGTAACCATAAAGTTGTAGGTGCAGGTTTTGATTCACTTTCTAACTACTACACTCTTGGTATGAAGGATGAAGGCGTAAACTTCTCAGACAAGATTAACTTTAATGGTTCAACTTCAAAGAAAGTTATTAACTACTACGCAGATGGTGTTAAGAAGGGGTACTTCAGAATGGCTGGGTCAGACCACTACCTTTCAGGTCCATTTGCTAACGAAAAAGTTGCTATGTTTATCGGTACTTCAGCAGGTGAAGGTTTCGTTAAGCAAGGTGTAGGTAACAAGTTTACTTATGATGTTGCTCCTCGTCCTGGTAAGTACACTTTGCAACAAGGTACTGATATTTACATGTTCAACCACGCAAGTGCTGATCAAAAGGCTGCAGCATTTAAGTACATTAAGTTCTTAACTTCTAAGTCAAGCCAACTTAAGTGGGCTAACGCAACTGGTTACATTCCAGTTAACGACGGCGTTGTAACTTCAAGTGCATACAAGAACGGCAAGAATACTAAGCTTCCTGCTAAGCTTGAAGATTCAATGAAGAATTTATACAGTGTTCCAGTTTCTAAGAACTCAAATGCTGCATTCCAACAATTGAACAGTATTATGCAAAATATTCTTGCTGCAGCACAAAAGGGTCAAAATATTAACAGTCAAATTGATAATGGTAAACAAAAATTTGATGCTGCTTGGAAGCAATAAAACTGAATAGCAATAACTAAAAGCAGACCATATGGCCTGCTTTTTTTCTGCAATCTAGTTCCTAACTACTAAGGAAAAATGTTACCATTTAATAAGCAAATAAAAGTAGAGGTGAGCTGGTTGATTAGACAACAAAATTTCCCCGTGAAAACAAATTACAAATGGTATGATATCAACAACTTGAGTGAGGAAGATAGTGATAAGTTGCAGAGTGATTTTAATTTTACTCCGGATATTATCTCATATATTTCTGACCGTCACGAACGTCCACACTACGACTATGATGTGCATACACGAAGTCATTTGTTAGTTTATGACGTGCCAATTTGGCCAACTAATACAATTAAACACTTTACCTCGCACCCAATTACTTTTTTGGTTGTGGGAGAAAATGTCTTTACGTTTCATACTGAGTCAACCAGCTATGTCTTTGATGAATTCAATGATGAACATATGCGTGAACGACTATCTGAAGCTAAAGACGTAACAGAATTATTGATGATGTTCTTCTTATACTCATCGCAATATTTTCAACGCGCCGTTACTCAGTTAGATGTTGAACGGAACAGTTTGGATCAAAAATTGTCTGATGATATTAATAATAAGGATTTAGTTGAACTATCTAATATTGAAAAAAGTTTAGTTTATTTATCCAGTTCCATCCAAACTGATTTAATGATGCTCCACAGTTTGGATCATAGTAAGTTACTCTTTACCAAAGAGGCAAGAGAACGATTAGACGACGTTCTTATTGAATCAAGTCAATCTGCGGAAATGGTTCAGATTTCCCAGCAAGTTACTAAAACTTTATCAGCAACTTCCAATAATATGATGAACAATAACTTGAACGATACTATGCAGTTCTTAACTGTGTGGTCCTTAGTTTTAACTATTCCAACTATTTTGACTGGATTTTATGGAATGAATGTTAGTCTACCAATTTTGAAGAATTCTTTTGACTGGGTATTAATTATCCTTTTGATGGTAGTATTAATGGTATGGCTAGTCATATTAATGAAGAAACATCATTTCTTTTAAAAGATGAGGAAAATCAATGAAGCATAAAGTATTTGTAGGAGCACTTATTTCAACACTGCTCGCTTTTATTCTGTATTCAGCAAATACGAGAAGAGTTGAGAATGCTAAGTTAAAAGTTGTCGCACCTCAAAGTAGTAAGGTGGTAAAGGATAAGAACAAGAAAAAAGCAAAAGAACCAAGTGTAAAGAAACTTAAGGAACCAAAAGTCAATTCAATTGAATATTCAAATCATGTTACTGCTAAATCGGGTAGCAATAAGAAATTAACTAAAATTATTAAAAAAGTAATGGGACTTGATAATAGTTATCAAATAGTAGTCCAGGATTTGAATAATTCTAATCGTTTTGCAGTGGTTTCTAATACCAATAAATCGCACGATGCTAATAAAGCAATGAAACTATTTTTGCTGATCGCACTTTATGAAAATGAGCAACAAGGTAAGATGGGTTCTAAGACAGCGATTAAGATTAAGAAATCTGATAAAGCCAGTGGAGATCGCATGTTTCAGGTTAATATGGCTTATGGTGTAGCTTATTTGCGTGAAGCAATGCTAAAAGGAAATAAGACTGCTTCAAATGCTTTAATTAGAAAAATTGGTGTTAACAATGTAGATTCAGTTGCTAAAAGAATGGGAGCTACGCAAACCACAATTGCTAAGAACTTTAATGGTAGTTCCTATGGTAAGACAACAGCTAATGATTTAGCTAAAACAATGATTGGTTTGTATCAAGGTCGTGTACTTAATCGTCAGCATGCAAGTAGGGTCTTGAGTACGCTAGCTAGTTCCAAGCCACGTCCAAGCTTAGTTAACGGAATCAGTGGTGGTGTTTATGCGATTGGTGACAATGATTTTGCTGTAGCAATTGTTCAAGGAAGAGGCAATGCTTATTGTATTTCTGCTTGGAGCAGCAGTAATAAGAACTTCAATAAGTTAGGTACACAAGTTAATAATTGGTTTACTAAGAGAAAATAAACAACATTATTCATAGATGCGACAAGGATTAATCCTTGTCGTATTTTTTTCTAAAAAATAAAATATTTACACATTGTAGATTGTATTCTTCATTATGTAGTGATATATTATTTACTATGCTAGGAGAAGGAGGGATGAGAATGGCACAGAGAAGAAATCTTGATTTGAATAAGATTATCGATCAAGCAACTAAGTTGATAAGTGATAAGGGACTCAGTGAGACAACATTACCGACTTTAGCTAAGTCTTTGAATGTTAGATCACAATCCTTATATCATTACGTTTCTGGTCGGAAGCAATTACTCTCACTTGTTGGTGCTAGTCGAATCAAAATTTTACGTCACAAGTTAATGGAGAGCTTAATTGGGATGTCCGGTAGGGATGCGTTGCTTAAGTTTGCAGATATTGTGCGGAATTTTTTATTAGAAGATCCTGCATTGTCGAGTATCTTATATCACTTGAATGAATATCCAAGTGATGCAGCAATTAATCAAGAGATCTTGGCTTTAATTCAATTAGGTGAAAGGCTTAATTTTAGAAAAGAAAGTGTCATTTCATTTCATGCTTTAATTGGCGCTGTATTGGGATATGTCTTTTTGGATAAATCATTATCATTTAATGATGAGACAGAAGAGGAATCTAATCGTCATTATCACGAGATGATTTTGCGTCTTGTAGAACCAGTACCTGATTTACAAAAATAGGGAGGAAAAAAGAAAGTGCAGAAATTTCTGAAAAATCATGTTTTTTCTCTGATTGCATGGATTTTGATATTGATAATTTCCCTTGTTGCTTTGCCAAATATTACTGAGTTGACTAATGCTCACTCAGATATTACATTACCAAGCAATGTGCAAAGTAATGTGGCTCAATCAATTCAAAATAATTGGGGTGCGAAAAAGAAGAACACGTATGAAGTAGCACTCGTTTTTAATAAAGAACATGGCAAGCTAACAGAGGCTGATAAGCAGGCTATCAACAATACGCTTGACAAGTTCACTAATGATAAAAGTAAATATGGAATTAAGGATTCATTACTTCCTGATTCTAATATTGCTACTAGAAAGAAACTTCAATCAAAAGATGGTACGACTTGGGTAGCGCAATTTAATATTGCTAAGAGTCACGGTACTATTGGAGAAGTTTATGATCAAATGAATAAAGCTGTTAAGACGCAGGGTATTCGCACCTATGTAACTGGTGCTGATGTTTTGCAACATGACTTTTCAGCTTCGATTCAAGAAGGAATCAAGAAGACTGAAGCAATTACTATTGTATTTATTTTCATTGTTTTAGTCATTGTGTTTAAGTCACCAATTGTTCCATTAATTTCATTATTAACAGTTGGTGTATCATTCCTTACTTCCTTCTCAATTGTTACTAATTTGGTTGAACATGCCAACTTCCCATTCTCAAACTTTACACAGGTATTTATGGTTATCGTACTGTTTGGTATCGGTACTGATTACAACATCCTGCTATATGACAAATTTAAAGAGGATCTGGGGAAGGGAATGGACAAATATGAAGCGATGCATGATGCGCTTCGTAATGCTGGTAAGACTATTCTTTACTCAGGTTCATCTATCTTAATTGGGTTTACTGCATTAAGTTTAGCTAGATTTTCAGTTTACCAATCAGCTGTAGGTGTTGCTGTAGGTGTTGCCGTACTTTTGGTAGTACTTTTGACATTAAACCCATTCTTTATGGCTGTTCTTGGTAAGCGCATGTTCTGGCCTTCTAAGAAATTCACTGGTGAAAGTGATGATAAGCTTTGGCATGGTATTTCAGCTTCAACTTTAAAACACCCAATTATTTACTTGGTTGTTTTGGCAGTTGTTACTGTTCCATTCATGTTAATGTACTCAGGACATTTAAACTATGATGATACTGATGAAATTGCTGATTCAGTTCCATCAAAGCAAGGTTTATTAGTGGTTCAAAAGCACTTCTCAAAGGGTATGGCTGAACCATCATACTTGTACATTCAAAGTAAACATAGATTAGATAATGAAGAAAACTTGAAGTTGATTGACCAATTAACTAGACAACTTCAAGGTTCAAAAGATGTAGCGTTTGTTACATCTGTAACGGAGCCTTATGGTGAACCAATTGATATGCTTTATGTAAACAATCAATTGAATACTGTTAACCAAGGGGTTGACCAAGCGCGTTCAGGCTTGGGTAAATTAAGTAAAGGTGCCAATAAAGTCGCTAATGGTGCTAATAGCTTGAAAGATGGTGCAGATCAACTTCAAGATGGTACTGGTCGTCTTCAAAGCGGTGCTGAACAATTAGTTGGTGGTGCAAGTCGTCTTCAAAACGGTGCGCAAAGCCTTCAAAATGGTGCCGTTCGTTTACAAAATGGTTCAAGCCAATTGGTAAGCGGTGCGAACCGTCTTCAAAGTGGTTCAAGCCAACTTCAAAGCGGTGCCGTTCGTCTACAAACTGGTGCAGGTCGTTTGAGCAGTGGTACTCACGCTTTAGTAACTGGTGCTAATAGCTTACAAAGTGGTGCAAACCGTCTTCAAAGCGGAGCTCAAAGTTTACAAAGTGGTACTCAAAGTCTTCAAAACGGTACTCAACAAATGGTGAACCAATTACAACAATTGAGTTCACAACTTTCAACTCAATTAAGTGGTTCTAACAGACAACAACTTGCAACTTTGCAAACTGCTTTACCACAAATTAATAATGGTATTCAACAATTGAATCAAGAAGTTAGTGGTATCGATGTTTCGGGTTTGACTCAACAATTGTCAGGCCTTCAATCACAATTAAGTGAAGCACAAAAACAAGCCCAAAGTTCAGCAGCTAGTGCTGTAAGTGATGCTTCTACTGCCGCAGTTTCAGCTGCGCTGGGTAGTTTGAAGCAACAAGGTGTTGAGATTTCCAATGAGCAAATGGCTCAGGCTGAAAGTGCTGCTAAAGCAGCTGCTTCAAGTAAAGCATCAGGTGCAGCTGGTGGTAATACCGCTTCAATAAATATTGATACTTCACCATTAACTTCATTAGCTGGTCGAGTATCTGAATTAAAACAATCAGTAACTCAGTTAGCTCAAGCTTCAAATCAAGCACTTCCAGGTGCCGCAACTGCTTTGAGTCAATTAAGCTCAGGTTTAAGCCAAGTTCAATCGGCTGCTAGCCAAGGTGTTGCTGGTGCACAAAGACTTAACTCAGGTGCTGCAGCTCTTAACAGCGGTGCAGGCCGACTTAACTCAGGTCTTGGCAGCTTAAGTGCTGGTGCTGGTCGTTTAAGTTCAGGTGCCGGTCAACTTGATAGTGGCGCTAGTCAACTTCAAAGCGGTCTTGGTACTCTTGCAAGCGGTGCAGGCACTTTGAACAATGGCCTTGGTACTCTTGCAAACGGTGCAGGTACTTTGAACAACGGTCTTGGTACTCTTGCCAATGGTGCTGGTCAACTTAACAGTGGTGTTGGTCAATTAGCTAGCCAAGCTCCACAACTTATCTCAGGCATCGGCCAATTGAACAGTGGTGCTGGTCAACTTGCAAACGGTGCAGGTAAGTTAGCTTCTAAAGTTCCACAACTTACTACTGGTATTGACACTGTAAACAGTGGTTTAGGTCAAGGTGAGACTTACCTCAGAGGTTTAGGTTCATCTGCAGCTGCAGATACTTTCTACATTCCAAAAGAATTCTTGAAGAACGAAATGTTCAAGAAGTCAATGGATGTATATCTCAGCCCAGACAAGAAGTCAGCTCAAATCATTGTTGTATTCAACTCAAATCCAAGTGCAACTGAAGCTACTGATGAATCACAAGAATTGAGTGCAATGGCTAAGAAGTCATTCCAAGGTACTGCACTTAAGAATGCTAAAGTAGCTATGGGTGGTCAAAGTTCAAAGATCAAGGATACTAAGACTGTTGCTGGTGGTGACTTCGTCAGAACCGCTGCAATCATGTTAATCGGTATCGGTATTGCATTGATGTTTGTAACTCGTTCACTTCTTCAACCAATTTACATTCTTGGTACTTTGCTTATTGCCTACCTCTGCTCACTTTCAATCAACCAATGGATTGTTAAGGCAGTTCTTGGCAAGAGCATGCTTACTTGGAACACTCCATTCTTCAGTTTCATCATGTTGATTGCATTGGGTGTTGATTACAGTATCTTCCTTATGACTCGTTATCGTGAGCTTGAAACTGAAGGTTACGCAACTCCAAGTTCAAGAATCTTGAAGGCATGTTCTATCATTGGTACTGTTGTTATCTCAGCAGCAGTTATCTTAGGTGGTACTTTTGCAGCCTTGATTCCATCAGGTATTCCAACCTTGATTGAAGTTGCTTTGACTGTTGATGTTGGTTTGTTAATCTTGGTATTTATCTTACCAATTACTTTATCAGCAGCAGTTAAGTTAACTTATGAAGGGGTCGACTTCAGTAAGCTCTTTAAGAGAAGCAGTTCCAAATAGTTAAAAAAGAAGTCCTACGGTAGTAGGGCTTCTTTTTTCATATATCAATCAGCAATATTTGCTTTTTGAAGCATGTTATAATTACATTAGTTTAAGAAATAAGGAGTCGTTTTTATGACTACATGTCCAAATTGTGGCCACAAAATTAGTGATACAGATGACATCTGTCCAAATTGTGGTTTTAATCTTAAAAAATATCGTGATGATTTTTTCACGGATAAGCATCAAAAGGCAAAATATGAAGAACCCGATGAAGTTGAAAAAATTGCTAGTCGTGCAGCATATCGTGAAGAGTTTTCTCCAGAAAAGCAGAACTCCACTGTTCAAAGAATGATTGCCTGGGTTAGAAAAAATGCAACAATTGTATTTTTGCTGGGAGTCTTTTTACTGATTCTTATGAGTTTTTCTAGAGCAGTGGGTTGGATTTGCTTCTTGATCTTAATGGTTTGGCTATTTATTGTTTGTGATCGAAAAGAAAAGATTGAACAATATACTGCTGATAAACGATTAACCCAAAAGCTGAATCAAGTTGGTTCAAATATATTCAATCGAGTTGATGAACATGAAGATAAAGTAAAAACGCGAGGAAGAGAATTCGTCCAAAAGCATCCGCGTGTAGAAACTCAAGTAAGAGAAATCCGAAGACAAAGACAACATCGCTATAGTTATATTCAATTATCTGTAATTTTGACTGCTTTAATCAGTCTGATTGTCTTATTTACAGATTCTGGTGCGGCAGTTTCAGCCGTTAGTTACACTCAAAAGATGTCAATTTCTAATGTAATTTTTAGTTTAGCAGGTAGACTTCTCTCATCTGGAATGAATTCTTTTGAAGCACTTGTTTTATACATTGTTTGGTTATTACTATTCTTGTTCCCAATATTCATTATTTACAATATTTTGAAAAATACGAAAAGTAGCCAAGTTTTGGCGTTCATTTTGTCATTGTTGGAAACTGTTTTTCTAATTTATATTGTTTATAAGATGTCCAGCACAATGCGTGCGTCAACAGGGGTTTTAGCACAAATAACTAGTCAATTAATTACATATGCTGTTTCTATTGGAGCATCTGCATATTTCTTAATGTTAGCAAGTATTTTAACGACTGGTCTTTCAGGATTTAATATTTTTAAGCATAAGCAAAATCAGAACAATTAAAATAAAAATAGTACTATATTTCGTCTTTAGCACAAGTATGATTATTACCATAGTTGTGCTTTTTTGTAGTCTAATTAAAAAAGACGACCAAAAACGGTAAGAAAAGTAAAACTTGTGTGAATATAAGCCGCTAGTATTCTAACCACATATGAATAATCAAAAATATATAGAATATTAAATAAAGGAACAAGCACTTTTGTAAAAAAATACTTGTTATTTTAAATTTTTAAAAGTATACAAAATATTTTTTACGTTATAAAAAGCCTCCTAAGCATATGGCCAGTAGGCTACTAGCCAAAGCAGTATGTTATTTTAAGGATTGAAAATTATCTGGCCATAACTAGTATTACATATGATGACAGTTAGGAGGAGACGGATATGTTATCCAAGAATAATTTCAAAGAAAGATTAAGAAAGATGGAACCGAGAAAAGAACGGTTTTCCATTCGTAAGTTTTCTATTGGAGCAGCTTCAGTTTTGATTGGCTTCAGCTTTATGAGCATGGCTGGAAATCAAAAAGTTCAAGCTGCTACTGAAGAGGAGCCTGTAGTAGCGACTAAAAATACTGAGCAACAATCAAAGACTGATGGTACTCAAAGTGCTGAAGAACAATCAAGTGCAGATGCAGGTAATGCTCAAAATAATAAATCAGCTAAGGCAAATGCAACTACACCAAGTAATCAAAATGCTACTGATAGCAAACTTACTCAATCTTCTGCTCAAGATTTATCAAAGGATAATGTTAATTCAGACTCAAAGAATGCATCAGATTCTACAAGTGAAGTAAAGCAAAACAATCAAGCAATTCAACCCGAAACTTCTAAGCCCTCAAGAGAAGTTGAGAATAATGAGACTGCTAAGAATGCTTCAGCTAGTCAAACGACTAATACATTAAATGTTAATAAAGCATCAGAAACTCAAGCTAAATCAGGTAGTGAGTCAGTTACCTCTCCTAATAAAGGTCTAGTTTCTGAGAATAAAGCAAAAGTAGAAGTTAAGAGTAGTACACAACCTAAAGCTGCAATGCTATCATTGGTTCAAGAGTCAAATCCTGCTACTCAAACTGAAACAGTAACAGACTACTCAACGTTTCTTAATGCTTTGCGTAATGCTAATACTGGCACTATTAATTTACAAAATGATATTGACTTTAGTAATGCAAATTTAAAGCATGGTCCTAATAATGGATTATCTGGAAAGTATGAACGCCTTAATAATACTGGAATTGCACGTGCTATAACTATTAATGGTAACGGCCACGAGCTAAAGATGGGAGACCGTTACATTGAATTTACCAGTGCTAATCAAAAAATACTAATAGTAATTGGGATATTCAATTAAAGGATCTTACCTTACAAACTACCAGTGGATATGGACCATTCTGGTTTGATAATACAGCAGATGAAGCGGCTAAAAATACTATTACTTTTAACGGGGTAACTACTACTACTGATTCACATGAAATTATGTGGTATAACGGCGGTGGTGCCTCAACTACTCATGTTAAATTCGAAGGCAATAATACTATCAACAGTACGCTTAATGGTAATACTGCAGCCATCTATGCTTATAGTGTTGAAGCAGTAAATGGAAATACAACCTTTAACGTAATTGATAGCTCACCAGATAATGCAGGTGCTAATAGATCAGCAATTTTGATTTCAATTGATGCAGCTCATGCGGGTAAAGTCATCGTTGATAAAGGTGCTACATTAACTATTAATGGAGATAATCAAGTTAATGTTCCGAAAATGAATAGTGCTGATTCTTATGGTACGATGGGAATTCGTTTCCAAAACTGGGCTAAAACAGATATCGATAAAGCTAAGACCAGTGTTGTTCAAGTTAACGGTAATTTAAACTTGAATATGGGTAAAGGTGGTTCAACCGCTATTTTAGGTTCTTATGTCGATGTACAACCAGACGGTAATGTTACTATTAACACGCAACAAAATGGTACTAGCACTGTTGCTGGTGACTTGGCTCTAGGTCATAGAGGTACTCACTTTGGTGTAATTGCTGGGGGTATCGAAGTTAGTGATGATTATGCTGGCTTGAGAATCGCTAATGGTGGTAGTTTAAAGATTGTTCGTCCAACCGATGTAAACTCTACTCAGCCCTTAATTTCATATGGTGATGCAGGTTCTTCTGGTGGTAAAACATTTACAGTAAATGTTGAAAATGGTGGTACTCTTGATTTACAAGATGGTGCTACTGATCCACAAACTTGGAGCTTTAGTAATACTAGTAGCACGGGTAATACTAATATGCCATGGGCTGGTTTGATTACTATGTGGGGAACCAGTGGTACAAATACTATTAAAATTAATAATCCTAAGTATATTAATTTGCAACGTACCGGCAACCAAACTGGATCATTAATGCGCCTTGAAGGTACTACAAATAATGTTTCAATTAATGGCGATATTAATAATGTTATTACCCCATTAGCTCAATGGGATGAAGGTGCAAAGAATAATCCTTCATACTACTGGTATATTGAGAATGAAGCTAACCAGAATAACTGGGGTAATTATGCAAATCGCTTTGTACAAAGTGGAAAGAATCCTCAGCCCGCTGCAAATGCCGGAGTTACTACATTTATGCATTCAAGCGGTAGTGTACAGATGGCTCCTAACCAGGCAGGAACTAATTCATCCAAGTTTAGCAATGGAGAAGTTGCCCAAACTCTAAATGAAGCTATAAATTATCAAGCTCCATATTTGAATCAATTCTTGAATCACTTTAGTTGGTGGGCACCACAAAGAATTGCCATGGGAAGCGGCTTAGAGGATGTAGTAAAACCAACTGATGCTGAAAAGTATCAACCAGAAGTTAAAACTATTAATGGTAATACTAAACAAACTTTAAAGGACTTAACTGCTAAAGATGGTATTAAAGGCTTGCTTTCTAGTGATGGTACCGAGACAACTGATCTTTCTTCTGTTAAGAGCGTAAGCTGGTATGATACAGCTACTGATGCCACTGGTTGGAAGAGCTTAATGGGAGATGAAACAGAGCCAACTAATCCAACTGGTGATTTAAAGACCACTGATAAATCAGCTTGGGCAAAAGTAACTTATCAAGATGGATCGATTGACTTTGCAAATATCCCATTGAATATTACTGAACCAACAGCAAATCTTTACACTCCATCATATAAGCCAGTAACTGTTGAACAAGGCCAATCTGCTACTGATGATCCAGCATTTACTGATCAAGCTGGTAAGGATGCTACTGCTCCAACTGGAACTACATTTACTACAGGTACTGATACGCCAGATTGGGCAACCATTAATTCATCAACTGGTACTGTAACTGTTAAACCAGGTGCCAATGTAACTGTAGGTGCTTACAATGTTCCAGTAACTGTAACTTACCCAGACAAGAGTACTGATGAGACTACTGTTCCAGTAATTGTCACTAAGGCTGGCCAAACAGTAACTTGGGGTGATAAGGGTGCAGTTGTAACTAGCGTTGATACTTCTAAACTTAACGCTCATGAAACTACTGAAAATTCACAAGTTCTTTCTGCTGGTGGCGTTGTAACTGCAGAAGGTTACGAATTAACAGATGGTAAACTTTCAACTACAGCTACTCCAATTACGATTGACCCATCAACTGTAAGTTGGACTACAACGCCAGATACTAACGTTGATACCGCAACTGCAACTGGTAAGAAAATTGAAAACAGCACTATTAAGATTGACTTCACTAACAATGATGCAGCTAAGAATAGCCTAGGCTCAAAGAATGGTGTTGTAACTACTAATCCATTTACCATTGATGCTAAAGGTGCTGGTGCTAAGGCTGTAACTGCTCCAGTTGATATTAAACTTGGCTCAGATTTAAATAGTGAACAATTTGATCAATTAGTAGATAACAACATCCCAATTGATGAGATTGCATCTACCACTTGGGCAACCATGCCTAATGAAAAAGGTCAAGGCGGAGTAATCAAGATTACCTTTACTGATAAGGATGCTAATGGTAATCCAACTTACTTGAACATTAATATTCCAGCAAGTTCAATCAAGGTAACTACTGATGCAGAAACCAATACCCCACAAGGTCAAAACGTTTCAACTAAGGTCGGCGAAGTTCCAGATCCAGCAGAAGGCATCAGGAACAAGAGCGACTTACCAGATGAAACTAAGTACACTTGGCAAGACACTCCAGATACCACTAAACCAGGTAAGAAACCAGCAGTTGTTGTCGTAACTTATCCAGATGGCTCAAAAGATACAGTTTCAACTAATGTAATTGTTGATGCTAAGCCAGAGATTAAGACGATTACTACAACTGTTGGTGGAGATCCAGTTGCTACTGAAGGTATTGCTAACTTGAATAATGGTGGTAATACTCCAGTTGATGGTTATCCAACAAGTGCAACTTGGACTACTAAACCAGATACTTCAAAGTCAGGTACAACTACTGGCACTGCGACTGTTACATATCCAGATGGTACTAAGGAAACTGTAACTATTCCGGTAACCGTGAATAAGAGTAGTCAAGTAACAATGACTTATGACTTCTACTCAACGGTTACTATCGATAACCCAGATGGCACATCAACAACTGAGCCAAGGCAGCACATAAGTTTTACTTATCTGGGTATTCCAACTGATGCAGATGTAAATGTTGAATTTAAGAATGTAGCTATTCCAAGCTTTGACGGTTATACTCCAGAAGTAAGTTTGACTACACCTAGTGCTGAAGGTACACCAATGGCTACTCTTGAAAAGGGAGTTGATGGCAAGTGGACATTGAAGTTACCAAAGCCAGAATTATCTTATCCATACTACAATTACACTATTAGCTACAAGAAGTCTGGTTCAGAAACACCAACCGATGCAGACAAGTATACTCCAGAAGGCCAAGATGTGAACACCAAGACCGGCGTTGTACCAGATCCAGCAGAAGGTATCAAGAACAAGAGTGACTTACCAGAGGGCACTAAGTATACTTGGAAAGACACCCCAGATGTAACTACTTCAGGTAACAAGCCGGCCACAGTTGTAGTAACTTATCCAGATGATTCAAAGGACGAAGTTCCAGTAACTATCCACGTAACGAACCCAACAACACCAACCGATGCAGACAAGTATACTCCAGAAGGCCAAGATGTGAACACCAAGACCGGCGTTGTACCAGATCCAGCAGAAGGTATCAAGAACAAAGGCGATTTACCAGACGGTACTAAGTACACTTGGCAAGACACCCCAGATGTAACTACTTCAGGTGACAAGCCAGTAACAGTTGTTGTAACTTACCCAGACGGCTCAAAGGATGAAGTCTCAGTAACTATCCACGTAACGAACCCAACAACACCAACCACTCCAACTACTCCAACTACTCCAACTGATGCCGATAAGTATACTCCAGAAGGTCAAGATGTGAACACCAAGACCGGCGTTGTACCAGATCCAGCAGAAGGCATCAAGAACAAGGGTGACTTACCAAATGGTACAACTTATACTTGGAAAGCTACCCCAGATGTAACTACTCCAGGTGACAAGCCAGTAACAGTTGTTGTAACTTACCCAGACGGCTCAAAAGATGAAGTTCCAATTACAATTCACGTGATTGACAATACTCCAAATCAACCATCATCTAAGGATGACAACAATACTCCTAAAAAGAGTGATGCTGATAAGAATACTCCAAAGGGTAAAGACATTACTGTAAAACAAGGTGAAACACCAAATCCAGCCGACGGCATTAAGAACAAAGGTGATTTACCAAGTGGTACCAAGTATACTTGGAAGAATACTCCGGATACTTCAACTCCAGGTAGAAGAACTGCAACAATAGTTGTAACTTACCCAGATGGTTCACAAGATGAGGTAACAATCAACATAAATGTTATGGCTGAAAATAGTGCTAATAATAACAGTAATACTAATGTTCATGATGATGTTGCCAAGCAAAATAATGCACCACAAGCTCAAGATATGACCGTGCCTTCAATCAATAGTGCTACTAATGGCACTAACGTAAAGGCACAAACAGGTGCACAAGTATCTCATAAAAATTCACTTCCACAAACTGGATCAAATGATAATAAAGCTGGTATCTTTGGTTTAGCTATCGCAACTGTAGGCAGTTTGTTTGGACTTGCCTTTGGTAAAAAACGTAAGGAAGATGAATAATTAATAATCCCTATAATCTTATATAGAAAGAGCAGAAAGTTGATAGCTTTCTGCTCTTTTTTACGCACATTTTAGTATGGAGATGAGATATACACATATATATTCTATCGGTGCGTTAATTACGTATAGATTGCTGTTCTTGCAAAAATGATAAAAAAATGAACCACAGTATTTTGTGAAAAAGTACTATAACAATTTAAAAAAAGACTATATTATTTAATGTTTTATAAAGTATTATAAAAATGTTTCAGAGCTAAAAATGCTATGAAAGGTTAGTGAAAGCGCAGATATTACAGTGATAGTATGGCTTTTTTGTGGTAGTTAAATTCGTTGAAAAATGTTTATAAGATAATAAACTAAAATTAATCGTTGTAGATAGGAGGACACAAAAATGTTATCTAAGAAAAACTATAATGAAAAAATAATTAAAAATAGACCGCTTTATGGGAACGGGTCAAAGTAAATCTGTTAAGGCCGATTCTGTGCAAGATGACATGATTACGCAAACAGATGAAGATGAAGCATTATCGGATGAAGTGAAAATAGATACTACGGATACTTCAACCGAAGAAGTAAGTAATCCAGCTACAGACACTTCAACCGAAGAAGTGAATGGTCCGTCTTCGGATAGTTTAACGGTAGTGGATCCGACAATGGAAACACAGTCTCCTGTTGAAGATACTATAACAACAGAACCGGATAATTCAGCAGTTAATGATACAAACCATTCAACTGCCGATACTTCGGAAGTTGAAACTAATACGTCTACTACTGATAACGTAGCAGCTGAAACGACTAATACAGCTGCAAGTACTACAACAAATGCGGATGATTCAGTTAATGCTGCAGACACAAGCACAATGACTGTGGTTAAGACAACTGAAGAAAAATCTGATGAAAATGATCAGACTAAAGAAGCCGTAGATAAGTTAACTGTTGGTGCAACTAAGGCCAAAGCTTTGGCCGCTGCAGCAGAAGGACAGACTGTTTCGGTAACAGATTATCAGACATTTTTAGATGCTTTACGCAATAAAGATGTAAGCACTATTGATTTTGCAAATGATATTGATTTCAGTGATGCGTTATTTAAACGTGGACTTATTAATTACAAAAATGTGATTTTGAATGAATCAACTGATGAAGATATTGCTCGTGCAGTGACGATTAATGGTAACGGTAATAAATTAATTATGAGTGACCGTTACATTCAATTTACTAGTAGGAATCAAAAGACTGATGGTAAAAATTGGGATATTGAATTAAAAGATTTAACCCTACAAACTACCAGTGGCTATGGTCCCTTCTGGTTTGATAATACTGCTAAGCAAGCTGCTGGCAATACCATTACCTTTAATGGGGTTAACACCACAGCAGATTCACGTGAAATTATGTGGTATAAGAGTGGTGCCATTTATAGTTCGACAGCTAATGTAGTCTTTAAAGGAAATAATGTAATTAACAGTACTCTTAAGGGGGATACTGCTGCAATTTACGCTTACAGCGTCAAAGCAGAAGAAGGTAGCACTACTACATTTAATGTAATTGATGAATCACCTGCCAATTCTGGCTATGATCGAGCAGTAATTGTGATTCCTGATAATAAAAATTCTGGAAATGTTACGGTTGCTAAAGGTGCTACTTTAAATATTAATGCGGATAATAAAGTAACTGTGGAAGGAATGGACGGCTCGAATTCCTATGGTACGATGGGTATCCGTTTTAAAGGCTGGGCACAAAATGCAGATATAGATACAGCTGCGACTAGTGTGGTTCAGGTATTAGGTAACTTGAATATGAATATGGGATCAGGCGGTTCTACTGCCATTCTTGGGTCATATGTTGATGTTCAAAACGTTGGAAATGTTAATATTGAAACGGCTCAAGATGGTAATAATGGTAATACTGGTACTTTAGAAGTAGAACATAATGGTACTCACTTTGGTGTAATTACAGGTGGATTAGCTGGTAGTGATAACTATGCAGGTATAAGAATTGCTGATGGTGGTACTTTGAAAATTGTTCGTTCGGTAGATAATGAAAACGGCAATAAATCTACACAACCGTTAATTTCATATGGGGATATCACTACTTCAAACGGTAAAACTTTTACTATTGATGTTAAACCAGGCGGTACGCTTGATTTACAAGATAATGCACAGAACCCTAATGAATGGGAACCTAATACTGGTACGCCTTTAGCAGGATTAATTACAATGTGGGGTACTAGTGGTACAAACATTGTTAAAATTAATGATCCTAAGTATGTGAACTTCCAACGTACTGGCAGTCAACCAGGTTCAATGTTACGGTTGGAAGGTACTACTAATAGTGTTTCTATTAATGGCGATGGTAATGCTGTAACTCCTGTTGCACAATGGGATGTAGGCAATACTGGTAATGAACCATCATACTACTGGTATATTTTGAATGAAACTAATCAGAATAATTGGGGAACAAATGCAAATGGGTTTACTCAAAAGGGTGAAACTAAACCAGTTAATAAAGATGGTGAAGCTAAATTCCTTAATTCCAACGGTAGTGTTGAACTAGCTCCTAATCAATCAGGTTCTACAGCATCAAGTTATAACGATGGGACTATAACCGAATCATCTGATCAAACTATGTACCTAAACCAGTTCTTAAATAACTTTAACTGGTGGACTCCACAGAGAATCGCTATGGGTAGCATGTTAAAGGATGTAGCTACCAATGCCCAAGAATATAAACCTGAAGTAAAAGAAATTACTGCAGGTGCTAATGATGTCCTCAAAGACGTCGATCCATTAGAAGGTATTACGGGGTTAACTGATAGCAATGGTAACCCGGTTGAAAATGGATTGAGTTATATCCAAGGTGTGACTTGGCTAGATTCAAGTACTGATGCGGAGAACTGGAAGAAATTAATGAGCAATGAGAAAGTTCCAACGAATCCGACCGGTAAATTAGGAGATTTAGCACCGGATGAAAAATTTGCTTGGGCTAAGGTAACTTACAAAGATGATTCAATTGATTTCGTTAAGATTCCGTTGAATGTAGTTACTGATCCAATGAAGGATAATTACACGCCAGCATATGAAGATGTGAGTGTGGAACAAGGAAAAGACAATAGTGCACAACCTGCAAATCCGACATTTACTGATAAGAATGGTGACACATTAGATACCATTCCAGAAGGAACTACATTCGCTCCTACCGCTGATACTCCAACTTGGGTAGAAATTGATCCAACAACAGGTCAATTAATTGCTAAGCCACCGGTAGATGTAGAAGCTAAAGATTATGAAATTCCGGTGACAGTAACTTACCAAGATGGAACAACCGATACAGTTTTGGCAAAAGTAACTGTAACACCAACAGAAACTAAAGAAGACAGTAATAAATACACACCTGTTTATAGTGAAGGCGTTGGAGAAGCTGGTAAAGACTTCAACGTAGATAGTCCAACATTTACAGATGAAGACGGAAACAAGGTTACTACTCCACCAGTTACTGTCTTTGAAAAAGGTGAAGGAGCTCCAGATTGGGTTAAAGTAGATCCGAACACCGGTGCATTAACTGGTACTGTACCAGAAGGAACCACTGGAGATGTTGTAATTCCGGTTAAAGTAACATACCAAGACGGTTCAAGTGAGGTAGTGAATGCAACAGTTAAAGTTACAGAACCAACGACACCAGGTCAAACAGCTGATGATCATAATCCAAAATATGAAGATGTCGATGTTAAACCAGGTGAGACGAATAAGGTAACTCCAACCAATACCGATAAAGATGGCAATCTAGCGAATATCCCAGACGGAACTAAGTTTGAGAAAGATCCGGATGCTCCAAGTTGGGTAGAGGTAGATCCGAATACCGGTGAATTGACTGTAGCGCCACCGGAAGGCACGCCATCGGGTGAACATGAAATTAAAGTAAAGGTAACGTACCCAGACGGTTCAACAGATGAAGTACCGGTAACGGTAAAAGTAAGTGAACCAACGACACCAGGTCAAACGGCTGATGATCATAATCCAAAATATGAAGATGTCGATGTTAAACCAGGTGAGACGAATAAGGTAACTCCAACCAATACCGATAAAGATGGCAATCCAGCGAATATCCCAGACGGAACTAAGTTTGAGAAAGATCCGGATGCTCCAAGTTGGGTAGAGGTAGATCCGAATACCGGTGAATTGACTGTAGCGCCACCGGAAGGCACGCCATCGGGTGGACATGAAATTAAAGTAAAGGTAACGTACCCAGACGGTTCAACGGATGAAGTACCGGTAACGGTAAAAGTAAGCGACCCAACGACACCGGGTCAAACAGATGCCGATAAGTACACGCCAGAGGCAAAGGATATTACCGTTACTCCAGGCCCAACTCCAGATCCAGCAGAAGGCATCGGTAATAAGGACACATTACCATCAGGTACTAAGTATGAGTGGAAAGATCCAGTTGATACAACTACTCCGGGTGACAAGACAGGCACAATTGTAGTAAGTTACCCAGATGGATCAACAGACGAGATTCAAGTAACAGTAAAGGTTACGGACCCAACGACGCCGGGTCAAACAGATGCCGATAAGTACACGCCGGAGGCAAAGGATATTACCGTTACCCTAGGCCAAACCCCAGATCCAGCAGAAGGCATCGGTAATAAGGACACATTACCATCAGGTACTAAGTATGAGTGGAAAGATCCAGTTGATACAACTACTCCGGGTGACAAGACAGGCACAATTGTAGTAAGTTACCCAGATGGATCAACAGACGAGATTCAAGTAACAGTAAAGGTTGCAGAACCAACGACACCAGGTCCAACAGATGCTGACAAGCATACTCCTGAAGCTAAAGATGTAACAGTAGTTCAAGGCCAAACCCCAGATCCAGCGGAAGGCATCGGCAATAAGGATACATTACCACCAGGTACTAGGTATGCATGGAAAGATCCAGTTGATACAACTACTCCGGGTGACAAGACAGGCACAATTGTAGTAACCTACCCAGATGGATCAACAGACGAAGTCTCTGTAACGTTACATGTTACTCCTTCTGAAAGTGGCACAACAGATACATCAACGACGCCACCTACCGATACTTCAGGTAGTGACACTGACACTACTTCAAAAGGTGAAACGCCAGCTGATACACCACCAACGGATACAGCTTCTGATTCGACAGATACCACTCCAAAAGATGAAAATACTGATAATACAGGTGGTACTCATAAATCCACCAATACTGACTCTAGTCAAAGTGGTGCGACAGGCAATACTTCTAGTGGTGCGAATGCAAGTAGTAATACCGAAATTCATGCTAGTGATGTAACTACTGACCAATACACAACGGTAAACGACAATACTGCAGATATGAATACTCTTCCACAAACAGGCGAAACAGACCGCAACGTTGGAGTATGGGGTATGATTATTGCAGCAGTAGGTAGTCTATTTGGTTTAGGCCACGGTAAGAAACGTAGAAAGGATGAATAAAACATAATAAAAAAATAAATTGCCTTTAGATCAATTTTGTGAACAGGTATCTATTAGGGTAGATACCTGTTTTTGTGTATAAAAAAGTAGAAAGTATAAAACTTTCTACTATATAAATATATTAATATTTAATTATTGATTATTCTTAGTAACATCGATGACTAAATGTTCATTGACGAAGGCCATTAATCCGAGGCCACTTAACTCACGACCATACCCGGATTTCTTTATGCCGCCAAATGGTAATTCACCAGAAGTAATCCAGCGACCGTTAATAACAGTCATCCCAGTTTCGATTTGAGCAGACACCTTTTTTGCACGATCAATATCGCTACCAATAACTGATGAGCCCAAGCCATAGCTTGAATCGTTGGCTAATTGAATGGCTGCATTATCGTCTTCTACAACAAAGACTTCAGCAATTGGTCCAAACACTTCTTTGTCAAAGACGGGATTATCTTTAGCAATATCAGTTAAAATAGTTGGTCTAAAGAATGCTCCTTTAGAGTCAATTTCAGGATATTGATAAAATACTTTAGCACCTGCATCAATTGCCTCCTTAACTTGGGCTTCGAGCTTTTCCTTAGCTTTTTCAGAATTCATCGGTGGTAAAGTAGTGTCAGCTTCAAGTGGATCACCAGCTTTTAAGTTTGAAAAGACGTTCTTTAATTCATGGAGCACTTCATCATAGCGGGATTTTTCGACAATAATTCTCTTAGAAGAAGTACATACTTGGCCATCGTTATAAGTTCTGGCATCGTTAAGAACATTACGCAGAACTTGTGGATCTGCATCATCTAAAACGATAAATGCATCATTACCACCAAGTTCCATTGTTGATTTCTTTAAATTCTTGCCAGCAGCTTCAGCTACAGCAGAACCGCCACGTTCAGAACCGGTTAAAGCTACGCCTTGAATTCTAGGATCTGCAATAATATCTGCTAATTGATCATAACTTGGATATAGGTTGATTAAACTGCCTTCTGGAGCACCAGCACGTTTAATAATTTTAGCGGTAAGTGCAGCAGACCCAGGAACGTTATGAGCATGTTTTAGCAAAATTGGATTACCCACAATAAAGTTAGGTGCGAAAACACGAATTACTTGATAAAGTGGGAAGTTCCATGGTTCACAGGCCATGATTACACCGGTTGATTGTTTTAAGTAGTATGCATTGCCTAAATCTGAATTAAGTTTAGTAGGTTTAAGCATTTCTGGGCCATGGTCAGCGTAATAATTACAAATAGAAACGCATAACTCTACTTCTTCTTTAGATTCGCTTAAAAGTTTCCCCATTTCTAATGTCATCATTTTTGCCAATTCATCTTCGTGTTCTTTTAATGCATTAGCAATATCGTGTAAAATCTCAGCACGGCTAGCTGGTTCTTCATGACGCCACTTTTTATAAAGTGCATGTGCTAAGTTAATTGCCTCATCAATTTGCTTAGAAGTAGGATTGTCATAACTGGCAAATGCTTCATTTGTATAAGGATTAACTGATTGATATTTAGACATTGAATGCCTCCATTTAATAAATTTTATACAGAACTAATACATGTATTAATTATAAAGCGTTTACAAATTAAAGCAATTAGAGACACTTTTGTCTTTATTTTGCTTTTAGTTGCTAAAAAGTCATGATAAAATGAAAAAAATCATTCCAAATAATATGAGGAGAACAATATGACACAACAAATTTCAACCGCCAAAATTTATTTAGGAACCCCATTTTATAATGACGATCAACGTGCCCGAGTTAAAAAGGCTAGAGCACTACTTGAACAAAATCCAACAGTAGTTAGAGTTCATTTTCCATTTGATCAAAATTTTGTTGATCCTGAAGAAAAAGATCCGGAAGCTGATGGTTTACGCAGTATGACTTGGCGTCTTGCTACATATAATAATGACTTAAGTGGTATTATTAATGCTACTTGTGGTGTGTTTTTATATGATATGGATAATATTGATGATGGAAGTGCCTTTGAAATTGGCTTTATGCGAGCATTTCATAAACCAGTAATTTTGGTACCTTTTACTAATGATCCTAATAAAGAAAAGAAAATGAACTTGATGATAGCTCAAGGTGTAACCACGATCATCGATGGTAATACAGAGCTAGAAAAGTTAGCTACTTATGACTTTAATGCTACTCCTGCTAATCCAGTAGTTGATTACAAAGTATTCTAATAAAAAAATTGCTATGGAATTAACCATAGCAATTTTTTTATTCATCTAATTTTTTTAATAATTTTTTGGCTTTGTTCAAAGTAAGGCGATTGCGGTTAATTCTAGCAAATGCACAAGCATCATTTAGATGTTGTCTAATGATGTCTTTTTTCTTCCCTTGTTGAATATCGTTGAGACTTTGTTGAAGTAAGATTCGAGCAATGTAAAAAATAGTGTGGTGTTCAACTCCAATGCGATAACCATAGCGAAGTAGGGCATTAGATTCTTTATATTTTTTACGTTCCCCATAAAATTCGCCCGCATCACATAAAATGGCTAAAGCATGCATAGCAGTTAGCATATCATTGATATCAACTTGCATGATTGTCTTCAATATTTGGCTATAATAATGTTCTGCTTTTTCATCTTCACCTTGTTCTGCATATATTTGACTGCAGCCGTTCAATGCTAAGAGTCGGTAAATATTATTTTGGGGTAGATCTGGAATAGTCAAGATATCATTGAAATAAAATAAGGCGCTCATCTGATTTCGTTCATTTTTTAGAGCATATTGTCCACGCAAAAAGCAATAATGAACTTGATCCTCTTGGCGTTTTAAATTATTGGGATTAATTTGAGATAGTAGCTTTAGGATTCTATCGTAGTCAAAATTAATGAATGAAAAATCAGCTTCAAAAAGAGAATGAGCAATTTCTTGACTATCGCTATTTGTCATAATGTCGCCTACTTCAATATTCATTCTATCGCAAAGCTGTTTCAAAATTTTATATGAAGGAACTTGACCATTATTTTCAAATTTGCTTAAAGTAGATTGGGTGCAAATACCTTGGCAAAGCATAGTTTGAGATAGTTTTTGCCTTTTTCGAATTTTAATAAATTTTTCGATATTAACCATAATTATTTCTGTCTTTTAATCGTTTGATATAAAAAGTCTAGTGATTCATCGATATAATCACTACCGTAGTCCATTGCATGTCCATGGCCTGGAATGACTAGCAATTCAACACCTAAGTTTTTATTAGCTAAAAAGCGAATGAAACTTAAAACTGATGCAATTGGAGTTAATTCATCAGCGGAGTTCATCATCATGAGTTTTCCTAATTTAGAAAGATCATAGGAACATGCATCTAGTTGTTGTAAGATTTTTTCATTGTCAGTGCCAGTATAAGTGAGAGTAAAGTATTTATAAAAGGCTTCTCTAATTTGCTGAGGGTCACTAATTCCAAGTTCATTTTTAGCATCTTTAGATGCTTTTGTAGTTTGATGATTTCTAATCCAGTTAGAAAATTCAACTGGAGCTGACCAAGTAACAGTTGGAAAACCATATTTCCCAGCAACATATAAAGCTAAGGTTCCACCAACACTTGCCCCAATTTGAACAATATTTTTAAGATCATCTTGGTCAGTGTATTCAGATTTTAATAGCCAATCAATAAAGTGCAGCGCATCATCATGAGCAGCTGGAAAAATATTTTTAGGGGCTAAGCTATAATCGGGGATGAAAGTCATAAAACCGGCGTTGGCTAGGGCAACACCTATTTCTTTAGCACTTTCTTTGTTACCGCGGAACCAACCTCCGCCATGCCAAAAAATTAAAATTTTAGTATTAGAAGTTGTATCATTTGGATAGTAGATATCAGAACTTAAGTCTTTGTTTTCGTCATAAACAATATTACGTTTAATTACAACCATAGGAAGCATCCTTTCTGATTTTATTTATTAACTTTATTATATATTAATTAAGTGAATATATAATATTATAAAGCTTTCTTTAGATTTCTAATCTTTAGGTCTGCTAGCAAAATTTTTGATAAAATTATACATACTAAATAACTCTGAAAGAAGGCGAGAAAATGCATCATTTATCACCGAAGGCTAGTCGAAGATTAATTAATATTGCTACAGTTGTCTGTGGATTAATTATTATTTTATTAGTTATCTATTGGTATCGATTAGGTATTTTTACTGATCAGGCAAAAATGCGAGCATATTTGGCAAATAAACGAATTATTGGACCAATTATTTTCGTATTGATTCAAATTGTGCAAGTAGTTATTCCGATAATTCCTGGTGGTGTATCGCTATTAGGGGGCGTAGTCTTCTTTGGACCGATTGCTGGATTTATTTATAACTATGTTGGTATTTGTATTGGATCGATTATCAACTTCTTCTTAGCCAGACATTATGGGCGTCCGTTTATTTTGCATATTGTTTCTGAAGAAACATTGGATAAGTATATGAAGTGGACAGAGAATCAGAAAAAATTTAACTGGTTCTTTGCACTATGTATTTTGGCGCCAGCTGCTCCAGATGATGTGCTATGTTTATTGGCCGGGTTGACTAAAATGAAGTTTTCAACTTATTTCTGGATTATTATTTTATGTAAGCCATGGACAATTGCAGCTTATAGTTTTGGTTTGCAATATGGTGCACAATGGCTCTTGAAGTTGATGGGTAACTAATGCTTGAATCGAAGAGAATATATTTAAGACGTTTTGAAGAAAAAGATGCTGCACAATTATTGAAGTGGGGCACTAATAAGCGCTACCACGATATGGCAGGTTTTGAACAATATCAAAATATGGATGATGCACTTAATGGTGTACATCAATATATGGCTCGCCCAGAAAGTTACGTTATCTGTTTACGCGATAATAATGAAGTTATCGGATTAATTGAGCTTTATGAGCGTGGAATGGACGAAAAAAGCGGCTTATTAAAGACAAAAGAAGTGGGCTTTTTATTAGATCAAAATTTTGAAGGTCATGGTTATATGACTAAAGCGCTGCATTTGATTTTAAACTATGCGTTTAAAAAGAAACGTCAATTAGAAGTCTGGGCAGGAACTTTTTCTAATAATGAAAAATCTCAAAAATTGCTAGAAAAGATGGGTTTTCATTATGTTTATACAGTTGACTATGCCCAAATTAGTCAAATTTTTTCATATAAAGAAAAATATTATTTGCTCAGAAAAGAAGAATGGCTTAAAATAGACGCAAACACAAAATCCTAAGACTGCTTCAGAGAGTTCACGGTTGGTGCGAGTGAATGCATAGTCGTTTCCAGATTTTATTTAAAGTGGGCAATTAATAGTTGCACGGTTTGGCGTCGTTACTCGTCTATTAAAGAGGTGCAGTCTAATTTAGACTGAAAATGGGTGGTACCGCGAAACTGTGTAAGAGCCGATTCGTCCCAGTAATAGGGATAATCGGCTCTTTTTTATGCATGGAGGTTTTTATATGCTTGATATTAAAGTGATTCGCGAGAATCTTGATTGGTCAAAGAAAAAGTTAGCTACACGTGGCATTAAGCCAGAAGAATTGGACGAATTAGTTGAAATTGATACTAAACGTCGTAAAGATTTGACTATGAGTGAACAATTGAAGGCTAAGCGTAACGATGTTTCTAAGCAAATTGCTGAAAAAAAGCGTAATAAAGAAGACGCAAGCGATGCAATTGCTGAAATGCGTGAAGTAGGTAAAGAAATTAAGAAATTGGATAAAGAAGTTGACGAATTAACTGAAAAGCAAAATTACATTTTGCTTAGATTGCCTAACTTCCCAGCAGATTCAGATCCAATTGGTCCAGATGACAGCTACAATGAAGAAGTTCGTAAGTGGGAAGAACCAACTAAGTTTGACTTCAAGCCAAAGGCTCACTGGGATCTTGGTACTGATCTTGGTATCTTAGACTGGGATCGTGCTTCTAAAGTTTCAGGTGCACGTTTTGTTTACTACATTGGTGCAGGTGCCCTTTTGGAACGTGCTGTATTTAACTTCTTCCTTGATGAAAACACTAAGGATGGTTATACAGAAATTATTCCACCATATTTGGTAAATGATGCTTCAATGCAAGGAACTGGTCAATTCCCTAAGTTCCATGAAGACGTTTATACTATTGTAGATAACGATGATCCAGATAAGCCTCGTGATTTGACTTTAATTCCAACTGCTGAAGTTCCTTTGGTAAACTACTTTAGAAATGAAATTATTCACGAAAACAAATTACCAATTAATGTAACTGCTATGTCACCAGCATTCAGAAGTGAAGCAGGTTCTGCTGGTCGTGATACTCGTGGTTTAATTAGAATGCACGAATTTCGTAAGGTAGAAATGGTTAAGATTTGTAAACCTGATGAATCATGGGATGAACTTGAAAAGTTAACTCATAATGCAGAACATTTATTGCAAAAGCTTGGTTTACCATATCACGTAGTTGCTTTGTCAACTGGGGATGCAAGTTTCACTAGTGCTAAGACATACGACCTTGAAGTTTGGATGCCAGCACAAGACAAGTACCGTGAAATCTCAAGTTGTTCAAACTGTACCGACTTCCAAGCTCGTCGTGCACAAATTCGTTACCGTGATGAAGATGGTAAACTTCACTTAGCACATACTTTGAACGGTTCAGGTTTAGCAGTAGGCCGTTGTGTAGCTGCAATTTTGGAAAACTACCAAAATGAAGATGGCTCAGTAACTGTTCCGGATGTTCTTGTACCTTACATGAATGGTATGAAGAAGATTACTAAGGAATCTGGTTTGATTTAGTTTTATTTATAATGATATTTAAGAAAGCATTCGCGTAAAAGCGAGTGCTTTTTTATCTTTTCGAATAAAAAAAGCAAATTTTTTCAAAAAAAATCTAGGCAAAAAAAGGCAAAAAAGGGGCAAATCACGAACGAGTAAAAAGCAGAAAGAACAGAATGTAAAGAATATAGTTAACAAAAAGAGAAGAGAGGAGAAGAAACAATTACAACTAAACCAAGCGTTTCATAAATGAAGCGAACGAAAACAAAGATTTGCCAAAAGGAAGAAAATAAGGTAAATTAATAAAGTCGCTTCGAGAGAAGAGACGAAGACAGCAGAATAAAAAGCCAAGCAAAGAAAAAATAAAAAAAGTACTTGCAAAGCGAAAGAAAAGCTGGTAACATATTTAAATGTCGTCAAGCGAAAGCGAAAGCGACAAAAAACAAATTCGAAAAAGTTCTTGACAAGAGCTTGAGGGTTTGATAAAATATAAAAGCTGTCTGGTTTAACCGGACAGAGGTAGTACTTTGAAAACTGAACAAAGTTTCGCTAAAAGTGTGCGGGTGTAAAAACCCAAACAAGAAGCGAAGTCAATTCGCAAGCAATAAATTTGAGACAAAGATCTTAAATAATCGAATGAGCAATCATTCAAACTTTTTAAAAACGAGAGTTTGATCCTGGCTCAGGACGAACGCTGGCGGCGTGCCTAATACATGCAAGTCGAGCGAGCTGAACCAACAGATTCACTTCGGTGATGACGTTGGGAACGCGAGCGGCGGATGGGTGAGTAACACGTGGGGAACCTGCCCCATAGTCTGGGATACCACTTGGAAACAGGTGCTAATACCGGATAAGAAAGCAGATCGCATGATCAGCTTATAAAAGGCGGCGTAAGCTGTCGCTATGGGATGGCCCCGCGGTGCATTAGCTAGTTGGTAGGGTAACGGCCTACCAAGGCAATGATGCATAGCCGAGTTGAGAGACTGATCGGCCACATTGGGACTGAGACACGGCCCAAACTCCTACGGGAGGCAGCAGTAGGGAATCTTCCACAATGGACGAAAGTCTGATGGAGCAACGCCGCGTGAGTGAAGAAGGTTTTCGGATCGTAAAGCTCTGTTGTTGGTGAAGAAGGATAGAGGTAGTAACTGGCCTTTATTTGACGGTAATCAACCAGAAAGTCACGGCTAACTACGTGCCAGCAGCCGCGGTAATACGTAGGTGGCAAGCGTTGTCCGGATTTATTGGGCGTAAAGCGAGCGCAGGCGGAAGAATAAGTCTGATGTGAAAGCCCTCGGCTTAACCGAGGAACTGCATCGGAAACTGTTTTTCTTGAGTGCAGAAGAGGAGAGTGGAACTCCATGTGTAGCGGTGGAATGCGTAGATATATGGAAGAACACCAGTGGCGAAGGCGGCTCTCTGGTCTGCAACTGACGCTGAGGCTCGAAAGCATGGGTAGCGAACAGGATTAGATACCCTGGTAGTCCATGCCGTAAACGATGAGTGCTAAGTGTTGGGAGGTTTCCGCCTCTCAGTGCTGCAGCTAACGCATTAAGCACTCCGCCTGGGGAGTACGACCGCAAGGTTGAAACTCAAAGGAATTGACGGGGGCCCGCACAAGCGGTGGAGCATGTGGTTTAATTCGAAGCAACGCGAAGAACCTTACCAGGTCTTGACATCTAGTGCAATCCGTAGAGATACGGAGTTCCCTTCGGGGACACTAAGACAGGTGGTGCATGGCTGTCGTCAGCTCGTGTCGTGAGATGTTGGGTTAAGTCCCGCAACGAGCGCAACCCTTGTCATTAGTTGCCAGCATTAAGTTGGGCACTCTAATGAGACTGCCGGTGACAAACCGGAGGAAGGTGGGGATGACGTCAAGTCATCATGCCCCTTATGACCTGGGCTACACACGTGCTACAATGGACAGTACAACGAGGAGCAAGCCTGCGAAGGCAAGCGAATCTCTTAAAGCTGTTCTCAGTTCGGACTGCAGTCTGCAACTCGACTGCACGAAGCTGGAATCGCTAGTAATCGCGGATCAGCACGCCGCGGTGAATACGTTCCCGGGCCTTGTACACACCGCCCGTCACACCATGGGAGTCTGCAATGCCCAAAGCCGGTGGCCTAACCTTCGGGAAGGAGCCGTCTAAGGCAGGGCAGATGACTGGGGTGAAGTCGTAACAAGGTAGCCGTAGGAGAACCTGCGGCTGGATCACCTCCTTTCTAAGGAAGCGAAGGATATGGAGAGTAGAAATACTAAGAGAAGTATCCAGAGCAAGCGGAAGCACACTAAGAAACTTTGTTTAGTTTTGAGGGTAGTACCTCAAAAGAGTTAGTACATTGAAAACTGAATATAATCCAAGCAAAAAACCGAGACAATCAAAGAGAACAGATTGTAGAGCGACCGAGAAGAGAATTCTTGGGTAAGGTCAAGTAGAAAAGGGCGCACGGTGAATGCCTAGGCACTAACAGCCGATGAAGGACGTGACGAACTACGAAAAGCTTCGGGGAGCGGTAAGTACGCAGTGATCCGGAGATGTCCGAATGGGGGAACCCAATGCAGCGATGCATTATTGGTTGATGAATAGATAGTCAATCAAAGGAAGACGCAGTGAACTGAAACATCTAAGTAGCTGCAGGAAGAGAAAGAAAAATCGATTTCCTTAGTAGCGGCGAGCGAAGAGGAAAGAGCCCAAACCAAGTGATTTATCATTTGGGGTTGTAGGACTGCAAAGTGGTAGCGTAAGCGATAGTTGAATTATCTGGGAAGGTAAGCCAGAGAGGGTGAGAGCCCCGTAAGCGAAATTGCGAGCGCGCCTAGCAGAATCCTGAGTAGGCCGGGACACGAGGAATCCCGGTTGAAGCCGCGAGGACCATCTCGCAAGGCTAAATACTAGTTAGTGACCGATAGTGAACCAGTACCGTGAGGGAAAGGTGAAAAGAACCCCGGAAGGGGAGTGAAAGAGAACCTGAAACCGTGTGTCTACAAGTAGTCAAAGCACATTAAAGTGCGATGGCGTGCCTTTTGTAGAATGAACCGGCGAGTTACGTTATCTAGCGAGGTTAAGTCAGAAAAGACGGAGCCGGAGCGAAAGCGAGTCTGAATAGGGCGAAGAGTTAGGTGACGTAGACCCGAAACCAAGTGACCTACCCATGGCCAGGCTGAAGGTGTGGTAAAACGCACTGGAGGGCCGAACCCACGTAAGTTAAAAATTGCGGGGATGAGCTGTGGGTAGCGGTGAAATTCCAAACGAACTTGGAGATAGCTGGTTCTCTCCGAAATAGCTTTAGGGCTAGCCTCGTGGAGAGGATAATGGAGGTAGAGCTCTGTTTGGACTAGGGGCCCGTCAGGGGTTACTGAATCCAGATAAACTGCGAATTCCATATATCCATACACGGGAGTCAGACTGCGAGTGATAAGATCCGTAGTCGAAAGGGAAACAGCCCAGATCACCAGTTAAGGTCCCCAAATCTATGCTAAGTGGAAAAGGATGTGGAGTTGCGTAGACAACTAGGACGTTGGCTCAGAAGCAGCCATCATTCAAAGAGTGCGTAATAGCTCACTAGTCGAGTGGCGCTGCGCCGAAAATTTACCGGGGCTAAGCATAGTACCGAAACTGTGGATGCATCGAAAGATGCGTGGTAGGAGAGCGTTCTAAGTGCGGCGAAGGTTAACCGAGAGGATAATTGGAGCGCTTAGAAGTGAGAATGCCGGTATGAGTAGCGAAAGACAGGTGAGAATCCTGTCCGCCGAAAGACTAAGGTTTCCTGGGGCAGGCTCGTCCGCCCAGGGTAAGTCGGGACCTAAGGCAAGGCCGAGAGGCGTAGTCGATGGATAACAGGTAGAAATTCCTGTACTGTGTTTAATCGTTATGAGCGATGGAGGGACGCAGGAGGTGAAACACGCATCGAGCTGGATCGATGTTCAAGCAACAAGTGCGGTTAAGAGTCAAATGCTTCTAACCAGCAACACGAGTTGTGATGAGTAGCGAAGTAATAGTAGCGAAGGTGATGTAATCACACTGCCAAGAAAAGCTTCTAGCCAGAGAGGACACACCCGTACCGCAAACCGACACAGGTAGTCGAGTGGAGAACACTAAGGTGAGCGAGAGAACTCTCGTTAAGGAACTCGGCAAAATGACCCCGTAACTTCGGAAGAAGGGGTGCTGGCCACGAGAGTGGTTAGCCGCAGTGAATAGGCCCAAACAACTGTTTATCAAAAACACAGGTCTCTGCAAAATCGTAAGATGACGTATAGAGGCTGACACCTGCCCGGTGCTGGAAGGTTAAGAGGAGAGCTTAGCGAAAGCGAAGGTTCGAATTGAAGCCCCAGTAAACGGCGGCCGTAACTATAACGGTCCTAAGGTAGCGAAATTCCTTGTCGGGTAAGTTCCGACCTGCACGAAAGGTGTAATGATTTGGGCACTGTCTCAACGAGAGACTCGGTGAAATTATAATACCCGTGAAGATGCGGGTTACCCGCGACAGGACGGAAAGACCCCATGGAGCTTCACTGTAGCTTGATATTGAGTATCTTTTAAACATGTACAGGATAGGTAGGAGCCAAGGAAGGCAGGACGCTAGTTTTGCTGGAGGCAATGTTGGGATACTACCCTTGTTTGAAGGATGCTCTAACCTCGACCTGTAAGCCAGGTCAGGGACAGTGTCAGGTGGGCAGTTTGACTGGGGCGGTCGCCTCCTAAAGTGTAACGGAGGCGCTCAAAGGTTCCCTCAGAATGGTTGGAAATCATTCGCAGAGTGTAAAGGTATAAGGGAGCTTGACTGCGAGAGAAACAGCTCGAGCAGGGACGAAAGTCGGACTTAGTGATCTGGTGGTACCGTATGGAAGGGCCATCACTCAACGGATAAAAGCTACCCTGGGGATAACAGGCTTATCTCCCCCAAGAGTTCACATCGACGGGGAGGTTTGGCACCTCGATGTCGGCTCGTCGCATCCTGGGGCTGAAGTCGGTCCCAAGGGTTGGGCTGTTCGCCCATTAAAGCGGCACGCGAGCTGGGTTCAGAACGTCGTGAGACAGTTCGGTCCCTATCCGTCGTGGGCGTAGGAAATTTGAGAGGAGCTGTCCTTAGTACGAGAGGACCGGGATGGACGCACCGCTGGTGTACCAGTTGTTCCGCCAGGAGCATCGCTGGGTAGCTATGTGCGGAAGGGATAAGCGCTGAAAGCATCTAAGTGCGAAGCCCCCCTCAAGATGAGATTTCCTTTGCAATAGCAGTAAGACACCTCAAAGACGATGAGGTAGATAGGCTGGGAGTGGAAGTTCTGTGAAGAATGGAGCGGACCAGTACTAATCAGTCGAGGACTTGACCAAAAGCGAAGCAAACTGTAAGGTTTTTTGCGAGAGATTATGTTTAGTTTTGAGCGTAGTAGCTCAAAAGAGTACGGTGGCGAAAGCAAGAAGGATACACCTGTTCCCATGCCGAACACAGAAGTTAAGCTTCTTAACGCCGAAAGTAGTTGGTGGGCAACTGCCTGCGAGGATAGGAAGCTGCCGTGCTCTTTTTTAATATTCCGGCTTAGCTCAGTTGGTAGAGCGCTTGACTGTTAATCAAGATGTCGTCAGTTCGAGTCTGACAGCCGGAGTAAAGTGATATGGAGTGTTGTCCGAGCGGCTTAAGGAGCATGATTGGAAATCATGTATACGGGCTTATACCTGTATCGAGGGTTCAAATCCCTCACACTCCGTATATAGAAAGCTTGTAGGTGATTACCTACAAGCTTTTTTTATTTTTACGACAGAAAAAAGTTGTTATTGAACATGATTAAGTAAAATCAAGGGTTATGTATGAAATATAAAAAGATATTTCTATTATTATTTTTGGTAGTGCTTATTTTACTAAAAATGTAATAGGAAGCATGGTAAAGTTCAAGCAATTATAACTATCACCAATGGCTTGGAATATGATTCCTGGATGGCTAATTTAGCCAATTCTAACGACATTAAAGTAACTGAAGTAGGGAAACAGCTAATGGGATTAAAACAAGACGATGATCTACATATTTGGTACGATTTAAGTATGCCAGCTATATAGTTAAACGTGCAAGTGAAATTGATTCTAACGATGCAGATTACTTTAAGCAAAATACTAAAAAATATCTTGCTAA
The DNA here is from genome assembly GCF_034298135.1 of Lactobacillus acidophilus. Taxonomy (NCBI): domain Bacteria; kingdom Bacillati; phylum Bacillota; class Bacilli; order Lactobacillales; family Lactobacillaceae; genus Lactobacillus; species Lactobacillus acidophilus. The sequence goes on from NZ_CP139575.1 coordinate 188,699, forward strand.
AATTGATTCAATTAAAAAAATACCTCTAAAATTAATGGTAATAAAATGAAACGGATCTCAGTGCACCAGTGGTTCATGAAATGCAAACTATGATAGAACAAAGAAAAATAGCTTTTTTGTTAATAACACTAAAGCTACAAGTAGTACTGTAAACAACATGGTCTATTTAGCAAAGCAAAATAAAATACCTCTCCTTAAATATAAGAAAGTGGGTATATTTATCCAATATTTTCTAACATAGCAGAGACTACGTCTAATAGATTTAGTTATTATTTATGAATAAAAAGTAATTATCAAAAATTATTTGATTTTTTTCAAAATAAGTATTGCATATTATTAGGTTATCTAGTATTATAATAAACGTTGTGATTGAGATGTCACTGAGATAACTAAGTTTGAAAAACATTTTTAAAAAAGTTGAAAAAGTACTTGACTTTTAAAACTAATTTAGTTATTATAATAAAGTGCTCTTGATTAAGAGATATGACCCGTTGGTCAAGTGGTTAAGACACGGCCCTTTCACGGCCGTAACATGGGTTCAAATCCCGTACGGGTCACTTATGGAGGATTAGCTCAGCTGGGAGAGCATCTGCCTTACAAGCAGGAGGTCACAGGTTCGAGCCCTGTATCCTCCATCGTTCGGGACTACCGCCTCTGCGGTAGTCTTTTTTTATGCAAAAAAGTACGAACGAAGTAATAATTTTATCGGTTCAAGTCCTGAAAGGATTCATTAAATAATTAGTGAAGATGCCTTGTAACCGAATAGCCGATGTCTATATAGGGGGACTAATATGGAAAAACGTTTATTTACTTCAGAATCAGTTTCTGAAGGACATCCAGATAAAGTTGCTGACCAAATTTCAGATGCAATTTTAGATGCGATGTTGAAAAAAGATCCTAATTCACACGTAGCTTGTGAAACGATTGTAACTACAGGAATGGTTTTTGTATTTGGTGAAATTTCAACAAGTGCATATGTTGATATTCAAGATGTAGTACGAAAAACCATTTTAAAAATAGGCTATGATCGTCCAGAGTTAGGTTTCGATGGTAATAACTGTGCTGTAATGGTGGATATTGATGAACAATCACCTGATATCGCTGATGGTGTTGATCACTCACTTGAAACTAGAGAAAATAAGTCTGATAACGATGAATTGGACCAAATTGGTGCAGGTGACCAAGGTTTAATGTTTGGATTTGCTATTAAGGAAACTCCAGAACTTATGCCGCTACCAATTTCACTTTCGCATCGTTTAATGAGGCGTGTGGCTTCACTTAGAAAAGACCATACTTTAGAATGGCTTCGTCCAGATGCTAAAGCTCAAGTTACTGTAGAATACGACGAAAATGGTAAACCACTTTGTGTTGATACTGTGGTTATCTCTACTCAAACTGATGCAGAAGTATCAAATGAAGAAATCTGTCGTGCAATGATCGACCTAGTAATTAAAGAAGTTATTCCAGCTAAGTATTTGGACGAAAATACTAAGTTCTTGATCAACCCATCTGGTCGTTTCGTTATCGGTGGACCAAAGGGTGATTCTGGTTTAACGGGTCGTAAGATTATTGTTGATACTTATGGTGGATACGCACGCCATGGTGGTGGTGCATTTTCAGGTAAAGATCCTACAAAGGTTGACCGTAGTGCTAGTTATGCTGCAAGATATGTAGCAAAGAATATTGTAGCTGCAGGTTTAGCGTATCGTTGTGAAGTTCAATTAGCATATGCCATTGGTGTTGCTCACCCTGTATCGATTATGATTGACACAGCAGGTACTGGTACAGTTGATGATGAACTTTTAACTGAAGCAGTTCGTAATGTATTTGATCTTCGTCCAGCTGGCATTATTAAGATGCTAGACTTGCGTCGTCCTATTTATGAGCAAACTGCTGCATATGGTCACTTCGGTAGAACAGACGTTGATTTACCATGGGAAAAGACCGATAAAACTCAAGCTTTGCTTGATTACATCAAAAATAATCAATAAAAATAAACAGGAGTAAGAATAAATGAAAAAAACAAACGTGCCAATAGTCACGCTTGCGATTTTTATGACAACTTTTATGACAGCTATTGAAGGTACAATCGTTTCTACAGCGATGCCAACAATTGTTTCCGATCTAGATGGATTAGAAATTATGAATTGGGTTGTATCGATTTTTCTTTTGATGACAGCTGTCTCAACTCCTTTATATGGAAAACTGGCGGATAGCATTGGGCGAAAGCCAGTTTTTTTATTTGGAATTACATTATTTGTCATTGGATCGTCATTATGTGGGCTAGCGCAAAATATGGTTGAACTCATTTTATTTAGAGTAATTCAAGGATTAGGCTCTGGTGCTGTTCAACCAGTAGCAATTACAATTATTGCAGATTTATATACTTTGCAAAAACGTGCCAAAATGTTAGGACTTAATTCGGGTTTTTGGGGAGTAGCCTCAGTTATTGCTCCGCTTTTGGGAGGCTTTATTGTTCAGCATTTATCATGGCATTGGGTATTCTATATTAATGTCCCAATTGGAATTATTGCCTTTTTGCTAGTTGTATTTTGCTTAAAAGAACCTAAACACAATGCCAAGTCAAAATTAGATTTACAGGGTACAATTTGGTTAGTAATTTTACTTCTAGCCTTAATGTTCTTCTTGCAGGATTTAGGTGAAGTAACTAATTTCGTAATAATGGCTATCTTAGCTGCTTTAGTGATAGTCTCAGTAATTATGTTCTTTAGATCAGAAAAACGCGCAGAAGATCCAATAATGCCGTTATCAATGTTAAAAGATAGAGAGTTCTTGGCTTTAAATTTAATTACATTACTGATTTCTGGTGTGGTAATAGGGTTTGAATTCTATATTCCAACTTGGATGCAAGGAATTAATGGGACAAGTGCCTCAATTGCTGGGTTTGCTGTAACGCCTAGTTCATTAATGTGGATTGTAGGTTCCTTCTTAATTGGCGGAATGCTTGGTCGTTGGGGGATTAAAAAAACATATGATTACATGCTGCTAGTTTTAGTACTGGCTGATTTAGCTCTAATTTTAGTTCCAATTTATACATCTTTTTGGGTATTTTGTGTAATTGCTGCTTTTAATGGAATAGCTTTTGGTGCAATAACTACTGCTTCACAAGTTCGTTCCCAAGTACTAGTGCCTAAAGAGGATATTGGTGTAGCAACTTCATTTAATACTTTAATGAAATATTTAGGCCAAACAATGATGGTTTCAATTTATGGAATTGCATTTAATACTATGGTCGTTCAAGGGTTAAATAAGCATCCGCAATTAAATCAATCAATGATGAACAAAATCGTATCAGCTGAAAAAGCGAAAACTTTATCAGTAGAGGCAATACCGCAATTGAGACAGATACTTTTAAGCGGATTAAAGGCGGTTTATGTAGTTTCGTTAATTGTAATTATTATTTCTCTTGTTTTAAATAGGATATATAAAGATCGAAAAATTAATAATTAGAAAAAGATAGTGCTAAAAGTTGTTGCTAACAGAAAAATAAGCAAAAAGTATTGAAAGCGTATTATATTTTTATTTGAAAGTATAAAACAGGGGAAGTACACTTAAGATGCATAAAATAATAATAGTTATTTAATAATGACAGTTATTTTAGACAGAGACTTGTATTGTGATTGATGATTATGGAGGCGCTAAAAATGAATATTGTTAGTTTAGCGAGATTCCAATTTGCAATGACAACTATCTTTCACTTTTTCTTTGTACCATTTTCGATTGGTACAGTGTTTGTTGTAGCAATTATGGAATCGATGTACGTTCATACTGGCAAGTCTGAATATAAAAAAATGACAAAGTTCTGGGGGAATATATTTCTCTTAAGCTTTGCAGTGGGAGTAGTTACAGGAATTTTCTGTTTCTTTATAGGTTATAGCTATTCTTCAGGCCCACGTCCTATTTCTAGTTTGCCCTTGGGAGAACTAGCATCTGGTTTCACAATGGGATTTATGATTGCCCTATTAAGTGTATATTTAAATTCTTACCAAACATTCACGTGGAGCTGGGCTAGCAGAGGATAATTATGAAAACAATTGTTGTTTTAGGTGCAGGCTACGCAGGCTTAAAAACCGTTGTTGCTTTACAAAAGAAGTTGCGTAAAGAAGTAAGAATTATCTTAATTGATCGAAATCCATATCACTACGAAACTATGAGATTGTATGAAGTGGCATCAGGCAGTGCTCCGTATACAAGAATGTCGTATGAATTAGCTGATGTTTTAGATAAAAATATGAATGAACTGGTAGTTGATCAAGTTGAAAAAATTGATCTAAAGAATAAAACAGTTGAATTAACAAAGCATAAGCCAATTAGTTATGACTATTGTGTTGTGGGGTTAGGTTTTGTATTAAGTAGTATGGGAATTGCAGGGGCACAAGAAAATGCTTTACCAATGAGTAACGTAAAGCAAGCTCAAGCAATTCGTGATCATATTGAAAGTGAAATGAGGGCTTATGTCAAAGATCACGATTCCCAACATTTATCAATTGTAATCTGTGGTGCAGGATTTCAGGCAATTGAATTGGCTGGTGCATTAGCTCAAGCTCGACCATGTTTTGCTCAAACAGCAGGAACTGATCCTGAAAAAATTACGATTAAGATGATTGATGGTTCACCACGTCTTCTACCAATGTTTCAAGGAAAGCTATTAGATTATGCTATTAATTTAAGCGCATAAAATTGAAATTATTAAGCCTGCTTATTTACAAAAGGTAACGGATCATTCAATTTTGTACAAAATGAAAGATTCTGACAATGTGCAAGAAATTAGTGCAGGAAACAGAATTTGGATGATGGGCTTTAGTGGGAGCCCAGTAATTGAAAAATCTGGTTTTAATAACCGTCGCGGTCGCGTTATGGTTAGCGATCATCTGACTGCACCAGAAAGTGACGATATTTATGTCTTAGGGGATGTTTCTAGTGTAATGGTTCCTGGTAAGAAGTGGCCATGGCCTAATACAGCTCAAATGGCTTTATCAATGGCTAACTATGCGGCTAAAGATATTAGAAGTCGGATTAATCATCAAGCTCGTCCTACAAAATATGTTTATCATGATTTGGGTGTAGTTGTGGCAATTGGTGAAAGTAAAGCTGCAGGTAAGGCGTTAGGCCATGGATACAGAGGATATTTAGCTTCAGCTCTTAAGAAAATTATTATAGATAAATCTTTAATGGAAACTGGCGGTATTAAAGAAACACTTGCTGTTGGTCGTTTTGATTTGTATCACTAAAAAGGTAAAAAAATAAGCATCAACTGATGCTTATTTTTTATGATTGTTTATTATTCATTTTTGGTTCAATGTAGAAATGATATAAGAAAGAATAACCAAGCAATACAAAGGTAATTCCTTCAATCCATCCACCAAATACGTCAGATGGATAATGAACATGAACAAAAATTCTAGTGTAACCAATTAAAATTGGGAATAATGCCCAAATAATAATTAGAAGTGTTTTCCAGAATTTACTTTTAACTAATAAAATAGTCAAAATAATTAAAACTCCAAATAATGCAGCACTACCAACTGAGTGACCAGAAGGAAAACTATAACCATCTGCGTAGACTAAGTGGTGAACAGTAGGTCGCTGTCTTTCTACTGCATGTTTAATAATCCAATTGTACCCATTAGCACAGATCATCACGCCAGCAGTGAAAAACGCGTAAGCGTATTGTTTAAAAACAATTAGAATAATAAATAAAATAATTGTTTCAGTAGTTATAACACTAGTATTACCTAAATTAGTAAAAGTTTTGGCAAAGGCTACATTAGCTGGATTATTATTACTTACTATTCCGATAATAGTATTATCGAAAATATGGATAAACTGTGAGCCAGATGAAACTAATAGAGCCCATGCAGCATAAATAACCACGAAGATTGCACCAGGAATTAAGGTGTCTCTTGGTGGATTTTTTGTATTAATCAAAAAGTGCACCCCTCTTGTAATTTTTAGCATTTGTGGTAAATTATAATCATTATCTATAAGAAAATAAAGGTCAGGAAGTATTAGTAAGGATATTTTTTCAGAGAGAGGCTGGTTGCTGCGAAGTCTTAGAATAGAATTGCGAACTCGTCCTGGAACTAGAACCTATCGTTGCCATCCGCGTTAAGGAGCAAATTAAGTGTCACATTTTTGTGAAACTTAGGTGGTACCGCGATTATTTCGTCCTATGATTTAGTTCATAGGACTTTTTTATTTGCAAAGGAGAAAATGATTTGTATAACCACAAAGTAGTTGAAAAGAAATGGCAAGATTATTGGGCAAAACACGATACCTTTAAGACAGGTACTGATTCCAATAAGAAGAATTATTACGCATTAGATATGTTTCCGTTCCCATCTGGTAAAGGACTTCATGTGGGTCACCCAGAGGGATATACTGCAACTGATATTGTGTCTAGAATGAAGCGTGCTCAAGGTTACAATGTACTTCACCCAATGGGTTGGGATGCTTTTGGTTTACCAACTGAACAATACGCTTTAAAGACTGGTGAAGATCCTGAAGTTGTTACTAAAAATAATATTGCTAACTTCAAGCGTCAATTAAATAAGTTAGGCTTCTCATATGATTGGGATCGTGAAGTTACTACTTCAGATCCTAATTACTACAAGTGGACTCAATGGGTCTTTGAACAAATGTACAAGAAGGGCTTAGCATATGAAGCAGAAGTGCCAGTTAACTGGTCTCCAGATTTAGGTACTGTTGTCGCAAACGAAGAAATTGTGGATGGTAAGACTGAACGTGGTGGGTACCCAGTATATCGTCGTAACATGCGTCAATGGATGCTTAAGATGACTGCTTATGCTGATCGTTTGCTTGAAGATTTAGATGATTTAGATTGGCCAGAACCAGTTAAGGAAATGCAAAGAAACTGGATTGGACGTTCACTTGGTGCACAAGTAACTTTTAAGATTAAGGATAGCGATAAGACTTTTGACATCTTTACTACCCGTCCAGATACTTTGTTTGGCTGTTCATACACTGTTCTTGCTCCAGAAAACAAATTAGTGCAAGAAATTACTACTGATGCACAGCGTGATGAAGTTAATGCTTACATTAAAAAGATTGAATCAAAATCAGATCTTGAAAGAACCGATTTAAACAAAGATAAGACTGGTGTATTTACTGGTGCTTACGCAATTAATCCAGTAAACGGCAAGGAAGTTCCAATTTGGATTTCAGATTATGTTTTGGCAAGTTACGGTACAGGTGCAGTGATGGCCGTTCCTGCTCATGATGAACGTGACTATGCTTTTGCTACTAAATTTGGTTTGCCAATTAATCCAGTACTTGAAGGTGGAGATATTACTAAGGAAGCTTTCACTGAAGATGGTCCACACATTAATTCTGAATTCTTAAATGGCTTGAACATTAAGGATGCCAAGAAGAAGATGGTTGAATGGCTTGAAGAGCATAACTGCGGTGAAAAGAAGGTTAACTATAAGCTTCGTGACTGGGACTTCAGTCGTCAACGTTACTGGGGCGAACCAATTCCAGTTATCCACTGGGAAGATGGGGAAACTACTCTTGTTCCTGAAGATCAATTACCACTTCGCTTACCACATGCAACTGATATTAAGCCATCAGGTACTCCAGAAAGTCCATTAGCTAACTTGACCGATTGGGTTAATGTGGTTGATGAAAATGGTAGAAAAGGTAAGCGTGAAACCAATACTATGCCTAACTGGGCAGGCTCAAGTTGGTACTACCTTCGTTATGTTGACCCACATAATGATAAAGAATTAGCTGATTACGATCTTCTTAAGAAATGGCTTCCAGTTGATCTTTACATTGGTGGTGCAGAACACGCTGTTCGTCACCTTCTTTATGCAAGATTCTGGCACAAGGTTCTTTACGATTTAGGTGTTGTTCCAACTAAGGAACCATTCCAACGTTTATACAATCAAGGTTTAATTTTGAAGAACCATGAGAAGATGTCTAAATCAAAGGGGAATGTTGTTAACCCTGATGATGTTATTGACGAATATGGTGCAGACTCACTTAGAATGTATGAAATGTTCATGGGTCCACTTGATGCCTCAATTGACTGGGATGATAATGGCCCAGCCTCAACTAAGAAGTTCTTAGATCGTGTATGGCGTTTATTCGTTAATGATCTTGATCTTAAAGCAATTCCACAAGAACGTATTGTTGATGAAAACGATGGTGAACTTGACAAGGTTTATGCAGAAACTGTTAAGAAGGTAACTGAAGACTTTGATGCTCTTCACTTCAACACTGCTATCTCTCAAATGATGGTTTTCATGAATGCAGCTCAAAAGGCTAAAACAATTCCACGCGAATATGCAGAAGGCTTTGTTAAGCTTTTGGCACCGGTGGCTCCACACATGATGGAAGAAATCTGGCAAGTGTTTGGTCATGATGAATCAATTAGCTATGCAGAATGGTCAACTTATGATCCAGCTAAGTTAGTTGAATCAACTGTTGAAATTATGGTTCAAGTAAATGGGAAACTTCGTGGTAAGTTCCAAGCTGCTAAGGATGCTGATAGAGACGAAGTTCAAAAACAAGCTATGGAACTTCCACACGTACAAAAATTCTTAGAAGGTAAGGACGTCAAGAAAGTTATCGTTGTACCAAATAAGATTGTTAATATCGTAGCTAAATAAGTTAATTTTTTCCTAAAAGAATAGTTAAAGTTCGACTTTATTATTCAAATTGCGTGACAATTAAATAGTTAATATTTTATGTTGGGAAAAATTCATGGAAGAAGAAAATAACTTAAATAGCAAAGATACACAAAATACCTTTCTAAAAGGTTCTGCGTGGATGACTTTTGGCTCAATTGCCTCAAGAATTCTGGGAGCTTTATATATTATTCCGTGGTATGCCTGGATGGGGCAATATGGTAATATCGCCAATGCCTTAACTGCACGAAGTTATAATATTTATACTATTTTTATCTTAATTTCGACTGCAGGTATTCCTGGTGCGATCGCTAAACAGGTAGCAAAGTATAATGCTTTAAATGAATATGGAATTGGGCGTAGGTTATTCCATAAAGGATTAATTTTGATGGCCATTCTAGGGGTGGTTTCAGCTGCAATTATGTATTTTGCTTCGCCGCTTCTTGCTTCAAATGGTAGTCAAAGTGATCCGAGGCAAATTGCGGTTATGCGGAGCTTGTCATATGCAATCTTGATTATCCCTATTTTAAGTATTATGCGTGGATATTTTCAGGGTTATGCGGATATGATGCCTAGTGCAATGTCGCAGTTTGTAGAACAATTTGCCCGTGTCGTCTGGATGCTTTTGACTGCTTTTGTAATTATGCAAGTCCAGCATGGGTCATATGTTCATGCAGTTATTCAATCAAATTTGGCTGCTGCAGTTGGAGCAGCATTTGGGATTGGATTATTAGTCTGGTTTTTGTTTTCACGTAGGAAACAATTGGATTATCTAGTAGCTAATTCCAATAATCGGTTACGTGTGTCCACTACAGAATTATTTGCGGAAATTATTGAACAGGCAATTCCCTTTATCATTATTGACTCAGGGATTACATTGTTCTCGTTGGTTGATCAATATACTTTCCATCCAATGATTGCTGGGTTGGTTCATGCAAGTTCAGATGCGATCGAAGATTGGTATGCACTATTTGGCTTAAATGCTAATAAATTAATTATGATTATCGTATCTTTAGCTAGTGCAATGGCAGTAACAGCAATTCCACTTTTGTCAGCTGCTCATACAAGAGGTGACTACAAGAGTATTTCTCGTCAGATTGCTAATACGATGGATTTATTCTTGTTCGTAATGATTCCAGCGGCATTTGGAATGGCTGCCATTAGTCGACCGATTTATACAGTTTTTTATGGACCAGATCAATTAGGTAGTAATGTTTTATACTTGTCTGCTTTTACTGCAATCAGTTTAGGGTTGTTTACTGTATTAATGGCAATTTTGCAGGGACTTTCAGAAAATGGCCTGGCAATTAAGTATTTAGTTCTAGGTTTAATTTTAAAAGGAATTCTACAGTATCCGATGATCTTCTTGTTTAAGATATATGGTCCACTTGTAGCAACTAATTTAGGATTATTGGTAATAGTTCTGTTGTCGCTCAAACACTTAGAAGTTCAGTATAACTTTAACTTAAATCGAACTAGTCGGAGATTAGTAGGTATTACAGCCTTTTCAATTGGAATGTTTATAATTGTTAAATTGGTTGAAATGGGATTAGGTAAATTCTTAAGTCCTGATCGAAGAATTTCAGCTTTAATTTTAGTAATTGTAGCAGTAAGTATTGGCATAATATTCTATGGCTTTGCTGCATTGAAGACAGATTTAGCTCAAAAGATTATGGGAAGTAAAATCGAAAGTATTTTGGTTAGGTTACGCATCCATGATTAATATGTTTTGTTAAGAAATATCATGACACCTTGTAATCATTAGATTTAGATCTAGTGATTATAGGGTGTTTTTGTATATAAAAAACTCGTACTAAAAGTAATTTAGTACGAGTTTTGAAAATGCTTAATTGAAGTTTAACTTATTGGCTTCTTCTACTTTAGTTAAAAATGAAGGAATATCAGTAATAATATTGTTACGATAAGATAGATTTATTAGATTGATCCAATTTCTTCTAAGAAAGTAATCGTCAATGTCATATTTATTCTTAGCTAAATATTTGTAACTGATAATTATTAATTCGTTAAATATTGCCTTGCGCAATTGAGGCTGCATGACAAAATCAAGTAACAGGTCTTTTCCTGTGCTATTAATAAAATTAATAAATTCGCAGTTAATATGTCTAATTGGATGAAAAGGATATAAGATATTTTGATTAAGTAAATGGGTTTCAAATTGTTTTAGTAATTTTTGATCTTTTTTACGTATAAAATAATTATTATTTAAGTTAAACATATATATTAAGTCCTATCTGATCAATTTCTTTTCAAATAAAGTATATAAAGTGAATATCTTGAAAACAATGAATGTATATGAAGGTTGAAAAAGTAAAAATTTTTATAACAAAAGTAAAATATTTTTTTACTTCTGTTATAATGCTTTTAATATCCATGTATAAAAGGAAAAGTTAATCATTTTCATATATTGTTGTTTATGAAAAGTAGATAGGGGGAACGTGTTTGACAGATATTAGGGTTCAAAATACTAAAAATAATTTAACTGCCGCACTTTTGTCATGCTTAGAAACAAAGAGCGTTCATGAATTAAAGGTTAAAGATATTATTCAAGCAGCGGGTGTAAGTACTAGAACTTTTTATCAATATTATTCTGATGTAAATAGTTTAGTCAAAGATACAGAAGATAGTTTTATTGCTGATTATTTGAAAAGCGTCGAAAAAGATCGTGATTCGTTGGGAAATATTGATATGAATGTTCCGTTTGAGGAGCAATTGGAAACTATTTTGAATTCAACGAAGAATACAATTGAATTTTGCTTTGAACGTAAGAGAGAGATTCAATTATTGTTGTCAGATAATGGTGACATTCGCTTTTATAATTTGATTTTTAAAACGGGTTGCGATGAATTTTTAAAGTGAATGAGTAAAATGAAAAATATAAGCAGTTTTAAAATGAATGAAAAAGAAAAAATGACGATGATGATTAATGTGCAGGTCTTTGTTCATAGTATGATCGGTATGGTAAGAGTTTTGCTTAATTACAGTGATCGTCTTTCTCCTTATGATGTTCGTCAAAGTGTACTTGTCTTTTTACGTGAAGCTCCATTATCTAATATGAATATTCAAAGAATAGGTAATGTGGAATAATTTTAACAATATATATTAATTGAAAGTCCACTAGAGTTTATGAATACTCTAGTGGACTTTTTTACAGCATTAAATAACATAATTTTATTATTAATCTATAATATATAAGTTATTTTATATATAAAAACATTTAAAAATATAAAGCATAGATATAGCTAATTAAAATTAGCGATGTTATAATAATGCAGTTAATATAAAGCATTACTTTATTAGGATGAAAACTTAAGTGAAAATAGCATTTCTTGTGAATTTGTAAAAATGTAATTCTATTAGATTTATGCAAGCTTAAGTTTTTTTATTAATAAGAAAATAGGGGATTATAATCATGGTTTCTAAAAAGAATATCAAGATGATTGAAGAGAAAAGTAGAGATGAAAAGCAACGCTTTTCAATTCGTAAGTTAAGTGTGGGTGCGGCTTCCGTTTTAATTGGATTGGCTTTTACAGTATATGGAGGTCAAACTGTACAAGCTGACACCACTGAAGCTAGTCAAGTAACCACTGCTCAAGAAAACAATGAAGAGACTGGTAATGAAAAGTCCGAAAATACAGTTTTGGATAATTCAAACGATATAGAAAATAGTGCAACTACAGCCAGTAAAACCCCAAGTTCAAGTGTTGAAGAAAAAGCTCCTTCAATAACTATTGATGCAAGTAGTTCTTTAAAAAATAAAAACGATAATATTGAAGTTAAAGATGATAATGCTAAGGTTAATAAAACTATGCAATCATCTTCAGTTGATAAGGCAAATAATGTAACTTCAAATGAAAAAACAGAAAGTCAACAGGCTGTAAATACTAAAGAAGATAATCCAACTAAGAGTGAAGATACTAAAAAAGTAAATTCTACTGCTATTAATGTAGGGTCTAATGAAAATACAGAGGTTGCTTCTGCTCAACAAACAAATAATTTTGAAGTAGATAAGGGTACTACTTTTGCTACTAATGAAAAAACAGAAGCAAATTCAACTAATGTTTCAGAAAATGTTGATTCGATTGAAGTACCTTCAAATAAGTTAACAACTGACACTCTAAATATTTCTAAGAAAACAGTATCTGCTAATGTGACTAATGCCGTTTATACAATGAAAACAGTAACTAGTAATGCGGCAAATGATGTAAATAAAAACAAATTGCGTTCAACAACTATGATATTAGCTGCTGAAGTAGAAGATCCTAATGCAGTAACTGTTAGTGATGCGAAAGGATTTATTAATGCAATTCAAAATGGGACTGCTACTACTATTAATGTTGCTAAAGATCTTAATTTAGCAGAACAAACAGATAAAGAATATACAGAAATTACCATCAAGAATAAACGTAATATTGTAATTCAATCAGATAATCCAGAAGAAAAACGTACAATTGACTTCTCGGGATATTCATTTGATATGGATACACAGAATTCTGTAACCTTTAAAGACTTGAATATTTATGCTCGTAGTTACTGGGGTCTTGTTTATAATGCTGGTGGATACACATTTGATAATGTTAACTTTACGGGCTCACAACTTATCTATACCAAACCATGGATTAATTCAACCTTAACATTTAAGAATAATATTACTGCAAATTCTGTCTCATCATATGTAGGACCACTTGATGGTAAGACACGCGATACTCAACAAAATGGTGGGCAGCAAATTCTTCAATTTGAAGGTGGAACAAATCAAATTATTTTTGATGAAAACAGTAATGTAACCTTAACAACAGAAGATGCTAATGCTCTTGAAATTGACGGCGGCACCGCAACAATTGATGTAAAAGACGGTGCAAATGTAGCAATTAATCCACATTCTAAAGGTAATCCTGAACATCGTAATGGAATTGGAACTGGGGACGTTGCACGTGCTATTGCTGCCAATGCAAAGATGACAATTAATATTGATCCAAATTCAACTTTAACTATTAATACTGAAAAGGTAGATGGCGATAAAGATGTTGCAGGAGCATTATATTTAAATTCTGAGGCTGCCCTTAATGTAAATGGTAAATTAGTTATCAACTCAAATGGAACACCAAGTGCAAATAAAAGTAACGGGGTTCCAGTATATATTAATGGAAGTGCAAAGATTAATGTTGGAAATGGTGGTAGCTTCTCATTAGATGCTACAAATCTTGGAAATTACAGCTCTAGCCTAATTTCTATTAATGGTAAGGGGACTGTTAAGTTAGATCCTCACTCTAGTTTCAAGATTAGCGGTGACGGTACTGGAAATGTAACTGCAATTAATCTTTCAAGCGGTAGTACTTTCACTTCCGATCAACCAGATTCATTTACTATTGATCTTTCTGCAAATACCAGTACTGGCAAATCATTAATTAAAAACGGAGCCATCAATTTCACCCGTGTTAAGACAGTTACTGATGGAAGCGAATCACAGCCTTTAGGCAAAATTGATGTAACTTATGATAGAAATGGTAATGCTACTTCTTACATTATTACGGCACAAGATGAAAATACTGTTAAACAAGTTGGAGAAGGTCTTGCTAATAAGAACTTGATTGATCTTGTTAAGGCTGGTGAAGATGTTACTCTATCTAATCTTCATTTAAGTAAGAATAATGTATTGACTGGTACTGTGGCTTCAAGCGGTAGCAACAATCCAATTTATGTAACTGTTACCGTTGGTGGGGTAAGCACTAATGTGCCAGTAGCCGGAAATTATACTGTGTACACCAACACTAAAGGCACAGTAACTTCAAACAATATTGCTTACGCTGCACAAACTGCTTCAACTGGTGGTAATTTCTCTATTGATTTATCCAAGCTTGCAAGCAAGTTGACTGATGATACGCAAGTTAAAGTGACTGCTACAAAAGATTTCGTTGAAGCAACTCAAATTGAAAGTGTGGCAGCATTACGTGCGCTTAATACTACTACTCTTCAAGAATTAGTAGATGCTGCTCCAGCAGAAGAAGCAAAGCCAAGCTACTACAATGCAACTGCAGAAGCCCAAAAGGCATATACGGATGCAATTTCAACTGGTAAAACTATTCTTGCTAATCCAAATAATTACGATCAAGTTGACGTTGATGATGCCGTAACTGCCATTCAAAATGCTAAGAAGGCTTTAACTGGTAAAGAAACCAATAAGACTGAACTTCAAGATGCTATTGACCAAGCATCAACAGTAGAATCAAGCAATAACTACACTAATGCTGATCCTAATTTACAAAAAGCCTACACTGATGCAATCAGTGCCGGTCAAACAGTTTTAAGTAAAGAAAATGCTACTCAAATAGAAGTAAATAAGGCATTGACTACCATTAATAATGCAAAAGATGCTTTAAATGGGGATGTTAAGAAAGCAGCAAGTAAGGAAGCTCTTCAAAAAGCAGTTGATGAAGCACCTACTGTAAAATCAGATGATGCGGCATACTACAATGGTTCTGATGAAGCTAAGGCTGCTTATGATAAGGCAATCAGTGCCGGTCAAACAGTTTTAAATAATCCAGATGCAACCGCTACTCAAATTACTGATGCTTTAAATGCCATTAATACTGCTAAGGGTGACTTTGATGGTAAAACTACCGATAAATCAGCACTTGAAACTGCAATTAATAATTCTAAAACTGTAAAAGACAGCAACAACTATACTAATGCAGACGAAACTCAAAAGACTGCATATGATAGTGCAGTAACATCTGCACAAATAGTTTTAGATAAAACTAATGCAACTCAAGCAGAAGTGAACCAAGCTCTTCAAGATCTTGAAACTGCAAATAATAACCTAAATGGGGATGCTAAGACTGAAGCTGCAAACAAGGCTGCCTTAGAAGCTGCCGTTAAGGATGCGCCAAATGTAAGAAATACGCCTGCATACTACAACGGTACTAACGAAGCTCAAACAACATATAATAATGCAATTAATGCTGGGCAAGCAGTTTTAGATCAGGCAAATCCATCTGCAAATGACGTTAAGTCTGCTTTAGATGCAATTAATGCAGCAAAAGCTAACCTTAAAGGTGAAGCTACTAATACTACATCTTTGGAAACAGCTTTAACCAATGCTAATAATGTTAAGAACACTGGTAACTACACTAATGCTGATCAAGCAAAACAAGAAGCTCTTAATAATACAATTATTGCTGGTCAAGATCTTTTAAAGAATACTAATGCAACTCAGGCAGAAGTAGACAATGCAGCAAAGGCTATTACTAATGCAATTAATGGCTTGAATGGGGATACTAACCTTACAAATGCTAAGAATGCTGCTACTGAAGATATTCAAAAGGCATTAGATAGTAAGACTACCGAAATCACTGACGCTACTAATATTGATCAAGCTACTAAGGATCAATTAATTGCGGATGCTAAAAAGGCAGCAGAAGATGCTAATACTGCTATTAATCAAGCAACCAATGCCGATGCAGTTAATACTGCTAAAACTGAAGGAATTGCTAATATCAATAAGGTGACAGTTCCAAGTTTAGATGATGCTAAAACTAAGGCAGCCAAAGAAATTGATCAAGCATTAACTGATAAGACCAAGGAAATCACTGATGCTGAAAATATTGATCAAACAACTAAAGATCAGTTAATTAAAGAAGCAACTGATGCAGCAAATACAGCAAAAGATACTATTGAAAAATCTACAACTAACGACGAAGCAACTAAAGCAGGCCAAGATGGTGTAGATGCAGTTAACAATGTAAAGGTACCAAGCGTTACTGATAGTCAAAATGCGGCAAAAGATGCTATTGATGATGCCCTTAACGCTAAGACTAAGGAAATCAACGATGCTAACAATATTGATCAAACAACTAAGGATCAATTAATCAAAGAAGCAACCGATGCAGCTAATAATGCTAAAGAAGCCATTGATAAAGCAACCACAGCTGATGCAATTAAGACTGCACAAGATGAAGGAACCACTAACATCAACAATGTTACTGTTCCAAGCTTAGAGGATGCCAAGAAGGCAGCAACTAAAGCAGTAGATGATGCTCTTACTGCTCAAACTGAAGTAATTAATAAAGCTGATAATCTTAGTGATGCAGAAAAGAAAGATCTGATTGATCAAGCAACTACTGAAGCCAATAAGGCTAAAGAAAGTATTGAAACTGCTACGACAAACAATGAAGCAGCTCAAGCAGGCAAAGATGGTGTGGATGCAATTAATAAGATTGTTCCAACAAGCTTAGATACTGTGAAATCTGATGCAAATAAAGCAATTGATGATGCTTTAACTAAGAAATTAGAAGAGATTAATTCAGCTAATGCTTTAACTACTGATGAAAAGACCGCGTTAACACAAGAAGCCAATACAGCTGCAGCTAAGGCAAAAGAAAAAATTACTAATGCAACAACTAATGATGCAGTAATTGAAGCACAAAATAATGGTGTTACTGCAATTGATGGAATTAAAGTTCCGACTGAATCAGCAGTCAAAGAAGCAGCTAAGAAGGCAGTAGCCGAAGCAGCAACAGCAAAGACTAATGCAATTGATTCTTCAAACTTAACAGCTGAAGAAAAAGCGGCATTGAAGCAAGAAGTTACTGAAGCTCAAACAGCTGCTAATACTGCAATTGATAATGCAACTACAAACGCAGACGTAACTGAAGCTAAAGACAAAGGTATTAAGGCAATTAATGGTATTGAAGTACCAAATAAATCAGATACTAAGGGAAAGGCAATCACTGATCTTAACAACGAAGTTGAAAATGCTAAGAAAGCAATTGATCAAGATAGCAACTTAACTGATGAAGAGAAGCAAGCAGCTAAAGACCAAATTGACTCTGATGCTAAGACTGCTCAAGATGCTATTAACAATGCAAAGACTAATGATGATGTTAAGAATGCAGTTGCTGCTGGTACATTAGCAATTGATAAGGATGTTGCTAATGCAGCCATTGATAATGCAGCTGCTGGTAAGCTTAAAGAAATCAAAGATCCGTTAACTAGTGAAGAGAAACAAACTTACACAGATTTAATTAATTCTGAGGTAAATAACGCAAAACAAAATATTGCTAATGCAACGACTGTTGAAGAAGTAACTACTGCACAAACAAACGGTGTAAATGAAATTACTAATACCAAAATTCCAACCACTTCTTCAGCCAAAGATAAGGCAATTGCTGCTATCAATGATGCTCTTCAAAAGAAGTCTGACGAAATCAACAATGCCTCTAACATCAACACTCAAGAAAAGACTGATTTAATTAAGCAAGCAACTGAAGCAGCCAATACTGCTAAGGATAATATCAACAATGCCACTACTAACGCGGATGTTAAGACTGCGCAAACTAATGGTGAAAAAGCAATTGCTGATGTAACAGTTCCAAACTTGTCTGATGTTAAGAAGGAAAACATTGATCTCATTAACAAGGCGTTAGATGCCAAGACAGACGAAATCAACAATGCTTCTAACCTTTCTCAAGATGAAAAGCAAAGTTTGATCAATGATGCAACTAATATCGCAACTGAAGCAATTAACAACGTCAACCAATCTCAAACAAATGACGATGCTAAAGCTGCTGCAACTATTGGTGTTCAAAATATCGAGAATGTTACTATTCCAACTCTTGATGATGCTAAGAAGAACGCTAACCAAGCTATTGATGCTGCATTGAATTCTAAAGTAAATGAGATTAATAATGCTTCTAACTTGAATGACACTGAAAAGCAAAAATTAGTTGATCAGGCAAATGATGCAGCAACTACTGCAAAGAATAATGTTGAAAATGCCACTACCAATGATGCTGCTCGCGATGCAGCTAATGCTGGAATTAATAACATTAAAGGTATTACCTTTACTTCACTAGAAGATGCTAAAAATGCAGCAAACACTGCAATTGACAATGCTTTTCAAGTTAAGACAGATGAAATTAATAATGCATCTAACTTAAGTACTGAAGAAAAGCAAGACTTAATCAATCAAGCAAGTGAAGCAGCTAAAAATGCAAAAGACAATATCAACAATGCCACTACCAATGATGCTGTGACTGACGCACAGAATAAGGGTATTGCAGATATTGCTAATGTGACTGTTCCAAGCTTAGATCAAGTTAAACAAGATGCAATTAATGCAATTAAGCAAGTTCAAGATGCTAAGAATAAGCAAATTTCTAATGCATCTAACCTAAGTGCTGAAGAGCAAAAAGAATTAACTGATCAAGTAGATAAAATTGCTAACGATGCAATTGCTAAGATTAATGATGCAGCAACTACTACCAATGATGCAGTTACTGCAACCTGCGATGAAGCAATCAAGCAAATTACTGATCTATTTATTCCAACTCTAGACGGTGCGCAGACAGATGCTCTTAATGCAATTGAAAGTGCTAAGAATGCTAAGCTGAATGACATTAACAATGCTGCTCACTTAACTGATCAAGAAAAGCAGGCTTTGGTTGATCAAACAAATAAAGCTGCCGATGATGCAACTAAGGAAATTAAGGGCGCTCAAACTAATGATGCAGTCAAGAGTGCAGAAACAGCCGGTTTAGATAATATTAATAAAGTTACTATTCCAACCTTAGTTCAGAAGCAACAAGAAGCTATTGGAGAATTGAATGTAGCACGTGATGCTAAGAATAGGGCAATTGATGATGCTACTGATTTAACTACTGATGAAAAGAACAGCTTGAAAGATAAAGTTCAAGCAGAATACAGTAACGCAGTATCAAATATCACCAGTGCAACAACTGATGAAGCAGTAACAACCGCTAAAGAAAACGGCATCAATGCAATTAAAGACATTGAAATCCCAACTAAGTCAGCTACGAAGGACCAGGCAACCACAGACCTTAAGACTGCCGTTGACGAAGCTAAGAAGGCAATTGATCAAGATAACAACTTGAACAATGAGCAAAAGCAAGCAGCTAAAGATCAAATTGATTCTGATGCTAAGAAAGCTCAAGAAGCCATCGATAATGCGAAGACTGATGATGAGGTAAACAGTGCCGTTGATAATGGTAAGCTTGCTATTGATAAAGATATTGCTAATGCCGCCATCGACAATGCAGTTGCTGGTAAGAAGGACGAAATTGCTAAATCACCATTAACTGATGAAGAAAAGACTGCGTTAAATAATGAAGTCGATCAAAAGGCTCAAGATGCTAAAGAAGCAATCAATAATGCCACTACCCCAGAAGCTGTAACCACTGCGCAAGACAATGGTGTTAAGAATATCAATGATACTGAAGTGCCAACTGAGTCAACAGCTAAAGAAGCAGCTAAGAAAGCTATTGCAGAAGCAGCCGAAGCTAAGAACAATGCAATCGATTCTTCAAACTTAACGGACGAAGAAAAAACTGCATTGAAGCAGGAAGTTACTGATGCCCAAAACGCTGCCAATACTGCAATTGATAACGCAACTACCAATGCCGCAGTAACCGAAGCAGAAGACAATGGTATTAAAGCTATTAATGGTATTGGAATCCCAACTAAGTCACCAGCTAAGGACCAAGCAATCACTGACCTTAATGATGCCGTTGACGAGGCTAAGAAGGCAATTGACCAAGATAACAACTTGACTGATGCCGAAAAGCAAGCAGCGAAGGATCAAATCGATTCCGATGCTAAGAAGGCCCAAGAAGCCATCGATAATGCGAAGACTGACGATGAGGTTAAGACTGCCGTTGACAATGGTCAGCTTGCCATTGATAAAGATGTTGCTAATGCCGCCATCGACAATGCAGTTGCTGGTAAGAAGGCTGAAATTGCAAAGGCACCATTAACCACCGATGAAGCTAAGGACTTGAATGACTTAGTTGACCAAGAAGCAAAGGCCGCTAAGAAGGCAATTGATTCAGCTACTACTATTCCAGCGGTTGACGATGCTAAGAATACCGGAGTTGCTGCAATCAACAATATTGCAGTTCCAACAACTTCATCAACCAAGGATCAAGCTAACCAAACAATTGATGATGCTTTAGCTAACAAGACTAAAGAAATCAATGATGCAACCAACTTATCTGATAAGCAAAAGCAAGACTTGATTGATCAAGCCAACGAGGAAGCAGCAAAGGCTAAGGAAAACATTAAGAATGCCACTAGCAATGAAGCAGTCAACAAAGCTACTACAGATGGTGTAGATGCTATTGCAAATGTCACTGTCCCAAGTCTTGATGATGCGAAGAAAGATGCTAGTCAATTAATTGACGACGTTCTTAAGCAAAAAGAAGATGAGATCAATAATGCTTCCCACTTGACTGATCAAGAGAAGCAAGACCTCATTGACCAAGCACAAAACGCCGCTGACGAAGCCAAAGACAAGATCAACCAAGCGACAACTAATGACGATGTAGCTACGGAAAGAGATGCGGGCGCAGAAAAGATTGCCAATATTGTTGTTCCGAGTCTTGAAGATGCTAAGGATAAAGCCACGAAGGCAATAGATAACGCTTTAGCAGATAAGACGAAGGAAATTAATGATCAAACCAACTTATCTGATCAAGAAAAGAATGATCTTATCAACCAAATTACTGATATTGCTGATAAGGCAAAGGATAAGATCAATAATGCTGCTACTGATGCAGATATTGCTAAGAATGAAAAAGATGGTATTGATGCAATTGTTGATACTAAGATTCCTGGCTTAGAAGATCATAAAAAGAATGCAATTAATTCTTTAGATGAAGCTAAATCTACTAAGCTTGCCCAAATTGATGGAGCAACTCATCTAACTGCAAATGAAAAGACCGACTTAACTCAACAAGTTGATGCAGAATACAATAAGGCACTTGATGAGATCAATAAAGCTACAACCAATGATGATGCAGATAAAGCTAGTGCTGATGGTGTGGAAGCTATCCTTAATATTAAAGTTCCGAGCCTTAATGAAAAGAAACAAGATAGTATAAATGCTCTTAATGAAGTGCGTGATGCTAAGAAGGATGAAATCAATAAGGCAACTAATTTAAACCAAAATGAAAAGGACGAGCTGAACAAACAAGTTGATCAAATTGCTGATAAAGCTATTAATGCGATCAATGAAGCAAATGATGATCAAACAGCTAAAAATGCAGAAAATAAAGGTATTCAAGATATTCTTGATGTCAAAGTTCCAAGTCTAGATGAAGTTAAGAATAATGCAAAGCAAGCAATTGCTGATGCGTTAGAAAGTAAGCAGAATGAAATCAATAAGGCAGTTAACTTGGATCAATCTACTAAGCAAGACTTAGTTAATCAAGCTAAGACTGCTGCAGAAAATGCTAATAAGAATATTGATTTAGCTACAACTAATGACGAAGTAATAGCTGCAAGTAAAAAGGGTGTACAAAATATTGAAAATATTATTGTCCCAGCCCCAAGTACAAATTCAGACACTTCAAATATTAGTACTGATCAAACTGATTCCGATGCTAATAAGAGCCAAGCACAAGATAGTAATAAGACTTCTAATAATGATATTAACAAGAATACTGATAATCCAAAGCATAGTAAATCTGGTAAAAGTTCGGTGTCTCTTGATGATAAAAAGAATCAAGCAATTAATGAGCTTACTAAAGTAGCTGAAGCTAAGAAAGCAGCTATTAATAGTACCAATATTTCTGCTGATGCTAAAGCAAGACTTAACGCTCAAGTAGATCGTGAATTGGCACGTGGTAAAAATAGTATTAGCCAAGCTAGAAATTCAGAAGAATTAACAAGTAGTAAGAATACAGCAATTGCAACGATTAATTCAATTAGTGTTGCTCCAAAGGGCACCCAAGGGGTAAATAGTAGAGAAAACTATGGCAATACTGATTTAAATAATAATAGTATTACTGTTGGTGAACGCCCAATTTCTCACATTCCAACTTCTGATAAACAAGAAACCTTGCCTCAAACTGGACATCATACTAATGAAGGCTTGACAATTCTTGGTACATTGGTTGCCGGTGTAGCAGGCTTAATTACACTTGCAGGAACCAAGAAGAGAAAAGATTAATTGTTTTTAGATCTAAGTTGAATTAATGAAAAGGTTAAGTATTTTCAATATACTTAACCTTTTTTGATTGTTATCTTAGTACTAACTTTGCTTAGAATGTAAAACAAAGAAAGCCTTCAGATTCAATTAAGAATTTGAAGGCTTCTATACTACTTAACGATAAAATAGAATATTTTACTGAGATTAATCTTTGGGTGTAAGTGCCGTTAAAATAAAGACGCCAATTAACTCAAGCGCTAAAAAAGTCATACCAATGTAAGCCGTCATAATGAGCATCCCCTTATCTTTGTTACACTTTATCTTTACATCTCTAACTGTAGCACATATCCCAAAATAAATAAAGCGCTTACAAAATAACAAGAGAAAAAAGATGATTTAAAAAATCATCTTTGTCGCCCCTGCCAAGGAACTACATTATAGCATTACTCATAAGCAAAAGTTATTGCTAGCTAGTAATAATAAATATTTTTCAAACTAAACTCTAGATTATAGAATATAAGTGAATTGAATGAGTAAAATAATTAAGAAAAGAAGGTAATAATATGGCTAAAAACGAAGAAGAAGTAAAAAATAGTCCATTTGGCTTCGGTGAGTCAAACGATGCATTTGCAAAGTATTTTACTGGTGAAAGCTATTTAAATCCACTTGCAAATAAAGCTAACTGTAATATCGCAAATGTTAACTTTAAACCAGGTTGTATCAACAATTGGCATGAACATACTGTTCCACAAATTTTGATTTGTGTTGCAGGTAAAGGTTGGGTACAAGAAGAAGGCAAGCCAGCTCATAAGATGACTCCAGGTGACGTTAACGTTGTTGCACCAAACACTAAGCACTGGCATGGTGCAGCAAAGGATTCATGGTTTGCCCATCTTTCAGTTATGGCTGATACAGATAAGGCTAAGACCACTTGGTATGAACCAGTAGATCCAGACTACTACGATAGTTTAAAATAATTTTATATAATATGCTAAATTATGCATAACAACTGTTATATAGATGTGCTATCATTAAGTATATATAATTTAATAAACAATTAGGTTTCATTTACGTAAAAATTAGGGAATTATGCAGTATGTAAGATTGGCATAGCACTGTTCATACAATATATAATAGTGTCATGTAATAGTTAGAATACGGGGAATAAAAAATGTCTCTATTTGGTAAAAAGAAAAAAGCTATCGTTAATTATATAGATTTGGACAATGATAAAAATAATATCGCTACATCAGGTGAATTGTTAGGTAATGTTGGTGAAGAGATTGGTTACAGTAGTTCAGATCAGATTGATGCTTTAAAAAAGCAAGGTTATGTTCTTGTAAATAATAGTTTTGATCCGAGTGATAAACCAACTTTTTCAAATGAAGATGTTCAAACTTATACTATTTCATTTAAACATGATGTAGAAGCAGTTGATAAACCTAATTCTGATTTTGGAATTAGTGAAAGTGATTTACAAAAAGTGGGTACGCAAACTGTCCATTATGAAGGTGCTGCTACTAGAACACCAAAAGATAATGTGAGTCAGGTTGTTTTTAAACGTAGTGTAGTCTATGATAAAATACTAAAAAAAATCATTAGTACTTCAACATGGATGCCTGAAAAGCAAAGCTTTTTATTGATCGCTACACCTGAAGTTTCGGGATATACTACTGTTCAAACTACTGTGGGTGGTGAAACGGTAACTCCTGAAGATTGTGATCGTAATTATGTTGTTGAATATGATATTAATCATCAACCATCTGTCGCTGATCAAAAAGTAGCTGTTAAATATGTCGATCAAGATCTAGAAAATAAAGAAATTACTGAAGATATATTAACTGGTATGCCAAATTCCTTGGTAGATTATGATCCTAAAGCTACTATTGAAAGACTCGAAAGTGACGAAGGATACGCTTTAGTAAATAATGGTTATAATCCTGCGGGTGAAGTACAATTTTATAGCAACAATGACGATTATGTGCCTGTCTTTGTTATGACAATGAAGCACACTATCGGTCAAGTAGATAGTGAACATCCTGATAGTAAAGTAAATAAGAACGAATATGATAAAGATGTCGCATTTACTATTAATTATGAAGGAGCAGATGCTGCTACTCCTGTTAACAATGTTCAAAGATCACACTGGAGTCGTAGTTTAACCGTTGATCGTGTTACTGGTGAAATTTTACCTGGAGGTAAATATACAACTGATTGGAAAGTGGATCGTGAAAAGTATGATGATGTTGATGTTCCAGTAGTTGATGGATATCACACCGATGTTAAAATGATCAAAGGTGCCGAGGTTACACGAGAAAATATTATTAGAACAGTAAATTATGTTGCTAATGGCCATATTATTCCAGTGGATTCTGATGGTAAAGAAATTGTTGGTGCACCACATCCAGTCTTTCAAACTGATCCAAATGATCCAACTCAAGTGATTACTGATGAACCAGTGCCAAAGATTGATGGATACAAGTGTAATTTGGCAACTATTACACCGTATAATCCAGCAAAAGATATGGAAGTTAAGTATAAGGCAGAAGATTCTGATGTTTTAGTAATTTCTGTTGGTGATAAGAAACCCAAGTCAGAAACTAAAGCAGTTTCAGTGGAAAAGCCGGTTGTTAAACCTGACCCTAAACCGGAAAATACTAATTCAGTAACTCAACCTGCTGTTACTCAAGATCAAAATCATGATCATGATCAAGTTGCTATAATTAACTTTATAGATCTTGACCATGATGGTAAACAACTGACCTCATCTGGTCCACTAACTGGTAAGCCAGGTGAAAGCATTAACGATTTGTATAGTACAGAATTACCATTAAAGGCGATCGAGCGTGCAGGTTATCATGTTGTCTTTAATGGCTTTGATGATAATGGTACAATTCAAAGATTTGACAATAATGATTTAATGACACAAGTGTTTACAATTGGTTTGCGTAAAATAAGTGATGAACAGCAAACTTCAATTGGACTTGATGCATTAAAGAAACTTGATCTTCATAATAATGAGGATGTTGCTGCAATTGCCTTTGGAGTTGCTTCAACTATCATTAGTTTAATTGGATTAATCGGTAATAAAAACGATAAGTAATGCGAATGACGTTATAAGGTAGGAAGCTTTGTAACGTCATTTTTATTGATTAATTTATGTAAGCGGATACGATTGATACTATAATAGAACTAGAAAGAGGGTCATAAAGATGGCTGAAGATGAAGAAAGAATTATCAGAAATAAAATTGAAGAAATTGTTAATCATGATGAGAAGGTTAATAATAATCCAGAATTGATGGAAATCTTTAGGATAGCTTATGGCAGAAGGGATGCAGGTAAGCCAATACAAGAAGTTGCTTTAGCACTGGATAAAGCTTTAGCAGGTTATATCTCAAGTCACAATAATAATGTGCCAGAAAGTATCTTGGACTTGCATCAAGAGGTGCAAAATTTATCTGGTATTTAATAAAAAATAGACCAAGGGCATGACAATTAGTTTGGTTATTTTTATCTCAGAGGTTTTATTATGAGTAGGCACAAGTTTAATGTAGGTAAGTGGTTACCTAGTGATCAAGAATTCGAAAATAAATGGGTTAAGAAGATTTATGAAGAAGCAAAAAGTGATGAAAATAAAAATTTGTTACCACCAGTTCAGGCTTTGAAAGAATTAATCGAATCTAATCGCTATATTTGGAATTTGTTCCAAATGATGTTTGATGAGATTCCGCAAAAAGATGTAGATACACCAGCAGGTACGCCGCAAGTACGTGATTATCATGAATTACTTTTAGTACTTAATCGAATTATTCAACGTGCGCCTGAATTTAATACGACTGGGTTAGTTGGAACACCAATTAATGCTGTTCTTGATTATCCAATGGGGACGCGTGCAGGGTACGTCTTATTCAACGATCCACGTGTCAATGCAAAGATGAAAGGGATTTTGGATTACTGGGGACATTATTTGCAAAGTCCGGCTTCAAGCTATGTTTTAAATACTTCTGATAAAGGGTGGTTATCAACATACGCTTTAAAAGAAATGGCTAAAGAAGCAGATGGTATAAACTTTTTGGATTTATTCAAAACTCGTTCAAAAGATCCAGAGAAAAAATTTGGCTATGTTTCATGGGATGATTTCTTTACTCGCAAATTTAATCCAGGAATTAGGCCAGTCGCTGAGCCGGATAATGATGATGTAGTAGCTAATGCATGTGAATCGGCACCATATAGAGTAGCACGTAATTTACCTATGAAAGCTAAGTTTTGGATTAAAGGCCAACCGTATTCACTAATTGATTTATTGCACAATGACCCTTGGACTGCAAAATTTGAGGGTGGCACACTATATCAAGCCTTTTTAAGCGCACTTAGTTATCATCGCTGGAATAGTCCAGTTAGTGGTACTATTGTTAAAGCATATAACTTGAATGGTACATATTATGGCGAGGCTTTGAATCAAGGCTTTGAAAATCCTAATGGTCCAGATCTGGTAGCAGCTAATAATTCACAAGCCTTTTTGACTTCCACCGCTACCAGAGCTGTAATTTTTATCAAGGCAGATAATCCTAAGATTGGTTTGATGTGTTTTGTTGCAGTTGGTATGGGGGATGTTTCAAATAACGAAATTACCGTCCGAATTGGTCAACATGTAAATAAAGGCGATGAATTAGGGATGTTCCATTTTGGTGGGTCTACTCATGTATTACTCTTTAGGCCAGAAGTAAATATCGACTTTGATTTACATGGTCAAAAGCCAGGCCTTGATACAACTAATATTAAAGTACGAGATACGATTGCTAGAATAACGAATATCTAAATGTGATATTGTTATAATGGAAAAAGATTAAACAACAATATTCAAAGGAAGAGATGATTATGAATAATATTAACTCAGAGCCTAGTACTTCTCTAAAATTAATGGCTGCATTATCTTACATTAGCTATTTCTTTTTACCAGTAATTTTTCCACTTATTGTATGGATTGTTGCCAGTGATCGTCCTTTTGTTAAAAAACATGCTAAAAGGGCATTTTGGAGTCAATTACTTCCAGCTATTTGTGCATTAGTGTTTTTGATAGTAATCAGTGTAGGTGGAGCTTTCAATTCATCAACTATTTCGTGGGGATGGTTAAGTATTACTTTAATTGCTGTTACTTGTTTAATTGCCTTAATTAGTTTAATTTATAACGTTGCCTGTGCAATTCATGTATTGATAGACTAAAAAATAAGTAATGTTAATTTTGAAGTTGATTTCAACGATAAGCGAAAGGAATATTTATGCATTTAAAAAAATCTATCCTGTCCATCTTTTTAACACTATGCATTTTTTTGTTGTTTATTTTAATATCAGTGAACAGAGTGGATGTTGGCGATATAGCTTTATCAAAACAACTTCATGATTATATGCAATTACATCATATTAATGGTGTAATGTTGGTCAATGATAAAAAAGGTAAACCAATTATAATTGAAAATAGAGAGACTTCTAATAAAGGCCAAATAGTAGATGAAAATCAATTATTTCCGATTGCTTCTCTTCAAAAGATTATGACAGGGACTGCAATTTATCAATTACATCAAAAAAAGCAGATAAATTGGAATACTTCTTTGGCTAAATATTTTCCTCAAATCCCGGGTAGTAAAGATATAACAATTCGTGAATTGATGAATCATACGAGTGGATTAATTAATAATGATCGTCCAACATCCCCATTAAGAAATGAAAAACAACAGATTAATTATATGCTTAAACATATAAAATATGATCATATTCATACTTGGGACTATCAAGATATAGATTATGAATTATTAGCAGCAATTATTAGTAAACAAACTAACACAACCTATAATACTTATATTAAAAATAATTTTGTCAAGTCTGCTAATCTCCATAAAATTAAAGATTTTTCAGAAGTTGATCAAAGAGAAGTTCCTCAACCTATGAATAAAAAGATCAGTTGGCATGAAGTTACAGTAACAACATCATCTGATTTTGGAGCTGGAAACTTGTTTATTTCACCTAACGATTATTGGAAATTTGTAAATAATGGTGTTTTAAATAATCATCAAATGATAAATGAATATTATCATCAGGCACAACATCAAGAAGTTGCTTATTTTGGTGGTGTTTATTTTAAAGGCGATATTATTCGTGCAGAAGGGAGTATTCCTGGATATAATTCCTGCTTTGTAGCTAACTATAGAACTAAGAAAATGATTATGCTTTTTTCTAATAATATTAATTATTTTACTTTGAAAATGGCATCTGATCATATTTTGCATAAATACATAGAGAAACACATTATTTAATGAAAAAACTACTAAATCTTGGTACATTCCTTGATTTAGTAGTTTTTTTAACTAATTTTTATTATCTTGATTATCGTCAGACTTTTCATCATTGTCAGGAGTATCAGTTTTGGTAAAGTTACCGTTCATTGTATTAGGACGGCCAGTTTGATAATCAGTTCCATGTTTTTCTGCTTTTGGTGCAACTTCATTAGGCTCAGGCATTACTATTGAGGCAATAATGTAAAGAGATGTTCCCGGAAACACACCGGTAAAGAGAATTAAAGCTGCGCCAATGATTCTTACCCATGCTGGATCTAAGTCGAAGTATTCTGCAATACCGCCAAAAACTCCAGATAAAATTTTATTTTGTGATTTAGTAAGTCTTTTATTTTTCATCATAATAGCCTCTTTTCTAATGTGCTATTTCATAACATAATTATACAGCACAAAAAAGGCCTAGCAAACTGCTAGGCTTTAAATATTTAATGCCCGCTAAAGGATTCGAACCTTCACTCAGTCACCTGAACAGCGACCTGAACGCTGCGCGTCTGCCAATTCCGCCAAGCGGGCAATTTTCTTTAGTACATGAATAATCATACCAAATATTTGGTAAAATGTAAGCATAAATATACTTTATTATTTAAAAGGACGGAATTACATGGTTTTTAGTAAAAAAATAAAACGGACATTAATTAGTCTTGTTGCTTTAGTTTCTTTAGTTTCTTGTGGTGCAGTATTTACAACACCGGTTAGTGCAGATACATCAAGTAGTTATCGCAATAATGAAGTGAATTTAGATGTTAAATCTGCAATTGCAATTGATAGTAATTCGGGGCAAATTTTGTATGCTAAAAATGCTGATAAGACTTTACCAATTGCTTCAATGACAAAGTTAATTACAGTTTATTTAACTTTAAATGCAATTAAAAATAAAAAATTATCTTGGAATCAAAAGGTGAAGCCAACTGCTTCAATTGTAAAAGTAGCTAATAATGCGGAATATTCAAATGTACCGCTTAAGATGGGGCATTCTTATACTATTCGTCAGCTTTATCAAGCAACTTTAATTGAATCAGCTAATGGGGCCGCAATGCTTTTGGGCCAAACTATTGCTGGTTCACAAAAGAAATTTATTGATCAAATGCGTGCCCAAGTTAAAAAATGGGGGATTGAAGATGCCGAGATTTATACGGCATGTGGTTTACCTAATGGTAATGTAGGTAAAGATGCCTATCCTGGTGTAAATAAGAATGCTGAAAATACTATGTCAGCTAAGGATATGGCCATTGTTGGACAACATTTACTTAAAGAATACCCAGAAATTTTAGATACTACTAAATTAGCTCATTTAGATTTTAAAGACGGTAATAAAACTACTAAAATGGCCAACTTTAACTGGATGCTTAAAGGACTTTCTCAATATGATCAAGCATATCCAGTTGATGGATTAAAGACTGGTACCACTGATGCAGCAGGTGCATGTTTTATTGGTACAGTTGAACATAATGGTGCTCGTTTGATTACTGTTGTCATGGGTGCACGTCACCAAGATGGTACGGATCCTTCACGTTTTATTCAAACTAAGAAATTAATGAGTTTTATTTTCAACAAATACCGTCCAGTTACAATGACTGCTGGAAGTCAAATAAATGGTGCAAAAAGTATTAAAGTTACTGATGGTAAAGACGCTACAACTAATATTGGTTTAAAGAATAAGACAACTATTTGGGATCCAGCAGATGGTAAAACATTGACTGCTAGTTTAAACAAAAAAACAATAGATGCGCCTCTTGAAAAGAATCAGACAGTTGGTAATTATCAATTAAAATCAGGTAGTGAAAAAATTGTTTCATTGGATAATCCTAATGGAATGAATGTAAAAGCTAAAGCTTTATCAGCTAATGGAAAAGTTAATTTCTTTGTTAGAATTTGGCGTTGGCTTTTCGGGGGCAGATAAAAATGACAGAACTAACTGAAGATATACTAAAAAAAGTTATTAAAAAAAGATCTAGTAATACTCATAAAGGTAATTATGGCCGCATTCTTTTAATTGGTGGCAGTGAAAATTACGGTGGTGCAATTATCATGTCAACCGAAGCAGCGGTTAATAGTGGTGCAGGTTTAACAGCTGTGGCAACTCATCATCTTAATTTGTCAGCTCTTCATTCACGTATACCGGAAGCCATGTTTATTGATTGGCATGATGCTAAACTAGCAGATTTGATTAAAAATATGGATGTAGTGGTTTGTGGATCAGGCCTAGGGATGTCAGATTTTGCTAAGCAAATTTTAGTAATTTTAAGAAGATGTACTTCAGAAAAGCAAACCGTCATTTTAGATGCTAGTGCGCTTGATTTAATTAGTGAGGATAAAAGCTTATTACCAGTTAATGCTGGACATTTGATTTTGACACCTCACCAAATGGAATGGCAACGACTTAGTCAAATTCGTATTCCATTCCAAACAGATAGTGCTAATATTGATGCATTGAAGCAGTTAATTCCTGATAGTAATGCAGTTTTAGTCTTAAAGTCTAATCATACTCATATTTATGACGGTACTGGTCGCACTTTTGTTAATCCGATAGGTAATCCAGGTATGGCTACTGGTGGTATGGGTGATACATTGGCTGGGATAATTGGTGGCTTTGTCGCTCAATTTGGCCCCAGTGTTGATACAATTTCGGCTGCTGTTTATATTCATTCTTTAGCAGGAGATTTAATTAATAAGGATAACTATGTAGTTAAGCCAACCGAAGTTTCTAAAGCATTACCTAAATTAATGAAAAAGTATTCAGAACTTGAATAAACATGTTAAAATTTTATACATAGTAATGCATCCCTGGCCAGGGATGTATTTTAATGTGATAATATGAAAAATACTTAAGTAGAGAAGATTAATACATATATGAAGAAAAATATCGTTATAGGAGTAACTTGCATCATCGTTGCGTTTGGTTCAATTATAGGATTAGCTAAAGTGTGCGCTCCTAAATCTGATACTGCACAAGAGGCAGTATCTACAAGTGTAAAAAATAAACCAAAAACTAGCGGCAAGAAAACAAATACAGATCATAAAAAAGTTAAGTCAACCGGTGCAGAATTTCGTCCTTATAAAGATCCTAAGGATTTAAGAAAAGAAGGTACTTGGACTAAAAAGAGTGAAACCAAGAAGCATCCTAAGATTAATCAAAATGAAACAGATTTAACTTTGCGTGTTTCATTAAAAGGAAATCGGACATACTTACTAAGAAAAGGCAAAGTAATTTATACAATGCTTTCAACTGGTGGCATTTATAAAAAGGGAAAATCACTTACGCCTACTGGTACATATAGAATTCAAGCAGGTCGTGGAGATAGCTTCTTTAATTACAATCTAAATGAAGGAGCTAATAACTGGACCAGCTGGAGTCCGGACAATGTTTATTTGTTCCACTCTGTGCCTACTAAAGGGGATGGAAATTATAATTTAAATGAAGCAGCAAAATTGGGCAGAACACAAGGTTCTCACGGCTGTATTCGTTTGAGTATACCAGATTCTAAATGGATTATGGACAATATCCCCGATGGAACTAAGGTTGTTATTAAAGATCGTTAAAACTTTTAGGTAAAATTGGTGGTCAGGTATTTCGATTCCTGTTATAATCATCTTTGCTAGTAAGTTAAAAGTAGTAGTTATTTTTTGTTTTTAGCGAGTCTATGTTGATGGAAGATAGATATCAGGAAATAATGAAGGCGTGTTTAACTAATTAAAATAATGAGATTTAATAAGCGGATACTTTGTATCAATTTGAGTGGTACCGCGGGTTAGTAACTCGTCTCTTTCTACACATGTAGAAAGAGACTTTTTTGTTTTAGAAAGAGGAAAATATGGACTTTAAAAACGAAGTAGTTGATTTAGTTTCAAGCCAAGTTGATTTACCTAAAGAAAAAATTACTGCATTAATTGAACGTCCAAAGAATGCTAAAATGGGTGACTATGCTTTTCCAGCATTTATTTTGGCTAAGACTATGCACAAAAATCCTGCAATTATTGCAAAAGATATTGCAGAAAACTTAAATAGTGATAATTTTGCAAATATTCAAGCCGTTGGTCCTTACGTTAACTTTGCAATTGATCATGAAAAGTTGATCGCCTCAACTTTGAAAGATGTTTTAGCTGAAAAAGAACATTATGGTGATCAAAAATTGGGCGAAGGTAATGTGCCAATTGATATGTCTTCTCCTAACATTGCTAAACCAATGTCAATGGGCCATCTTCGTTCTACAGTAATTGGTAATTCAATCGCTAAGACTATGAAGAAGGTTGGTTATACACCAATTAAAATTAACTACCTTGGTGACTATGGTACGCAATTTGGTAAGTTGATTGCTGCTTACAAGCATTGGGGAAACGAAGAAGATGTTAAAAAAGACCCAATTATGAGTCTTTTCCATTATTACGTAAAATTCCATAAAGAAGCTGAAAATAATCCAGAACTTGATAATGAAGGTCGTGAATGGTTCAAGAAGCTTGAAGATGGTGATCCAGAAGCAGTTGAACTTTGGAAATGGTTCCGCGAAGTTTCACTTAAGGACTTTAAGCGTATTTACAAAGAATTAGGCGTAACTTTTGATTCATATAATGGTGAAGCATTCTTTAATGACAAGATGCAGCCGGTTATTGATGAATTGAAGGATAAGGGGCTTTTACATGAATCACGTGGTGCTCAAGTTGTAGATATGGGTGAAGATGAAAATCCTGCCATCATTGTTAAGTCTGATGGAACTTCAATTTACTTAACTCGTGACTTAGCTGCTGCTGAATGGAGAATGAAGGAATACAACTTCGTTAAAATGCTTTACGTTGTTGGTAACGAGCAAGCACAACACTTTGTTGAACTTAAGACTGTTTTGAAGAAGATGGGTTACGACTGGGCTGATGAAATTCACCATGTTCCATTTGGATTAATTACTCAAGGCGGAAAGAAGCTTTCAACTAGAAAAGGAAATGTGGTCTTCCTTGATCAAGTATTGAGAGATGCTGTAAATTTAGCTAAGAAGCAAATCCAAGAAAAGAACCCAGATTTAGCAGATCAAGATCAAGTAGCTCATGATGTTGGTGTAGGTGCCGTTGTATTCCACGATTTAAAGAATGATCGTTTGGATAACTTTGACTTTGACCTTGATGAAGTGGTTCGCTTTGAAGGTGATACCGGTCCTTATGTACAATACACTAATGCGCGTGCTCAAAGCGTATTACGTAAAGCTGCAGCAATGGGTGAAAAGCCAAGCGAAGGCGACTTTAATATTAATGATGATTGGGCATTTGCAGTTGCCAAGGACTTGGCAGACTTCCCAAGAATTGTTGCAAGAAGTGCTGAAAAGTTTGAACCATCTGTAATTGCTAAATTTGCTCTTGATCTTGCTAAGAAATTTAACAAGTACTACGCTAACGTGAAAATCTTAACTAAGGATGATCAAATTGGTGCTCGCCTTGCTTTAGTTCAGGCTACATCAATCGTTTTGACTGAATCACTTAGACTTTTAGGTGTAAATGCTCCTAAGGAAATGTAAAGATTTCAATGAAAAGTAAAAAATAGCGCTTACATTTTGTGAAAAATTGTTCATAATCGAATTAATAAGGTACAATATGCATGTAAGATATTTAGGAGGTATTTTTTAATGGCTTATTTTGTAAATGGTAACGAAATCTTCAGAGAAGCTCGTAAACACCACTACGCTGTAGGTGCTTACAACACTAACAACTTGGAATGGACTCGTGCAGAATTACGTGCTGCAGAAGAAACTAGAACTCCACTTTTGATCCAAGTTTCAACTGGTGCTGCTAAGTACATGGGTGGCTATAAGTTCGTTAAGGACATGGTTGAAGACCAAATGGACTCAATGAACATCTCTGTTCCAGTTATCTTAAACTTGGACCACGGTGACTTTGAATCAGCTAAGGAATGTATTGCACTTGGTTACTCATCAGTTATGTTTGATGGTCACGCACTTCCAACTGAAGAAAACTTGGCTAAGACTAAGGAAATTATCAAGTTGGCTCACGAACGCGGTATTTCTGTTGAAGCTGAAATTGGTAAGATCGGTGAAAACCAAGGCGGCGGTGAATTAGCTTCTGTTGAAGATGCTAAGGCATTCGTTGAAGCTGGTGTTGACAAGCTTGCTTGTGGTATTGGTAACATCCACGGTGTTTACCCAGCAGACTGGAAGGGTCTTAACTTCGATCGTTTGAAGGAAATTGCTGAAGCTGTTCCTGAAACTCCACTTGTACTTCACGGTGGTTCAGGTATTCCTGAAGACCAAATCAAGAAGGCTATCCAACTTGGTATTTCAAAGGTTAACATCAACACTGAATTCCAATTAGCATTCCAAGAAGCAACTCGTAAGTACATCGAAGAAGGCAAGGACGAAGACAAGGCTAACAAGGGTTACGACCCACGTAAGTTGTTATTGCCAGGTACTGAAGCAATCACTGACAAGATGAAGGAAATGATTGCTTGGTTAGGTACTAAGACTATCGATGACGAACTTAAGGATGCTTCATTCGACCGTTCATCATTGAACGAAGAATAATCATTTGATTATTAATTAAAATAAAGCTCAGCTTATGCTGGGCTTTATTTTTTTTGAAAAAATAAGTCATGACCATTAACTTATTAAGCATTAAAATATACTAAAAAGTGAATCAAGAAAGGGTATAAAAATGAGCAAAGAAAATAAAAGTGATGTAGTAACTGGTGCATCTGAAACTCTTGATGCTTCAATGTTAGAAAATAAAAAAACAACTAGTCCATGGCCTGGTCCTCAAGGAATGATCCCTGTAACTAGCGGTAATGCAGATGATGCCAATGTTCATAATCGGCATTATTTGGACAGATTGCTAGTAGAAATGAGGGTTATTGATGCAGTAGAACCTGATTTAACTACTACAATTTTTGGCAAAAAGTATGCTTCTCCATTGATGCCTGCTGCTTTGTCACATTTGAACAAAATATTAGATGATAAAAATAGAAAACCAATGCAGGAAAAAGCCATTGCTGCACGTGAATTAAATTTACTTAACTGGATTGGAATGGAAACTAATGAAGAATATAGTGAAATAGTTGCTGAAGGTGGAGATACCATTAGAATTATTAAGCCATTTGCTGATCCTCAGAAGATTATGGGTGAAATTAAATTTGCTGAAGATCATGGTGCTGTAGCAGTAGGAATCGATATCGATCATATTGCAGGTGAAAATGGTAAGTATGATGTAGTTGATGGTATTCCTTTGGGTTCTATTAGGATGGATGATTTAAAGAAATATGCTGCAAGTACGGAATTACCATTTATTGCTAAAGGTGTGTTGTCAGTGGCAGATGCATTGAAGGCTCGTCAAGCTGGCTGTAAGGCAATTGTTGTCTCTCATCACCATGGCCGTGTTCCGTTTGGTATTCCACCTTTGTCAATTTTGCCTGAGATTAAGAAGGCTTTGATAGGTAGTGGGATGCAAATTTTTGTGGATGGTTCTTTAATGAGTGGATATGATGCATATAAGGCTTTAGCGCTTGGTGCTGATGCTGTTTTGATCGGTAGAGGTATTTTACCAGAAGTGCTTAAAAACGGCACAGAGGCTACGAAAAACAAACTACAAAAGATGAATGAACAATTATCCGAAATGATGCTGTATACCGGTATTAAGGATATGAATTCATTTGATCCCACAGTACTTCATTTTGAAAAATAAAAAAGGTCTTGCCAGAATGAAAAAATAGCAAGACTTTTTGTTAGAAAAATTTATGTGCAAAACGATTATCAGGTAAATCAATGAAATATTTATGGCCACCTAAATCGTTTTCTACTCGGCGATAAAGTTCGACTAAGATATAGTAAGTAAGCCAGTAAATTGTTCCAATTATGCCAAAGAAAACGTAATAGATTAACACATTATAGTTCAAAAAAACTATTGCAATTGTAATTGATAAAATAGTTCCTACGGTTACTATTGTGTAAAATTTTTTCCAATTATTTAGTTGAATATGGAAAATAACTAAACAATTTTCAATTGCTCTACTACCAAAATAGCAGATGCTGATAAAACATAGACCTGCAATAAAGAATAAGAAATTCTGTTTTCTTAGCCAGGTAAGTAGAATAGTTGCTATTAAAGCTAAAACAATGAAAATCCACATCATTAATTGAACGAGCTTGTCTCTTCGATGGGTAAGAATTTTCTTTTGAGGATCAAATAGTAATCGATCGGCTAACCAATTGTAACTATCAATAAAATAATAAAAATTTATGACAAAACCTAATTCAGTTAGAAAGACAAGAAAGCCATACACTATTAATGAAAAAACAAGTAATAACATTCCTAAAATTCCCAACCAAGGAAGGATTGCGCTAATCCTACGAGAACGAATGAATTTTTGGGTTGATGAATTATATTGAGATAATTGTTTTTTCATTATATGCAGTCCTTTCTATTGTTATAGAATATTTTATTATTAATAGATTAAAAAACAATAGTTAATTAAAATATAATTTTAATAATATAGATGAATATAAAAAAACACCTTCGAAATCAAAGCAAAATTTCGAAGGTGTTTTTTATATTATTTAATTCTATAAGCCAAATGCTAATTTGTATAATAATGCACCGCAGATACCACCAGCAATTGGTGCTACGACTGGAATCCAACCGTAATCCCAATGTGCTGAACCCTTATGAGGCAATGGACAAAGTGCATAAACAATACGTGGACCCAAATCTCTTGCCGGATTCAATGCTGGACCTGTAGGACCACCAACGGCCATAACAAGTGCGGTAATCAAGAAACCAACACCGATATTAGCAATATCTTCTGATTGCTTAAAGAACATGCCACGGTATAAACCAACAGCTACAAATAAAAGAATAGCAGTACCAACAAATTCAGTAATAAAACCGTTTAATTTGCTGTCAGCAATATCACCAGTAGAAAAACTTGCAAAAACTGCATCATCGCTAGATGTTTTTGCGATAAATGGCCAATATACTGCTACTAATAGTAATTGTCCTACAATAGCTCCCAACATTTGAACCAAGATGTAAGGTAAAACTTGATTCCATGGAAAGGCACCTGCACAAGCTTGTGCAAGGGTAACTGCCGGATTCAAGTGGTTACCTGAAATTGAACCAAACATCATTGCAGGTAGCATAACACCAAACCCAAAACTGAAGGCGATTAATAACCAACCACCGTTTGCTTGACCATCGTGGCTATTACCACCAGTTTTAGTTAAAACTGAGTTAGCTACAGCACCATTTCCAAATACAACTAAAATAATTGTACCGAAGAATTCGGCAAAATATTTCATCATCCAAGTATGTTCCATAATAGATACTTTTTACTCCTCTAGAAAAAATAAGTGAAAAATACATACAAGACAAAATTATACACCATCTTGAAAAAATAGATATAGTTTATTAGCAAATTGCAAACATTTTGCTTAAAAATATATGCTGTTATTAATCTGGAAGCTTAATTTGAACTGTTTTAAAGTCAAATGGCTTAATAAAAGACATTTGATAAGCCGTAAGTTGTAATTCTTCTCCTTCTTGAAAATTAGGATTATAAAGTGGATCACCTATGATAGGACAGCCCTTAGCAGCTAAATGAACGCGGATTTGATGAGTTCGTCCAGTTTCCAGCGTTAATTTAACTGTACCAGTATTATCCGGATTAGTTTTTAAAATCTCGTAATGAGTTACCGCTTTTAAGCCATCACTGCGCACCATTCTTTTTCTTTGGTCATCTGGGTCTTGCCCAATAGGAAAATCAATGATGCCTTTATTTTTCAATTTATCAGTGTTGTTAACTTTTGCAATATATTCGCGGTGAAACATTTTGGTAGTTAATTCACGATTAAGAATAGGTACTACTGCAGGATTTTTTGCTACTAAAAGTAGTCCTCCTGTAAGCATATCGAGTCGGTGTACGATATAGGGACTACTGCCTAAATAAGTAGCGCAATCATTTAATGCAGTATCCGTTTCATTTAAATTAGGATGAGTTTTCTGTCCTTTATTTTTATTAATTACGAGGACATCATCATCTTCATATACTATATTAGGCAAATTACCACTAGCCGGATAAATTTGTTGCAATGAATCAATATGATCTAATTTAATGTTAATTCTATCTCCAGGAAAAACTTGCTCGTTAAAATGGTGGTATGTGCCATTAATAGTTACATTGCGCTCAATTCTCAAGTAATGACGCCATTTTCTTGGAATAAGTAATTTACGTAAAACTTCGTTAACTGGTAGTGGGTTAAGATTTTTTGGATAAAAAAGTGTAAAATTATAAACCATAAATATTTCCTAAGTCTGCTTTAATTCTAAACATGTGTTTTAGCAACTATGATACAATTTTCTTGTTTCTAAAAAGGAGCATGTATTTAATGAATAATGACCAACCAAGAAGAAGTAGTTTTAAAGATGCTTGGCATCGATTTGATAACCGCTTCTTTATCGGACGCTGGATTATTTTAATCCTGCTTATTCTTATGCTTTTAACTTGTACATATTATACAATCAAAGTTAAAACTTCGAATATCTCGAATTTAAAAGCATCATTATCAACAACAACAACCATTTATGATTACAAGGGTAAAAAAGCTGGTTCTTTGTATTCACAAAAGGGATCGTTTGTTGAATATGACAAAATTTCGCCAAATATTCAAAATGCCGTGATTTCGACAGAAGATCGTACTTTCTGGAAAAACCCCGGCTTTAGCGTTAAAGGAATGGCCCGTGCTGCCATTAGTTTAATTATTCATCATGGTCAAGTTACCGGTGGTGGATCGACGTTAACACAGCAGTTAGCTAAGAATTCGCTTCTTACGCAGCAGCAAACTTTTTCGCGGAAATTAGAGGAACTATTTTTTGCAATTGAAATCAATCATGTTTACTCTAAAAAAGATATTTTGACAATGTATTTGAACAATGCCTACTTCGGAAATGGGGTATGGGGTGTTCAAGACGCTAGTCGTAGATATTTTGGTAAAGATGCTAGTGAAGTAACTGTCAGTGAAGCCGCAACACTTGCTGCAATTTTGCGTAATCCAAGTTATTATAATCCAGTTGACCATATGGCTAATGCATTATCACGTCGAAACCTAGTTTTAAGTTTAATGGCTGATAATGGCAAAATAACTGCTGCTCAAGCTAAAGCTTATTCTAAAGAAGGATTAACTTTAAGAAACACTTTTAAAAACAAAGATGGCTATCGCTATCCTTACTTCTTTGATGCTGTAGTTGATGAGGCAATTAACAAATATGGTTTAACTGAAGAACAGGTAATGAATAAGGGATTAAAGATTTACACTACTCTTAATCAAAATTACCAAGGACAATTACAAAATACCTTTGAGCAAAGTTGGCTGTTTCCACAAGCGGGAAGCGATGGTGTTGAATGTCAAGGTGCTAGTGTGGCAATGGATCCAGGTACTGGAGCGGTTCGTGCAGTAATTGGTGGACGTGGTCAACATGTCTTTCGTGGTTATAACCGTGCAACACAAATGAAACGTCAGCCGGGTTCTTCAATTAAGCCGATAGCAGTATATGCGCCAGCTCTTCAAAATGGCTATCATTATGATTCAGAGCTATCAAATAAATTGCAAAAATTTGGTAAGAATGGGTACGAACCACATAACGTTGACAACGGCTATTCTGATAAAATCCCAATGTACCAAGCCTTGGCTCAAAGTAAAAATGTGCCAGCAGTTTGGTTATTAGATAAAATTGGTGTAAATAAAGGGGTTCAATCTGTTGAAAACTTTGGTATTAAAGTACCGAAAAGTGATCGTAACCTTGCTTTGGCCTTAGGTGGTCTTTCAAGTGGTGTATCACCATTGCAAATGGCTCGAGCTTATTCTGCTTTTGCCAATAAGGGTAACTTACCAAATAACTCATACTTTATTACTAAGATTACAGATGCAAGTGGTAATGTTTTGGCAGAAAACAATAATCTAGGTACCCATAGAGTTATTTCAGAGAATACAGCAAAAGAAATGACTACGATGATGCTTGGGGTGTTTACTAATGGTACAGGTCAGTCTGCTCAACCTAATGGTTATAAAGTAGCTGGTAAAACTGGATCAACGGAAGTACCTAATTCATATGGTTTCGGTACCAAAGATCAATGGATTGTCGGGTATACACCAGATATTGTTTTAGCTACTTGGGTCGGCTTTGATCGTACTAACCGGCAACATTATATGCAAGGTATCTCTGAAACAGGAATTACTAGGTTGTATAAAGCAGAAATGGAAGGAATCTTGCCATATACTGCACAAACGCAATTTACTGAAAAAGCACCTAGCCAAATTATAAAGAATAATGGTTCAAATTCTGATTGGACTGGTGGATTAGGACAAAAAATTCAAGATGGTATAGGTTCTGCGGGACAGACAATTAATGAATGGTATAATAGTCTGAAAGGGCTATTAGGCCGATAAATTTAGGAGGACTTTATGATTAATATTTATGATTCAGCTAATAAGTTAGCAGAAGATTTGACTCAAACTGATCAATACAAGGCTTTGGCAGATGCTGTAAAGGTTGTCCAAGAAGATGCTGAAAGTGCAGCTTTATTCAAGAAGATGGACGAATTACAAACTAAGATTATGCAATCTCAACAAACCGGTCAACCTTTATCAGAAGAAGATCAACAAGCTTACAAGGACTTAAACGATCAAGTTCAAAACAACAAGCAAATCGTTTCACTTCTTCAAACTGAACAAAGTTTATACGAATTGCTTAACGATATCCAAAAGACCTACTCTAAGCCAATTAATGATCTTTATGAAGATCTTAGAAAATAGAATTTGCAATGAAGTTTATTCACTTTGCAGATGCGCATTTAGATAGTCCATTTCGTGGGCTATCTTTTTTGCCATCTAAGGAATTTAATCAAATATATCAAGCGGCAGATCAATCATTAACTAATATCGTTGATCTAGCTTTGAGAGAAAATGTAGATTTAGTATTAATTGCGGGTGATACTTTTGATAGTAATACTCCGTCTCCAAGAGCCCAGCTCTTTTTTGCTCAGCAGATTAAGCGATTAACTGACAAAAATATTCAAGTAGTCATGATTTTTGGTAATCATGATCATATGAAACAAGAAGATTTATTGGTTAATTCTAGTCCATACTTTAAACTTTTGGGTAATGAAGAAAAGGTAGAAAAAGTATCGTTTAAAACTAAGACAGGCTTTGAATATGACGTTGCCGGTTTTTCATATCTAAATAATCATATTACTCACGATATGTTGCAGTTTTTCCCTGAAAAGAATCAAAATTATATATTCGGTTTGATGCATGCCCAAGTTAAAGATTTAGCTAAAAATGATTATGCGCCATTCACAATACGTGATATGCAAAATTTAAATTATGATTATTTTGCTTTGGGACATATTCATGCAAGAAATAATTTAAGTGAGCAACCGCTAATCGTTTATCCAGGTAATATTCAGGGGCGTCATATTAATGAAATGGGAGAAAAAGGATGTTACTTAGGTGAAGTAGATGAAGATACGCATAAGACCAGCCTTAAATTTATGCCAACAGCTCCTATTTTATGGCAAAATGCTCAAATTGATTTGAATAAGGAAATTGGTAAAAATCTTTTGCAAACTAAGATTGTTTCGGCTTTAACAGCTACTAAGAAAACCTACTTTAGTTTAAAAATAAATGGCGCACAATTTTTAACTGAAGAGGAAAAAGAATTGGTTCAAGATTCCGATTTTTGGCAAACAATTTCACAGAACTTACTATTTGATTCACAGTTGGTGGATGTTCGCTTTGAAGTGAATGAAAGTTTGGAATTAAATGATAATGATCAAGCCGCTTTTAAGCAAGCTAAGAATGAAATTTTTGCTTCAGATGAATTTGATCAGATAGTAAATGATTGGAAGAAAAAAGACATGCTAGCTGCTAATTTGGCAGAGGAGCCGAATTTTGTGAATGAAGTTAAGCAACTAGCAGAAGTGAAGTTAATGAGTAAATTGAAAGGGATAAGTAATGAGGCTGAAACAGATTAAAATTGTTAACTTTGGGCAGTTCTCAGACCAAACTTTTGATTTGCCTAGTGATAAAATTGATGTCTTTTTTGGTGCAAATGAAGCGGGGAAAAGTACTACTGTAGCATTCATTAAGCAAATTTTGTTTGGCTTTCACTTACGTAGTAATTCTTCTCCATTTTTTGAAGATTACACACCACTAGCTCATGTTAGTCCAATGGGCGGTAGTTTAGTTTTTGAAAATAATGGTAGCGAATATAAATTAGAGCGTTTATATGCCAAGGGAGATAAGACTAAACGCGGTATCTTGACGGTTAAAAAAGATGGTGAAGTAGTGCCAGAAAGTATCTTTTATGACCAGATCCAAAACATTGATGGTCCATTTTATGCGGATAGTTTTATTTTCAATCAAGAAATGCTGGGGCAAGTAAGCAGTTTAAGCCAGGAAGATTTGCTAGAGCGTATATATTATTTAGGTGCAGCTGATAGTGGAAAATTACTTGAATTGCGTGACGATTTTGCTAAAGAAGCCAGCAAATTATTTAAAAAGACTGGTAAAAAGCCAGAAGTTAATCGTTTACTTAAACAGGTAGAAATACAGCGTGATAATTTAGCACAAACTCAAGCTGAATTTACTGATTATGAGACACTAGCTCAAAAAGTTTCGGCTAAAAAATCGGAATTAATAGAAAAGCAAAAATTATTGGCTGATTTACAAAAAAAGGCAGATAATCTGTACCACCTTGAAAAAGAAGTAAGCAATTATCAAAATTTGCTTGATTTACAAAAACAGAGCAAAAATATCTCTTTTGATAGTGAAAATTATCAAAGGGCACAGGATATTATGGCTCAAGGCCGCAATTTAAAAAATACAATTCAAGCTTTAGAAGAGCAAATAAATAATTTATCTGACATTAATTTAGCTAATGTGACTGAAGATAAAAAACTAGTACAGCAAAAGCCACGATTGTTGCAGTGGCAAGCAGAATATCGTGCCTGTGTACAAAAACAAGAGCAATTAGAACAAGAAAAAAATCAATTGTTGTCTTTATCGCCTGAATTAAGAGAAGTACTTAACTTGAGCTCTACCCAAATTCAACAATTGCAAACTGATTATACTAATTTGCCTAAAGTTGAAGAAAAAGAATTAATTGTAAATTCAAATAATAAGTTTTGGTATGCAGTAGGTGGAACTTTAGCTGGATTGGGTTTGGTTTTACTGGGTGCAATTGGGTCATTAGGGATAGTTGCTTTAGTTACTGGAATTATCTTTATTGCTGCTGGTTATGTTAAAAATAATAATGATCATAAACAAAATGCAGTTATTTTAGAAAAACAAAAATTAGTTGTTGAAAAGCGAGAGGACTTTCAGGCTAAGTATGGTTTAAATCCAGATACGCTCAATTTAAATAATTTGTTGACTAATTTGAATCAATATCAATTAAAGGAAAGTACTGAAAAAACAAATGCTGCACAAATAAATGAAATCAATCAAGAAACAGAGCAACTTGCAACTAATTTGCAAAATGTATTAAAAATGCACGTTGATAATAACTTTGATGACCTTTTATCTAGCTTGGATGAGTTAGAAAATCAAGTTAGTCATGTTCAGGAAATATCACAACAAAAAACAAATTTGACAGCTTCTTTAGCTCAAGATAATCAAGATTTGAAAGAACTTGGATTAAAGCTGCAAGCCTTATTGGCTAAAGCAG
Source organism: Lactobacillus acidophilus (assembly GCF_034298135.1). NCBI lineage: Bacteria > Bacillati > Bacillota > Bacilli > Lactobacillales > Lactobacillaceae > Lactobacillus > Lactobacillus acidophilus. The sequence goes on from NZ_CP139575.1 coordinate 233,393, forward strand.
ATGTAAAGGATATGGCAGAATATGATAAACTCTACCAAGAATCATTACATCAAACTAAACTTCAAACACAAATCGAAGTATTGAAAAAGAGTCTAAATAATGATTTGGCTGAATTGCAACAGATTGTTGATCAACCTAATGAGCTACAAAAGCAGCTGCAAATTATGACAGAAAAAATTGCTGCTACTACAGATGAAGTAAATACTTTGCAACAGCAAGTTGCTGAACTACAAGTACAATTGAATAATTTGTCAGATTCAACTGCAGTTTTTGAGGCAAAACAAGATTTAGCTAATGCTGAAACTAACTTTACTAACAGTAGTAAAGAATATTTAGCTAATTTATTGGCTGCTAAGTGGATCAGTAGATCGCTTGATATAGCTTCTAATGAGCGTTTTCCTAAAATGCTTAAGGCAGCTAAAGAATATCTAAAACTTCTTACAGGTGGTCGCTATGTCGATTTAGAGTTAGATAAAAAACTTACAGTAATTAGAAATGATGGTAAGAAACGCGAAGTTAAATATTTATCACGTGGAACTGCTGAGCAGTTGTATTTTGCTTTAAAGCTGGCCTTTATTGAACAAATAAAAGATAAAATTAATTTACCAATTTTGATTGATGATTCATTCGTTAATTTTGATGATCGTCGAATTGGCTACATCGATAAATTACTTAAGAAAATTAGTGAAAATAACCAGGTGTTAATTTTTACAGCACAAGAAAGTTTGGTTAATAAGTTGCAAATCAAGCCATTGACTTTCATGAAAGGAATTAAGGATGCTTAAACGTTTGCTAGACTATAATGATGGCGAAGAAATGGATATCGTTGTTTTAATCAAAAATTCACAGTTGCGCCGTAATAAAAAAGATAAACTTTTTTTAGCGATGCAATTTGGTGATGGCTCAGGTGAAATTCGCGGAAATTATTGGGATGCGAGTCATCAAGATGCGGCAACTTTTAGCACTGGTACGATTGTAGAGTTAAATGGAAAAAGAGAGGAATATCAGGGTAGACCACAAATTAGAATATATAGTTTGCGTGTTGTTGGACCACAAGAGGGATATTCACTTGATGAATTTATTAAATCAGCCCCAGAAACCACTAATGATATGAAGGGCGAAATTGATGACTTTGTTAAGCAAATTCAAAATAGAACATGGAGAAGTATTGTAGAGTACTTACTTAAAAAATGGGATAAACGTTTCTTTGATTATCCTGCTGGAAAAAGTAATCACCATGCATTGCGAGGAGGACTCGCATATCATACTTTGGCTATGCTTAAAGATGCTAGAGGCTTAGCTGATAATTATGAACAGATTAACCGATCATTACTTTATGCGGGATGTATTTTGCATGATATGGGTAAGGTACAGGAATTAACCGGACCTGCTGCAACGCAGTATACAATTGAGGGCAATCTGGTTGGCCATCTTGTTTTGATTGATGAACAAATAATGTTAGCAGCTCAGGATTTGAAGATTGATCTTGAATCTGAAGATTTGTTATTACTTAGACATATGGTTTTATCACATCATGGTAAATTCGAATATGGTTCACCTAAGTTGCCAGCGTTGCTTGAAGCAGAGATTTTGCACCGTATCGATGATTTAGACGCAATGGTTTATGCAGTAACTAATGCACTGCAACATACTGGTAAGGGTACATTTACTGAACCATTACAAAGTCAAGATGGTAAAAGATACTATAGACCTAAAAATGATCCTGAATTAGATCAAGCGAAGAATTTGGAATAAAAAAATATATAGAAAAAAAGAGATAAACTTTTTATAAAAAGTCTATCTCTTTTTTGTATGTAACGTATATTACTTAGTAGCACCAGTTGATACGTAAGCTGATAATACGTCCTTCAAGTCGCTATCCTTAATTGAAACATCAGCACGCTTCAATACAGTTGCGATAACGTCTTTCATAGTTGATTGATCTTGAGCCATTGATGCATAAATTTCATCATCAATAGCCTTCTTGTGATCAGCAAATTTACCCTTAGCTGGGTGGTTAATCATCTTAATTACGTGGTAGCCTGATTGTGATTTAACTGGAGTTGAAGTAACTTCACCAGTCTTAAGCTTAAATGCAGCAGTCTTGAATGCTGAGTCAAGAGTGTTGTCAGTTGAGTCAAATGAAGGAAGCTTACCAGCTTTATTCTTAGTTGCAGTATCGAGTGAGTATTTCTTAGCTAAGCTACTGAAGCTCTTACCATCTTTTAATTGCTTGATAATGTCTTGAGCAGTTGACTTCTTAGCAACCAAAATATGTTGAACAGTTACCTTAGGTTGGTAGCTCTTCCAAGCTTGTTGTTCTTGCTTTTTAGTAATCTTCTTAATATGCTTTAATGCTTGTTCAGAAAGAAGATTAGTCTTTAAGTTTTCTTTGAAACTTGAAGCAGTCATACCATTTTGTTGTAAAACAGCACTAAATTGTGAGCCATATTGCTTCTTGTAGTTGTTGTATTGCTTGTCAACTTTCTTTGATGATACGTATTTGCCGTATTGTTGTTCCAAAGCACGGTTGATAATCATGTTAGCCAAAGTTGATTTACCAGCTTGTGACTTTTTCATTTCATCATAGTATTGTTGTTGAGTAATCTTACCACCTTTGTAAGAAGCAACAGTAGAATTGCTACCACTGTTTGAACAAGCGGCAGTAGATAATGCAACACCAGCTACAGCGACGACTGCAGCAACTTTTTTCATATAACTCTTCATATAATTAAATCTCCACATCCTTAAATAAGTAACTGTCAATTAATATACCATAAATTTGGAGAAATCGTTTTTAAATAGCAAATATTCATAGAAAAATCAAAGTTTCTTTAATTTTTCTTAGTCCTTTGTATCTAAATTATTCAAATTTTGGTTTAATTCATCACTTTTTTGTTGCATTTTTTCAACAATAGGCTGAATGTGTTTGGAATATTTTTCAAAATCATCATTCATATCACTAATTGTGCGTTCTGCTTCAGGAAGATGTTCATTTAAATCGTGACTGGCTTGTTTAGCCTTTTTTAATGCATCACTAAAGCGTCCGCCTTCATGCTTAATAGCATCATATTCATCTTTTAATGGTTTGCCGGGACGGTTGCCATCACTATCTGTTAAGCAGGAAAATACGAATCCTGCTGCGGCACCAAAAACTGTGCCTAATAAGAAATGTTTCATTTATTTACTCCTTAGAATTGAGCCTTAATTTTATCTGCAACTTCGTTGTACTTAGACTCATCATATTGATCAGCGTTGTTACGAGTCATTAATTTTAAGCCATCCCCTTCAAAACGTGGGATGAAGTGAATGTGTGAGTGCATAACAACTTGGTTAGCTGATTTACCGTTATTAGTGGTAATGTTCATGCCGGTTACATTAGGAAATGCCTTTTTAATTGCATTGGCAATTACTGGAATGTATTGCAAGTATTGTTGTGCATCTTCTTTAGTATAGTCGAATAAGTTAACGATGTGCTTTTTTGGGACCATTAATGTATGTCCTGGGTTTACTTGTGAGATATCCAAGAATGCTTTTACATCGTCATTTTCAAATACGGTGTAACTAGGAATTTCACCGCGAATAATTTTACAGAATAAGCAATCGTCTACTAATTTTTCCATAATTAAAATACCTCTTGTGTTTGAACTTTAGTTTCCTTTTATTTTCATGCTATCATAAACTATGTATAAATTCAGTAAAGAAAGATAGGAAAAATGACATTAAAAATTGAACATTTAACTGGGGGCTATACCGGCGTCCCTGTTATTAAAGATATTAATCTTGAAATTAAGCCTGGTGAGGCTTTAGGGCTAATTGGGCTTAATGGTGCCGGTAAATCGACGACGATTAAACATATTTTAGGTTTGCTTCGTCCGCAAAAAGGAAAGATCATTTTAAATGATGTGGTTTTAACTCAGCAGCCTACGAAGTTTAAACGTGAAGTTGCTTATATTCCTGAAACACCAATTTTATACCCGGAATTAACTTTGAAAGAACACTTGGAATTAACCATGCTCAGTTATAAGTTAGATGAGAAAAAGGCGTGGGAAAGAGCACATGAATTGCTTAAAATGTTCAGATTAGATGATAAGCTTGAATGGTTACCGATCCACTTTTCAAAGGGAATGCGCCAAAAAGTAATGATTGTTTCTGCCTTTTTAGCTGATACAAGTTTACTTGTAATTGATGAACCATTTACAGGACTTGATCCCTTGGCCGTTGCTAACTTAATTGACTTGATCAAACAAGCAATTGCTAATAACAAAATGGTGTTAATGACTACACACGTTTTAGCAGATGCCCAACAAGCAATTTCTAACTATGCTGTTTTAAATAATGGTACGATCGAGATCATCGGCAATTTGCAAGATATTCGTGAGCATTATGGTTTAAAGCCTGATGATCCATTTGATAAGTTATATTTAGCTTTGAATAGAGAGGATCATGGCAATGCGTGAATTAGCTAAAAAGAGATTAAATGAGAATCTCAAACAGTCAGTTAAATATTTGACGCTTGTTTTCAATGATTTCTTTATTTTAGCCTTGATTTTTTTAGTCGGAGCATTAATGTTTTGGTATGCCGAAGCAATGAAGACTATGCCAACGAACCTATGGTTTTATCGTCCATTAGTCGGTTTTATTCTTTGGCTGCCTCTTTTAACCGGACGATTGGTAACTTTGATCAAAGAAGCTGATATGCAGTTCTTGTTTACGCAAGATGAACAAATGAATGAGTACTTAAAACCAATGTACAGATATAGTTTAGTCTTGCCATTTATTCTTGAAGTCTTATTGGCAGGGATCGTCTTTCCGTTTGCTACAATCAAAGCAGGTATAAATGTTTTTGCATATCTTTTGTTAGTAGTTGCAATGTTACTAATTAAAGGCATTGAGTTAGAAGTCGAAAAAAGTAATTTGTACTTTGGTAAAAAGATTAGTTTGGCTACTTTAAGTTTGATAGCTCTAGTTTTAGCAATTATTTCAGCATATTATGCATATATTGGTATCGTAGCTGGAATTATTGGAATTTTCTTCGTAACTAGATTAGCTAATGAGCTAATTTTTGACTGGCGTTACGCTGTAGAAAGTGAAAAAGTTAGAAAAGACCGTGTATATTCAGTCTTCAGTATGTTCACTGATGTAGAAGAAAAGCAAGTAAGTATTAAACGTAGAAAATATTTAGATTTTCTTTTGCCTAAGTCGATTGCTAAAGAAAATCCTAACTTGTTCCTTTATAGAAGATCATTACTTAGAAATCCAGAATATTTGAACTTGCTAGTTAGAATGACTGTTTTTGCCGGCTTAATTTCATGGTTAGTACAAGATTGGCATTGGTCGCTTGGCTTATCATGTTTAGTAATCTTTTTAACGGTTTACCAATTATTGCCAATGGCAACAGAATTTGATCGTAACTTTATGTATCGTGTTTATCCAATTGAAAGAAAAAATCGTGGTAAAGATCTCGTTAAAGTTTTGACATTCGGTTTATTCATTCAATGGTTAATTATTAGTATTTTCTGGTTGATTGTTTTGCCAATAAATATTAATCTGCTAGAGGCAATGATTATCTTGCTTGCATTTACTGTTTTAATTACTGCAGTATATTTGCCAAGCAGAGTGAAGAAGATGAATCAAAAGAATTTTGGAATTAGATAGGGAAAGAATATGAGATTAAGAAACAAACCTTGGGCCGTAAAACTTGTTAATGATCATCCTGAAAGTGTATTGCAAAATCCTAACCCAGATGAAAAGATTTACTGGGAAAAGCGATTTGGCAATGATCATCCGATTGAAATTGAAGTTGGTTCAGGTAAGGGACATTTTATTACAACTTTAGCTGAACAACATCCTGAAAAGAATTTTGTGGCTTTAGAATTACAAACTACTGCAGCAGGTATTATTTTGCGTACTAAGTTAAAAAAGGGGTTAGACAACTTACAAATTTTACGTGGGGATGCTGCTGACATCAATTGCTTTTTCGATAAAAATACTACTGATGTAATTTACTTAAACTTTAGTGATCCATGGCCAAAGAGTCGTCATGAAAAGCGTCGTTTGACTTATAAGAGCTTTTTGAATAAATATCAGCAAGTTTTAAAGCCAGAAGGTCATATTGAATTCAAGACTGATAATTCAGGTTTATTTGCATATTCTGTTCAAAGTATGAATAATTACGGGATGTTCTTTGACTTTGTTTCTGTAGATTTGCATCATGAAAAGCCGGAAATTGTAGAAAAGAATATTGAAACAGAATATGAGCATAAGTTTGCTGCTAAAGGTAATCCTATATATGCACTTCATGCTCATTTTGAGACAAAGTAATTTGCAAAAATAATTCTTTTTTGTATAATACTTGTAAAAAGTAAGAAAGATTAGAGGCATAAAAAATGGAAAAGATTAAAGAGTTATCTGAAGATAAATTACAAGAAATCACTAAGTCTGGTCGCACCGTTTTAGAATTTTCAGCAGAATGGTGCCCAGATTGCCGTTTCCTTGATCCATTTTTGCCAGAAATTGAAAAAGATTTCTCTGACGCCAAGTTTTATCAAATTGACCGTGATGGTTCAGTTGATGTTGCAAAAAAATTAATGATTATGGGAATTCCTTCATTTGTTGTCTACCAAGATGGCAAAGAAATTGGTAGACTAGTAAATAAGGACCGTAAAACTAAAGATGAAGTAGAAAACTTTTTACGATCACTTGACTAAAAGAGGAGATTAAAAAAGCATGATTACTAGTACTAATAAAGAAGCTTATCCTAATACTTTGATCGTTATTTTAGGTCATGATGAAGGTCGTAGCTCTTTTGAAGAAAAAGAAGACGTTACTCGTGTAACTAACGATAAGGGTGAAACTATTGGTTTTAACTTCTTCAATGTTGATAAGTTAATTGACTTTGATAAGTTGCCAAATGGTCCAGTTAAGCTTTCAGATGATGAACTTGAAGCTCTTAATAAGAAGCTTGCTGAAGTTGGATTTGATGATAAGCTTGAATATGGCAAGCCAACCCTTGTTTATGGCTATGTTAAGACTTGTGAAAAGCACCCTGACTCAGATCACCTTCACGTAACTACTATTGAAGTAGGTGATGGTGAAGAACATCAAATCGTTTGTGGGGCTCCTAACATTGCACAAGGTCAAAAGGTTGTTGTAGCACTTCCAGGTACTTTAATGCCAAATGGTGCACAAATTTGGCCAGGTAAATTACGTGGCGTTGATTCATACGGAATGATTTGTTCAGCAAGAGAACTCGGTTTGCCACATGCACCTCAAAAGCGTGGTATTATGGTAGTTCCTGATTCATTTGAAGTTGGTGCAGAATTTGAACCAACTAAGTGTGATGAATTGATCGCTAGTGGTGAAATCACTTTATAATATTAATAAAACTAAGAAAGAGCCTAAATGGGGCTCTTTTTTTCTTTCTTAATGGTAAAATAATTAACGAGTAAAAACGTTAAAATTTCGAGGGAAAATAAATGTTAGATAAAAACAAACAAATTTGGTTTATTGGTATTAAAGGAACAGGTATGGCTTCATTGGCCTTATTGCTTCACGATTTAGGCTACAACGTTGCCGGAAGTGATATTGAAAAGTACACTTTTACAGAAGTTCCGCTTGAAAAAGTTGGGATTGATATTAAGAGCTTTAATCCTGACAATATCAAGAGTAATGAAGAACAAGTAATCGTTAAGGGTAATGCCTTCAAGGAAGATAATCCAGAAGTTAAGGCTTGTCTTGATAAAGGCGTTAAGTGGCAAAGCTACCCAGATACTGTTGAAGAAATCGTGCAAATGCACACTTCAATTGGAATTTCAGGTACCCACGGTAAGACCTCGACTACTAGTCTTTTAGCACACGTTTTAGGCGAAGTTGCACCAACTTCATATTTGATCGGTGATGGTCGCGGTAAGGGTGTAGACGACTCACGTTTCTTTGTTTATGAAGCTGATGAATACCGTCGTCACTTCTTGGCATACCACCCAGATTACCAAATTATGACTAACATCGATTTTGATCACCCAGATTACTTCAAAGATCAAGACGATTACACTAGTGCATTCCAATCTGCAGCTGATCAAACTAAAAAGGCATTGTTTGTATGGGGTGATGACAAGCGTCTTCAAAGTCTTAAGACTGATATTCCTAAATATACTTATGGCTTTAAGGATACTGATGACTTCCAAGCAGTTGATATTAAGAAGACAACTACTGGTTCGAGCTTTAACGTTTTAGCTCATGGTAAGGATCTTGGTCGTTTTGAAATTCATTTGTTTGGTGACCACAGTATTTTAAATGCTACTGCAGTTATTGCCGTTGCTTATACTGAAAAGGTACCAATGGATGCAATTAGAGAAGGTCTTCTTACTTTTAAAGGGGCTAAGCGTAGATTTAGTGAAAAAGACTTTGGTGATATTGCCGTAATCGACGACTACGCACACCATCCAACTGAAATGCGTGCAACTATTCAAGCTGCTCGTCAAAAGTTCCCAGATAAGAAGTTAGTTGTTGTTTTCCAGCCACATACTTTCTCAAGAACTAAGAAGTACCAAAAGGACTTTGAAGAAATTTTACGTGATGTAGATAAGGCATATATTACCCCAATCTATGCTTCAGCTCGTGAAGCAAATGGCGATATTACCAGTGAAGATTTGGTTAAGAATATTCCAGGTTCAGAAGTTATCGACTTAGATAATATTGCCGATTTAACTAAGAATAAGAATTCTGTCATCGTATTTATGGGTGCTGGCGATATTCCTAAGTATGAAGATGCTTTTGAAAAGTTACTTTAATTAAGAAAGATTAATATCAAACGGACTGCACTTTTAAAGAGCAGTTTTGTTTTATAGTAGAATCATAAGCAAGATATGAAGAAAATACGTAGGTGAAAACTATGAAATTTAATAAAAAAGTTGTGCTAATTTCAGCCGTTGCTTTAATGATGGTGTCACCAGTTTTGTCAATGGGACAAAACTTAACCACCACTGTTAAAGCCGCTGATGATCAAACTGAAAATAATCGATTATTTATCGGAAGTGTAAAGTCTTATATCTACAACAATAAGGGTAAGCGTACTACATATAAGGGAAAATCTTCTCTTAAGTATGGTTCTCGCGTAGATTATTTAGGTAAGTTTTCTGATTATAACGGTAAAAACAAATACTACTTCATGGATACTAAGGGCTACAAGAAGTTTGCTTCTTACAAGATTATTAAAGGTAAGGCATACTTCCCAATTGGTAAGAATGCCTATGTCCGTGTAGTTAATGTCGCTCAGATTAACGATCGTCCTCTTTATGCAAAATCACTAAGTGTCGTAGTTAGTCCTAAGTATGTTCAAAAGCAAGGTCAATATGCTTTCGATGCAGATAACAATATAATTAAGGGTGTTTATTTTAAACCGGGTAAAAAATTAACTATTGATGCACAAGAATATGTTACTAATGGTAACCACACTGATACCATTTATCGTGTAAAAGGTACTAAGCAATTTATTTATGCTAATAGATTAAAGACTGCAGTAAGGCAACAATTAGAAATTTTATCTACCCAAACTCACGTCATTATGAATAAAGATACTCACATGTATCTTGCAAACGGTGAGTTAAAGACTAAGAAGCCTAATACAAACGATAGAGTAAGCTATCGCAAAGGCCAAAGAACTGTGGTTGATCAATTAGTTTATCTTTGGGTTCCTAGCGAAAACAAGGCTGAATTATTCTATCGAGTTGAAAGTGGTTGGACGCCTGCTGGTTCAGAAGGATATGAACCAACTACTAGCTTGGGTTATGTTAAGGTAAGCGATGTTGACTATGATTTTGGCCCACAAATGGTTGATCCGGATAACACCGCTGCAGAAGCTGAAGCAGGTAAGGCTGTCGCAACTAGTTCAGATAAGGCTGAACTTAATAGTTTGATTAATGAAAATCTTGAAGACAATAATTTATACAAATTCAGTTCATTAAGTCAACAATGGAATTATGCTGGTGCTCTTCAAAATGCTAAGGAAATTAATGATTCAAAGACTGCAACCATTAATGAAGTTAACCAAGCAGTATGGGAACTTAAATTTACTAAGAATGAATTAAGTGGTGAAAAGGTTAAGATCGACAACTTAGGTTGGATCGATAATTCAACTGCCAATAAGATCGTTCATACAGCTGGTAGTTCTTACCGTAGCAATCAAAATGTTAGATATGCGATCGACATGGTAAATCACAATACTGTACTTCGCTTAAGAGAATTTGCAGTGCAAAGTAATGGCTCAGACACTAATCATCTTCTTGCAACTAGAGAACTTAACATCAATGACTACGTTACTGTAACTGATCCAAATCCAACTGAAAAAGCAGGCTATCAAAGTTCACTTTCTGAAAAGAACTTGACAAGTAACTCAACTTTGAAGAAGTATGCTGATTTGATCGACTACAATGAATTGACTACTAACTTGGTTGCCAAAACTAATACTCCAATTTACACTAACAGCTATAAGAATAACTACGCTAATGTAAGTAAAGGGAATGTAAATTTAACCAGAACTAGTCAAATCATCAAGAAGGGTAACAACATTGGTTACAAGGTTGGCCCTATCGTAAGAGTTAAGGGTCAATATTACGCAATGGTTCGTAGTAAGAAACGTTATTTCTACGTAAGAGCTGATGCAATTGCCCGTGATAACTTTACTAAAGACGCAGCTTACAAGAAGTACAGTAAGATGATTGACGATGCTGTAACTTCAGAAAATAGTACTGTTTTGGTTACTCCTACTCAAAACACAGTAACTTATGAAAGAAATAGTTACGGTGAGCTTGGTTCAAGCCGTCCTTATAAGAAAGGCACTATGGCTTACTACATCGCTGAACCACATGTAATGAAATACAATGGTGAATGGTACTTCATTAGTGGTTATCCAACTTACAGTGGTACAACTTACATTGCTAAGACTGTTAAGCTTTCTAAAAATACTATTATGAAATAGTAAAAATTATTCTTAAAAATGATATAGTCCTACTTAAGCAGACAACAAATGTATAAATTCATGTTGTCTATAAAAGGTAGGATTTTTTTATATCTAGTAATTAAAAACGAGGAAAGTATAAATGCTGTTTAATCAATTGCAAAATGAAACTAATTTAACTAATTCAGAAAAGGAAATTGCGAGATATTTGTTGAATCAAAATTTAGATTTAGCTACTTTATCTGCGCAAAAACTTGGTGAATTGACTTTCACATCCAAGCCAACGGTATTGCGATTCATTAAAAAATTAGGCTATAAGAAATTTAATGAGTTTTGTTATGACTTAATATCAGAGCAAGAAAGAATTAAGAAATCGAGGGATTTACTTAAACATATTAATATCAATAAAGATTCCAACTTATCTGATTTATTAATCAAGGTACCAAATTTATATAATCAAGCAATAAATCGTACTAATAGTTTGATGGATCAAGAAAATCTAAATTTAATTGTTAAAAAACTTAATACTTTAGATTATATAGATTTTTATGGTTCAGGAATTACAGAGGGGTTAGCGCAAATAGGTAGTTTTAAATTTTCTTCAATTGGTAAATTCGGAGGAGTTTATTCAAATGTCAATGAACACTATTTGACCTCTATCCATGGTATTAATAAGCATGGTGCAATTATTATTTCTTTTACAGGTGGAAATAAGGCAATGATTAATGCCGCAAAAGATTTAAAAAAGTTGAATATTTACTCTTTAGGTATCGGTGGATTGGAAAATGAAGAATTAAAAAATAATTGTAGTAGTTATTTGACCATACCATTTGAAAATTTGAGTTTAGGTATGGAGTCAATTGTTCCTAGTGTGGCTATAAATTATGTTATAGATATCTTATTTACTTCACTGACGATTAAAAATCTATCTCAAAACGTAACAAATGCATTAAAAGTTAAAAATTTAAGAAAATAAAATATCATTACTGAGCTGGTTTATTTAATAGATAAACCAGCTTTTTTGATACAAAAGTTTCATGAAAAAAGTTGATTTTGATACATTTAGTTCTAAAAATTTTGAAAGCGTTTTAAAAGTGTTTATTAGTTAATAAACTGGTAGTGTAATCTAAATTAAACAAAACGATGGAGGAGAATTATGAATGATTCAGAACTTGCTCAAAAAATTCTTGAGCTGATCGGTGGAGAAAAAAACATAGATAATGTAACACATTGTGTTACACGATTAAGAATTACTATAAAAGATAAATCTAAAATTAAAAATACACAAATTCAAGGATTACCTGGTGTTTTAGGAACAAACATGGTTGGTGAACAATATCAGATAATTCTTGGGGGGTAGGGTCACAGATGTTTACAATGCTTTTGTTCCTCTAGTTCATATATCTAATAATTCAACAAGTGATACTAATAAAGCAAAGGAAAACATTATTAGTAAATTGCTCGATATTTTATCAGGCATTTTTGTCCCTATTATTCCTGCTATTATTGGTGCTGGTTTACTGAAAGGAATCTTGATTTTCCTTAACTTTTATCATTTGGTTTCACCAGCAACCAGTACGTATAAATTATTATCAGTTTTTTCTGATTCTGCATTCTATTTTATGCCAATACTTTTAGCATATAGTTCAGCTAAAAAATTTAAGACTAATAAATATGTTGCTGTGGCCATTGCAGGTATTTTAGTTCACCCAGAATTAATTTCGATGATGTCAAAATCAGCAAGTGTTAAATTTTTCGGCATACCATTTACAAGTGCGACGTATTCCACTAGTGTATTACCAATAATTTTGGGTGTATGGGTAATGTCATACATAGAACGTGGTCTTAACAAAATCATACCTAAGATTTTAAGGACTGTTTTGGTTCCGTTATTCACTCTATTAATTACAGCTCCGATAATTTTAGGAATTCTTGGACCAATTGGTACGATTGTTGGTGATGCGATTGGTCAAGGCACAGTTCAGCTTTACTTGCATTATGGTGTAATAGCTGGAATTCTTGTAGGTGCTGCATATCCTTTCCTTGTCATTATGGGGATGCATGTTGGTTTTACTCCCGTAATGGTTCAATCCTTATCAAAATATGGTGTGGATTACATGATGGGAATTTTTGTAGCTTCCAACTCCGCTGAAGCTGGTGCTACTACAGCCGTATGGCTTAAAACTAAGAATAAACAATTAAAAGAAATAGCAGGATCTTCCGCATTGAATGCTATTATCGGTGTCACTGAACCAGCTCTTTTTGGTGTTACTTCTAAATTAAAAAAGCCATTAATTGCCGTATCTATTGGTGGCGCTGTCGGAGGTGGAATTGCAGGATTATTTAAAGTAGCTGCACAAGGTGCAGGTACTGGTCCAATTGCGGGAATTCCATTATTCTTCGGAAAAACTTTCATTTGGTTTATTATCTCATGTTTAGTATCTTATGTTGTTTCCTTTATTCTTGCATATGTGATTGGATTTGAGGATATTCCAAATCCAGAAGATTTAAGTCAAAAGAATTCAATGGATAATCATGAAAAAATAGTTACTACAGTTGTTGCAAATCAATCTGTAGCAGATCCAGTAAATGGTAATGTTATTCCTCTTAGTGAAGTGAAAGATAATGTATTCTCATCCAAGATGATGGGAGACGGTGCTGCTATTGTACCAAACGATAATAAAATTTATGCTCCGTTTGATGGAGTAGTTGAATTAGTATTTGAAACCAAACATGCAATTGGTTTAAAGAGCTATGATGGCTGTGAATTATTAATTCATGTAGGTCTTGATACTGTTGAACTTAAAGGAAAGCATTTCATTTCTCATGTTATTAAAGATCAAAAAGTGAAAAAAGGCGACTTGTTATTAGAATTCGATAGAGAGGCAATATCAAAAGAAGGTTATGATACTACGATCCCTGTTATTGTGACTAATTCTAAAGATTTCGAAAATATTACTAAAACTAAGAAAAAACAATTACAACATGGAGAAGAATTGTTAAAACTAACAGCAAAAAATAAGGAGAATTAGAATGAAAAATAATAAATATGAGTTTCCTAAAAATTTCTTATGGGGTGGAGCATTGGCAGCAAGTCAATGTGAAGGATTTCCTACCGAAGATGGAGGGGGATATTCAACTGCCGATGCATTACCTAAAGGAGTCTTTGGAGATATAAAAATTCCCCCTGTAAAGGATTATTTAAAAAAAGAAGCAATTGATTTTTATCATCGATATCCTGAAGATATAAAAATGTTTGGAGAATTGGGATTAAAAATGCTTAGAATTTCTATTTCTTGGGCTAGAATTTTTCCAAATGGTGATGATAAAGAACCAAATCAAGCTGAGTTAGAGCATTACGATCGATTAATTCAAACATTAATTGATCAAGGAATTGAACCAATGATAACTTTAGAGCATTTTGATTTTCCACTTCATTTAGTTACACAATATGGAGGATGGAAAAATAGAAAATTAATAAAATTATATGCTCGTTTTGTTGAGTTATTATTTAATCGTTATAAGAATAAAGTTAGATATTGGATAACTTTTAATGAAATAAATGTAACTTTGGACGCTCCATTCAATGGAGTAGGACTAATGGATGATGCTAAAAATGTGAATAAAAATGATTTGTATCAAGCAATACATAATCAATTTGTTGCCAGTAGTTTAGCTGTAAAAATAGGGCATGAAATAAATCCTGATTTTATGATTGGCTGTATGGTTGCAAATAGTCCTTATTATCCGTTAACACCTGATCCTAAAGATGTTCTGAAGGCTATGGAAGAAGATAGAAGGACTTACTTTTTTACTGATGTACAAGCTAGAGGAACATATCCTGGATATATGAAAAGATATTTTGATGAAAATAATATTCATTTTCAAACTTTACCTGAAGATATAGATTTGTTAAAAAAATATACGGTTGATTATATCTCATTTAGTTATTACATGAGTTACTGCGCCACCACTCATGAAAAAAACAATAAAAAAATCCGAGGAAATATTCAATCTGCTGTTCCTAATCCATATTTAGAAAAATCTGATTGGGGCTGGCAAATTGATCCTGTAGGCTTAAGAATAGCGCTTAATAGATATTATTATCGCTATCAAAAGCCATTATTTGTTGTAGAAAATGGTATTGGTGCACACGATAAGCTGGTTAAAGACAAGAACGGAAATATAACTGTTAATGATTCTTATCGGATTGAGTATTTACAGGCGCATTTAAAACAAGCTTGGGAAGCAATTCGAGATGGAGTAGACCTTTTAGGTTATACATGTTGGACGCCAATTGATATTGTAAGTAATGGTGTAGCGGAAATGGCGAAACGTTATGGCTTAATTTATGTTGATCGCAACAACGATGGTACAGGATCCCTAAGTAGATACAAAAAGAGAAGCTTCTTTTGGTATCAAAAGGTAATAAAATCTAATGGAACAGAACTTGCAGAAAATATCATTAAAAATTAGGAAAATAATTTTAATTCTATTTGGCGTAACAATTATGGGATTGGGTACTGGCATCTGTAATTCAACAGGGTTAGGTATTGATCCAGTAAATGCTTTAGGAATGGGAATAGCTAAGCAAAAAAATTTACCTTTAGGATTAGTTATTTCTGTGATTCAACTAATCATAATTATAGTAGTGCTTCTATTAGACAAGAGTTTTATTAATTTGGGTACTCTAATCCCTATGGCCTATTTTGGATACGCATTACAATTTTTTACTCAATATCTACCTAATTTTAATACTGAAAATCTAATGATTAAGATTATTATCTTTTTATTAGGTTTAGTAGTGGTTGCTCTTGGGATGTCCATATATATGGGATGTGAGTGGGGATTAGTTGGTTATGATGCATTAGCTTATATTTTTGAGAAAAAGACCAAAAAAAGACCTTTTATATTTAGAGTGTGTTTAGATGCAATAGTAGCTCTAATAGCCTTCTTAGTTCATGGACCGGTAAGTTTAGGAACTATATTATTTGTTATGGGAATAGGTCCACTCATTGATTTATTTAGAAAGTATTTGATTAATCCGTTATACAGAAAGATCTTATTCTATGGTTAAAAGAAATATTGGGAAGGAGAAAAATATGACCAAAACTGTTAGGTTAAACTATCCTCAATGGGAAGGCGGAATGAATCCGAATTACATTATTGGTAACCAAATAATGAATGTAATTGTCCCTAAAACCAAGTTGATGGAAAACGTGGATATCCCAGTAGCTTCAATTAATAGATTAAATTCTTTTAAAAGAGAAAACGGGGTTGATGCTGAAGAAATCCTGAAACAGCAAACGTCCATCGCAATTCAGAGCTTATTATTAAAAAGTCCAGATAAAGTAATAACTATTGGTGGGGATTGCAGTACTAGTTTGGCTCCATTTAATTATTTGAGTGGAAAATATAAAAATAAATTAGGTATTATTTGGCTTGACGCACATCCAGATATATCTGATACTACTCAATCTCATCATTTGCATGAAATGGTTGTTTCAACTTTGATGCACCAAGGTGCTGAATCATTTGAAGAGTTAATAAATCATCCAATTAATAAACAACAAGTTTTATTTACTGGTTTAATCACTAAAGATTTGCGTCCTATGGATGATAAAGTAACAAAATTAGATATGAAATGTTTAACTCCATCAGATTTAGAAAATGATGAATCTCAAATTACTAGTTGGATTAGATCAAATAAATTTACTAAAATTGCTGTTCACTGGGATTTAGATGTCTTATCTTATGAAGATTTTAGATCTATATATCCAGCTGAACCACATACTAATCCTAATAAATTCCCCGCAGCTGTTGGAACAATGAAATTAAAAAAGATTTTTGATATTTTAAATGATATTGAACAAATCAGTGATTTAGTCGGCTTAACTATTGCAGAACATATGCCATGGGATGCAATAAATATGCGTATGGGGTTAAAAAAATTGAATTTGTTTAAGGAAATTTAAACATATAGTTAGAATTAATAGTATTTAAAAAGTAGTATGATTGTGAAATAAAGAAAAGTGTTGTTCTGATAAATGAACAACACTTTTTTATACGCTTAATTTTTTATTTTATCCTTGAGATCTAGACTCTTTTCATAGATGAAGTAACCGATGATGCAGGTGATTACATCACTTACTG
Organism: Lactobacillus acidophilus; assembly: GCF_034298135.1. Classification (NCBI taxonomy): domain Bacteria; kingdom Bacillati; phylum Bacillota; class Bacilli; order Lactobacillales; family Lactobacillaceae; genus Lactobacillus; species Lactobacillus acidophilus. The sequence continues at coordinate 250,503 of NZ_CP139575.1, forward strand.
CTTGAGCCCAGACAATGCCGTGATAGCCGAAGATGTTTTTCAAAGTCTCTAATGCGATAAAGTAAACTACTCCTTGACGTGCGATTGCCATGATGAAGGCAGCCCAGGCATTACCAACTGATTGGAAAACGGTAGTGTAAACCAGAATAATACCAACAATTGGTGTAGTAATGATAGTTGCAATTAACATGTAACTACCGGCATTGACGATGTCTGGTTGATTCATAAATAAAGCAGTGACTGGACGAGCAAATAGAATTAATAATCCACCGGAAACTACGGCATAGACAACTTGGACAAGAATATCGAAGTTTAAAATCTTCTTTAATCGTTTCCAGTTTTTGGCACCATAGTTGTAACCAATTAAGGGTTGTGAACCAAAGGCAAAACCGACGATTACTAAGATGACGATACTGTAAATCTTTTGTGTGATTCCCATTGCAGCAACTTTATTTGCACCGTATAAGGCTAAAGATGAGTTAAGAAGAGCCATACCGAAGCTTTGTGCAAAGTTAGTAATTGAACCGGGGATGCCGATTGCCACGATATCTTTGATGGTTTTGCCACTGATTTTAGTATATTTTAGCTTTAATTTGATGTATTCAGTTTTACATAGGACGTAATAAATAAGAATAATATCAGTAACTAGATAGCCTGTAATATTGGCGATCCCAACACCGATGGCTCCCATTTTGAAAACAAACAGGAAAATGGGATCGAGAATGATAGCTAAAATTGTCCCTGTCATTGTGGCAATCATTGCTTGAGTGGCTAAGCCTTCTGTTCTGATCAGATTTTGTGGAATAATTGAAAAGACAATTGGAGCAGCACCAATTGATATTATGCGATAAAAGTCGGCCGCATCTTGATAAGTAGCGGCTTTCGCACCCAAAAGGTGAAGAATTGGATTTTCAAAAATTAATAAAATAGCTGTCAGTATTAAACCAGTGACAAATCCACCGATCATACAAAAGCTACTTACACGTTTACTTAGTTGATAATTTCTTTCACCAAACAAACGTGAAATTAATGAAGAGCCACCTAAACCGAAAATGTCAGAAACAGCGATTAGAAAAGTAAAGAGTGGTGCACCAATTGTAATTCCGGCTACTAGATTAGTATCGCTGGTTTTAGCAACAAACATTGTGTCAGCTAGGTTGTAGATCATAGTAGTGATCATCCCTAGGACGACTGGCAGTGCTAGCTTAAAATAGACCTTCTTGATTGGCGCTTTAGCAAATAGTTCATCCATATATTTTTCTGCTATATAAAACATGGAAATATGTAGAAGAAGACGAATTTTCTACATATCAGAAAGATATATTTTTCCTTTCTTTGTTTCATTTACTGTCGTCTTCACTAGTATTCTGATATTCCACTTGGGAGTAGTCACATTGACCAGCTCTTACAGCTTAAGGGCTTAGCCAGCCCCGTTGTCTTTATTTCTTTTTATCTTGCTAAAGCTAAAAGATTTAAAACCGCATTTTTATCTCGATCGTTCTTGTAGCCACACTCATAACAGATATATTCATTATGCTTAGTGCCATGCTTTTTATTGCCTTGCAAAGTGATCTTTTCCTCGCCTTTTTTGACATAACCGCACGCAGCACATCTTTGAGTTGATGGGTATGTTTTATCAGCTAAGATCAATTCTTTGCCATACCAATTACACTTATAAGTTAATATCTGCCTAAATCTACTGAAAAGAGATCTCTGCATTCCTTTGGAAGCTACATGGGTCATCATCATTTGCTTTACTGCCAAGTCTTCAATTACTATTTGGTCGTAATTATCTACAAGCTTAGTAGTGAACTGCTGTAAAAGATCATTTTGGATATTAGCTACCTTGCGATAATCTCTTTGCAATTTGGTTCTCACTGCAAAGTAATTATTTGATTTTGTAGCTAACTTACCGTTAACTTCTCTTTTACGTGCCAGCATTCTTTGATAATGCTTAATGCGCTTATAAAGCTTTTGCAATTTAGCAGGCAAAACATTAATTTTGCCATCTGTGTAATTAAAGTGACCGACATTGACATCAACTGCTGTCTTTTGATAAGTTTTAGCCTTACTTGAAATCTCTTCTTCATAAGGCAAAGCCGCATAATAAGCTCCTTTTTCTTTGAAGATACTTATTACTTTGACTTCATTCATCTTTAGAGCTTCATAGCTTTTTAAATCAAACCAATCTGCTTTTGAAATGCTTCTTGGACGATCAAGGCGAAGCTTGCCATTAACAATCTTAGCCCTATCAGTTTTAAAGCCTTGTCTGGGAGCTTTCTTTGATTTAAAACTAGGTATTCCCCAATCAGATTGTGACTTATCAAAGAAGTTCTTCCATGCATTAGCCAAGTCTTTAACAGCTAATTGCAAGCATCGAGCTGACAAATCATATTGCCAGTCAGCTTTATTTGCGACTAGTTCATCACGGACTCTGCGTTCGTTAGGACTGGGATTATCTTTTTTGTTTAGTGTATGAGCTTCATACATTAATTGCCAAGTTTCTAAGCCTTTATTCCAGCAGTATCGCCGATAGTCACATAAAGCATCAAGATGCTTTTGCATGGTCTTATTAACTTTTAGCTTTACTACTTGTGTTTTAATCATTGCTTCACCTCCCAGAATGCAAACATAAGTTTATCTAAGAAGACGAAGCAAAACAAGTAAATATTGAATCAAAGCTTATTTTCCATGTTTAACTTTCTAAATAAGCTTAATCTTTTGTTTTCATCTATAAATTTCTACATATTTCTATATTTTTATTAACTGTTAACCAGCTCCTACATTGAAAAAAGCGACCTAGAAAGATGCTTTGAGGAAATCCTCACGATTCTAGGTCGCCATTTATTATCGATTATTTAATTTTAGCATATTGTGTTAATTTGCTAAATGATTTGCTAAGTTGAAGTTACCTTGAAATTCATCGGTAGTACTCTCCTGATCCATACCATATTCGGAATAGTCGCCCCAATAGATATATTGAGCATTGTTACCTTTAGTACCAGCAATTCTAAAGTAAAGGGCAGCACTATCGCCTTGTCCAGTAACTTTTGTTGCATCAACCTTAACCTTTTTACCAACTTTTAAGGCCTTGTTAGTTGTTTTTAATTTATTATCCAAAACGTGAATCTTATTCAAAATAGTGGCAGTAGTTGTACCAGAGGCTTGATATACAGTATTACCATTGATGTAGCCAACATTTGAAGCTCTAATATAAGCATCCTTACCTAATGAATAATACAATTTGCCATTAATAGTTGTTGTATTTAAGCTTCTTTTTTTAGAACCATTAAGATTTGAAAAATAGTAAAACATATCATTTTTGGTTGTCACATGTGTTTTATCAGGTGTCTTAAGTAACATATATTTTGGAATTAATGTAAGCCCGTTAAAGGTAGTACGATGTCCATTTTTATCATAGATACGTGAATTAGCACTTAAGACTAAGACATTTTGTCCATCCATTGAACTAACATTTATTGATTTAATATAACGTTTTTTACCAATATTGATATAAGAAGCGGTTGCGTAGTGATAATTCTTATTGGTACTATCAGTTATCTTTTTACCTTGGATCAGTACTGGACTGCCATAATATTTAAAAGTTTGACCAGCTTTAACTGTTGAGGCTTCGGTCATCTTTTTACCATTAATAGTCTTGGTAGTTGTAGAAGCGTTACCTTTGCTGTTGAAAACTTGAATAGTGTTGTTAAAAGTCTTTTTTAATTTGATTTTATCTTTTAGTGTTTGATTAACGGCTTGAACTGGATGGATTGGTTGATTAATCAGTGCAACTACTGGAGAAGCGCTGATTAAAAGTGTCGCTGCAATAGCTACTAATTTTTTATTCTTCATAATATTCTCCTTATAATGAAACCTACAAGTTGATTTTAACACTTTCATAAGTGCTAAAATTAAAATAAAAATCTCCGAAAACAAAAGCTCCGGAGATTTAATATTTATTTGTTCAAATAATCAGGATCGATAAATTGATTAATCACATAGTTTACTTTCTTTGAGTTGTCATACTTACGAATGATATTCAAAAAATCCTGTGTAGTAGCTTGTTTTAAGTAGTAGGTTTCATAGTAATCATGCAAAGCATTAAAGAATTTCTTTTTACCCATAGCGATCATTAAGATTGCTGGGAAAGAACTACCGGCTTCATAAGCCATCTCGTCAGTATCGATTCCTTTTGGTGGATTGTTGAGAGGACGGTTAACGTAGATACCTTTTTGACGATGATCGGTTAAAAAGGTATTAGCTAAGTTAGCCAGAACTTGATTTGCCTTTTTCACTGTTTTACGATTATAAAGTTTGTTGTGCATAAGTTTAGCAGTATAGGCTTTACTCTTAGTATAAGTTAAATCATAAACACTGTTTTCAAGGAAATTAGTAAGTCCTTCATCAAGCCATGGCTCGGTGTATTCGTCATTGCCAACAGTAGCGTAGAACCATTGGTGACCAATTTCATGGGAAACATCTTCGGTTAATTCATTGTATCTGTTGATTGGGTGTTTCTTTTGTACAAAGCCACTCGCATCGATCATAATTAAACTAGGATATTCCATTCCACCGGTATCTTTACCAAGTAAGCCTTCAGTCATATCGATTTCTTTATAAGGATATTTACCAATTTTCTTGGTGAAAATATTGAAACTATCTTTAGCAGTCAATAAGGCAAGTTTGTTATATTGCTTACTATTTTTACCGGCAAAATAATAATTATTAATTCTTATACCATCTGCATAAGTATGAGAAACCTTGAATTTATTAGAAGCAACGATAGCAAAATCTCTCATATTTTCCGCAACGATTGTAGTCTTGCCATTTTTGGTGCTATTTTGTCCTGAAGCAGCAACCTTGTAACTCTTTGGTGCATAAAAGCTAACATGAAAATTGCTGACAGTGGTATTACGGTTTTCACCACCGTCATAATATGGATGGTAATTCCATTTTCCGTTGCGATAATCGCTTAGGTAAGGAAAACAGAAGGATAAGTTATAAACTTTACCGCCATTAATATTTTGGTAGCCAAAACGATCTTGTCTTTTGGGAACGCTGGTGACTACATTAACAGTTAAGTCGGTAGATTCACCTGCATTTAAGCTTTTATCAACGAATAGGTTGCTCTTATCTTTGCCAGTGGTATAGGAAAGATTTTCTCCAGCTGAGGAAATACTTTTAACTGTAGTTTTTGCATTTTTGGCAATTTTAAAATGCTGATGGTCATACTTTAAAACACCATTAGCAATATTTCTGATCAGTAAGTTCTTAACTGGTTCATTGCCGTTATTAACGACATGCATGGTAACTTTTTCGGTTAGTTGATTTTTGCGAGTATTTAGTTTTACAGTCATATTGTAGTTGGTTGCTTTGACTGCGGGATCGGCAGCGGCCTGAGCCTTTGAATTAAAACTAAATAATGCTGCAATTGTTATTGCACTTGATAATAAAAGTGTTGTTCTTTTTTTCATACGTTTTACCTCCAAGAAAAGTTATTCTTATTATTTGAAATTATGTCTGAAAAGTCAATTCAATTATGAGGGGGTTGTATAGTTATGGGCTATAATTTATAAGTAGATAGAAATTTATGATTAAAGAAAGAAGATTAATAATATGGTCGGAAGTATTACACCTAAATTGGTTTATCGCTTGAATGGGATGCACCATGTAGTAGCACAAGTTGGTGCAGTAAATGGTGATCATGTTTTTGCTTTGCAACTGCTTCACAGCGCGCATGATGTATTAGTTTATAGAAAGCATAAGGGACTGACCAAGGATATTAATTATACTAATCCTCACTTAGTAATGACCGGCTTTGGTCATACACAAACCTGGGTTCCAGCAAATGATAACGATGAATATTTCGTTGGTGCTAAACCTAATTCTGGTAACTGGACTACACAAATTGCACGTGTAAAATATCCAAGATTACTGTCAGAAAATTATACTTCAAATACGCAATTGCCACGTTTGTCACATTTAAACCGTGTAACTGACGTTCCTTATGATGGTCACAATCATTTGCACAGAGTTGAAGCTTCAGTTTCACCAAACGGTAAATATTTTATGATTGCTTCAATCTGGAATAATGGTTCTGGTCACTTTGGTTTGTTTGATCTAGATGAAGTAAATCAAAAATTAGATGAGAATGGTACAACTAATACACCAATTACTGACCTTCACTGCTTAAGTGCATTTCATATTGATAACTTTGATAATCCAAGTGTTGCTCCTGATGAAGAAGAACCAACAATGATTGATTCAGTCCAGGGTTATGCTATTGATAATGACAAGAATATTTATATATCTAATCAATTATCACCAAAGATTAACCATGAAACTGGTGAAGTAACCACTTGGGCACGTAAGATTGTTAAGTTCCCATGGGGCGAGACTGATAGCAATAATTGGCAAGTAGCAATGATTGATGGTATTGATTTACCTGATCGCTACAGCGAAGTAGAAAGTATTCATGTTAATGCTCCCGACGATATTTATTTAACAGTTGCTTACCACCAAAAGATTGTTAAGGGCGATGAATATGCTTTAAGAACATTGGAAAACCAAATCTTTCATATTGATAATTTATAAAATTAGAATTAATAATTTGAAAAGAAGTAAAAAATCAATTTTACTTCTTTTTCTTTTTGCAAAAATATATGCAATTAATATGCAAACGATATATAATATTAAGTAGACGAAGAAAGGATGACGATTATGGCAGAAAAAACAACGGGACTTTATGTCAGAATGAATCCAGAAAAGAAGGAAAAGGCGGAAGCTATTTTGAAAAAGCTGGGTTTGAATTCGGCTACGGCAATTAACATGTTTTATGATCAAATTATTTTGCATAATGGTATTCCTTTTAGAGTTGAGATTCCAAATGCATGGGATAATTTGGATCAAATGAATAAGTATGAATACACCAGGTTGCTTGACGAACGTCTTAATACGCTTAGTGGAAGGGAAGATTTGTTAGGAGAAATTGCCAAGCAACTTGATGATGACAAAAAGAAAGATGAATAATTTTTTGAGGTAAGACTATGATGATAAGAATTATACTTGGAGTAATTATTGTTCTAGCTATCGTTTATATTTGTTGTGGTTTTAGAATTGTACCGCAAAATAATGAAGGTTTGGTTGAAACTTTAGGTAAATATTCTAAGACGGTTAAGGCAGGTTTTATCTTTATTTGGCCACTTTTCCAAAGACTTCGTAAAGTTCCTTTGGCACTTCAGCCCCTTGAGATTTCTAAATATTCAATTATTACTAAAGATAACGCTGAAATCACTACTAGTTTGACTTTGAACTACTTGGTTACTGATTCTTACCGTTATTTCTACAACAACACAGATTCAGTTGAATCAATGGTGCAGCTAATCAGAGGACATTTACGTGACATTATTGGTCGAATGGATCTGAACTCAGCTCTTGGTTCAACTAAGGAAATTAATGATCAATTATTTGTAGCGACTGGCGATTTAACTGACATTTACGGTATTAAAGTGGTTCGTGTTAATGTCGATGAACTTTTACCTAGTCCTGAAATTCAAAGAGCCATGGATAAACAATTGACGGCTGATCGTGAAAAGACCGCCGCAATTGCCAAGGCAGAAGGTGAAGCACGCACGATTGAAATGACTACTAAAGCTAAGAATGACGCTTTGGTAGCTACAGCCAAGGCCAATGCTGAAGCAGTGAAGACCCAAGCTGATGCGGATGCCTACCGTGTGAAAAAGATGGAAGAAGCTTTGTCCAATGCTGGTGAAGGGTACTTCAGAAATCAAAGTTTAGACAGCTTCAATCAATTAGCTCAAGGTCCTAACAACTTAGTTGTTGTAGGTAAAGATGAAATGACTGATCTAGGTAAGGTTCCAGCTTTGAAAAAGGTGTGGGATGAAAGTGGTCAAAATGAAGATGAATAGTTGAGTAAAGAATAGATCAATTCTCAAGTCGAGAATTGATCTATTTTAGTTATGCATTAATTGTATACCAGCATTTATATTAAGTAATTTTCTGTTCTTTTCGTACGCCTTATACTGATAACAACAAGTTGAGGATAAGAGGGAAAATGAAAATTATGTTAGGTCGTGTTTATTCAGATTTAGGTCCCGTTGTAGGACAAATTAATGGTGAAGATATTCATGCTAACCAACTAGAAAGACGTGGTTACGACTGGGAGAACGGTTATGGTACTCCATCGGATGGGAAAGATACCAACCGTGATGGTCAACCAGTTAGAAAATTAACTAAAGATGCCAAAAGTATCATTATCTTTTGGTCACGTTCTGGTTCAACTAAGTTATTAGCAAGTAAAATCGCGCGTGAAACCGGTGCTGATATTTTAGAAATCACTTTAAAGACGCTTTATCCAGCAAACTATCGTAAAACGCTAAGTCGTGCTAACCGGGAGAGAATTCAAGATGCTCCACCAGAGCTTGCGATGCAGTTACCCGATTTGAGCCAATATGACACAATTTACTTAGGTTATCAAACTTGGGCAATGACTTTAAGCCAGCCAATGAAGGCATTTTTACTTCAATATGGTGGCGAATTTTCTAATAAAAAGATTGCCCCATTTCTTTCTGAAGGTGGCTACGGCACAGGTGATAGTATCGAATTGATCCGTGAAATTATTGCTCAAAATGGTGGCAAAAATAATACTTATACTTCTGCATTGGTAGTTGATGGCAATCGTGTTGATGAAAGTGATGCGGAAGTTAAAAGATGGTTGAAAAATATTTAAATTGATTAAGTGAATAGATATAGTGAAAGTCCCATTGGGGCTTTTTTGTTATGCTTTAATAAATATAGTTCGTAAAATATACCTTTACAAATACTTATCTAGTGATGTATTGTATTGATATAAAATTATATAAGAACAATATTGCAATAATATAGTAATATTGTGCGGAATACGAAAGGAACAACCATGCCAACTGACATTGAAATTGCTGATGCAGCTAAAATGCAACCTATAACTGAAATCGCCCAAAAGTTAGGCTTGTCTAGTGACGATATTGAACAATATGGTCACTATAAGGCCAAGATCAATTTGCCTGTTAAAGAAGTTGAGGGCAAAAAGCACAAATTGATTTTGGTGACTGGAATTAATCCAACTTCTGCAGGCGAAGGAAAATCTACTGTTTTAGTTGGTTTGGGGGATGCATTAAATCAATTAGGCCATCAAACTACGATTGCCATGCGTGAGCCATCAATGGGTCCTGTCTTCGGGATTAAAGGTGGTGCAACAGGTGGTGGTTACAGCCAAGTTGTACCAATGGAAGATATTAACTTGCACTTCACCGGTGATATGCATGCTTTAACTTCTGCTAACAACACCTTAGCTGCATTGATTGATAATTACATCATGCGTGATAATGTTCTAGGACTAGATCCACGTAGAATTATTTGGAAGAGAGTCGAAGACGTAAACGATCGTGTTTTAAGAAATGTTGTCACTGGTCTCGGTGGCATCATGCAAGGTGTTCCTAGAGAAACTGGTTTTGATATTACTGCTGCTTCAGAAATGATGGCTATTCTCTGCTTGTCTGAAAGTCTTCATAATTTGAAGAAGAGAATTGGTCGCATCGTAGTTGGTTATACATATGAAAAGAAGCCTGTTACCGTTGATCAATTAGGTTTCACTGGCGCAATTACGCTTTTACTTAAAGATGCCATTAAGCCAAATTTGGTTCAAACTTTGGATCATACTCCAGCTATTATTCATGGTGGACCTTTTGCCAATATTGCTCACGGCTGTAACTCTGTTTTAGCTACCCAAATTGCCTTGAAGACTTCCGATTACACAGTTACTGAATGTGGTTTTGGTGCGGACCTTGGTGCTGAAAAGTTTTTGGATATCAAGCGTCCGGTTTTAGGTGAAACACCAAATGCAGTTGTAATAGTCGCTACTGCTCGTGCTCTTAAGCTTAATGGTGGAGCTGACAAGGATGAATTAACTAAAGAAGATATTCCAGCTCTAGAAAAAGGCATGGCTAACTTACGCAGACACGTTGAAAACATGCAAAAATACAATTTGCCAATTGTGGTCGCAATTAACCACTTCAATAGCGACACTGAGGCTGAAATCAAGACTATTCAAGATGCTTGTGCAGAAATGGGCGTAAAAGCAATTGAAGTTGACGCATGGGCAAAGGGTGGACAAGGTACCCAAGATTTAGCCAAAGAAGTGGTTAAACTTGCTGATGAAGAATTGGAATTCCATGAATTATATAAGAATTCAGATTCTATTGAAGATAAATTAAGTGCTATTGCTACCAAGATTTATGGTGCTAAACGAGTAGTTTTATCTAAGAAGGCTAAGAGACAAATTAAGACTTTCAATGAACAAGGCTGGAATGATTTGCCTGTATGTATTGCTAAGACGCAGTATTCATTTACAGATGATCAAACTAAATTAGGCGCTCCAACTGATTTTGACTTCCATATCCGTGATCTTGTTCCTAAGCTTGGTGCAGGATTTATCGTTGCTTTATCAGGTACCATGATGACCATGCCAGGTTTGGCTAAACACCCAGCTGCAGAAAACATGGACATTGATGATAATGGTCAAATTGCAGGATTATTTTAATTTTAAGAGGAAAGAATATGTCTGAAGTAAGCGTAATTATGGGTAGTAAATCAGATTGGCCAACAATGAAGCATGCTTGCCAAATCTTGGATCAGTTCAATGTTAGTTATGACAAACACGTCATTTCAGCACATAGAATGCCAAAAGAAATGTATGAATTTGCCCAATCTGCCGAAAAAAATGGTACTAAGGTAATCATCGCTGGTGCCGGCATGGCAGCTCATTTGCCTGGTATGACGGCTGCTAATACCGTGATTCCTGTGATCGGCGTTCCCGGTCAAACTAAGGCATTAGGCGGAATGGATTCTCTTTTGTCTATTGTGCAAATGCCAACGGGCATCCCTGTAGCCACAACTGCTATCGGCAGTGCAGGTGCAAGCAATGCTGCCTTGCTTGCGTTAGAAATTCTCGGAATAGGTAACGAAAAAATAAGACAGCAACTAAAAAACTATCGACAAAAAATGCATGACGAAGCAAAAGAAAGCGGTGTAGAACTTGACTGATCCAGATTTTATTGAACAAGGTAAAACCATCGGCATTATTGGTGGTGGTCAATTAGGGCAAATGATGGCCTTATCCGCTAAATATGGCGGTATGAAGGTGATTACGCTAGATCCTACTCCTAATTGTCCTTGCGGTCAGGTGGCTGACAAGCAGATTGTGGCCGAATATTCAGATGTTAAAGCGATTGAAGAATTAGCCAAAGAAAGTGATGTTTTAACATATGAATTTGAAAATGTAGATCTTAATGCGCTGAAAGACGTTGCCGACAAGGTGAAAGTACCACAAGGTACCAACTTGCTATATATTACTAAGCACAGATTGCGGGAAAAGAACTTCTTGCGTAGTGCCGGCTGTATGACTGCACCATACCTCCCTGTTAAAAACATGGCTGACCTAAAAGCAGCGATTAAAAAGATTGGCTATAACTGTGTCCTTAAAACCTGTGAAGGTGGTTATGATGGCCACGGCCAAGAAGTCTTAAAGAGCGATGCTGACCTTGAAAATAATGAGCATATCAAGGAAATTCTAGCTACAGGAGACTGCATCCTTGAAGGTTGGGTACCGTTTAAAGTTGAAGCTTCTGTGATGGTTGCGAGAAATGCCAAGGGCGAAGTACCGGTTTTTCCAGTCAGCGAGAACTATAATGCCGAAGAAATTTTGCACATCAGTATTGTGCCTGCGCGTGTTTCAAAAAAAATCTATGACAAAGCTCAAGCTATTGCTAGGCGAATAGCAGAGGCAATTCATTTACGTGGAATTTTGGGTGTAGAACTGTTTATTTTAGACAATGGTGATATTTATGTTAATGAATTAGCACCACGTCCGCATAATTCGGGTCACTACTCGATTGAAGCATGCAATTTTGACCAGTTTGATGTTCATGATCGTGCTATCTGCAATTGGCCGCTGCCTAAAATTAAGCTTTTATCTAAAGTGGTCATGATCAATGTTTTGGGTCAACATGTGGCTGGTGTGAGAAAGATAATTCCTCAAAAGAGTAACTGGCATTTTCATGATTATGGCAAGGCCGAAGTTCGTCATAATCGAAAGATGGGACATGTCACGATTCTTACTGATGACATTGAAAAAACACTGCAAGAAATTAATGATACCCATATCTGGGAAACTAAAGTAAATTGATATGCTTTGAAAAAGAGAGCTATAAAGCTCTCTTTTTTTGTTCAATTCTTACAAAACACGAACGATTATTTATACTATCATTTTTAATATTCAATAAATCATTGACATTACAGACACTTATTGATAATATTGTTAGCATAAAAGTGAACGAATAATTATTCGCTTGCCAGAAATGTTCGTGTTTTTTACCAAGGAGAAAGAAAAATGGCAAAGTTGTTGTATACCGGTAAAGTTAAAGAAATGTGGTCTACAGATGACCCAGAAGTTTTACGCGTGGTTTATACCGACCAAGCAACTGCCGGTAACGGTGAGAAGAAGGATGACTTTAAGAACAAAGCCTATTTAAACAACGAGATTTCAACCTTAATTTTTGAATATTTAGCCAAAAACGGGATTCCAACTCATTTCATCAAGAAGATTTCAGACACAGAAGAATTAGTTAAAAAGTGTGAAATGTTCCCACTTGAAGTTGTTACTAGAAATATAGCAGCTGGTCACTTTTCAAGTCGCTATGGGATGGGCGAAGGTGAAAAATTCGATACGCCAGTTGAAGAATTGTTCTACAAGAGCGATGAACTTGATGACCCAATCATGAATGAATCTGATGCGATCGCATTGCATATCGCCACTGCAGAAGAACAAAAGAAAATCTGGGAATTATCACGTCAAGTTAACAAGCTTTTGATTCCACTTTTTGATAAAGCAGGAATGGAATTAGTTGACTTCAAACTTGAATTTGGTAAAGATGCAGATGGAAATATCATCCTCGCAGACGAGTTTTCACCAGATAACTGCCGCCTTTGGGATAAAAAGACTAAGGAGCACATGGATAAAGATGTCTACCGCAGAGACATCGGTGACTTAACCACCGTTTATGAACAAGACTTAGCCCGCATTCAAGAAGCACTTAAGGAGATCTAAATGACTACTATTCGTATCTACGTAACCTACAAGCCTTCAGTTTTTGATCCACAAGGAGCCGCAATCACCAATTCAGTTAATTCCCTTGGTCATGACGAAGTTAAGAAAATAGTTGTTGGTAAGTTCTTCGATGTAACCGTAGACGAAGATGATTTGGATAAAGTTAAGGCTGATGTAAAAGATATCGCTGAATCATTACTAGTCAACTTCAATATGGAAACTTACAAGATTAAAGTTTTGGAGGAAAATGCATGAAAATTGCAGTAGTTGTTTTTCCAGGCTCTAATTGCGACATCGATATGTACGAAGCCTTTCACACTGTTTGCAAGGATGATGTCGAATATGTTTCTTACAAAGAAAAGAGCTTGGATGGCTTCGATGTAGTTGTTTTGCCCGGTGGTTTTTCCTACGGTGACTACTTAAGAACCGGTGCCATTGCTCGTTTTTCAAATATTATTCCAGCCGTTGAAAATATGGCAAAGGAAGGAAAGCTGGTCTTAGGTGTCTGCAATGGTTTTCAAATTTTAACAGAAATGGGATTGCTTCCCGGAGCACTTAAGAAAAACGATAGCCTTCAATTCGTTTGCAAAACCGTAACCTTAGAAGTTGAAAATATGCATACGCCATTTACTAATGAATATGCTGATAAAGAGTTTATCCAAATTCCTATTGCTCACGGTGATGGCAGCTATTACGCAGATGAAAATGTGCTAGAAGAACTAGAAGATAATCATCAGGTTGTCTTTAGATATCATGGTGAAAATCCTAACGGTAGTCTTCACGACATAGCTGGTATCTGTAACAAAGAAGGCAATGTATTAGGTATGATGCCTCACCCTGAAAGAGCCGTTGAAGAAATTCTCGGTGGAATAGATGGTTTGCCTTTATTTAAGTCACTTTTGAAAGCAGGAGTTCAAGCATGAAACAAGCGATGACACCAGAAGAAATCAAAGAAAAGAAGCCTTACCTTGATTGGAGCTTATCAGAACATGAATATGACTATATTTGTGATCATTTGCTTCATCGCTTGCCTAACTATACTGAAATCGGTTTGTTCTCCGCAATGTGGAGTGAACACTGTTCTTACAAGAAATCCAAGCCAGTACTAAAGCTTTTCCCAACTAAGGGTAAACGTGTTGTCCAAGGCCCAGGTGAAGGTGCCGGCGTAGTTGATATTGATGATGGACAAGCAGTTGTGTTCAAAGCTGAAAGTCACAACCACCCAACTACAGTTGAACCTTACCAAGGTGCCGCAACTGGTGTTGGCGGTATTTTAAGAGATGTTTTCAGTATGGGAGCTCGTCCAGTCGCAATCCTTGATTCGCTTCACTTTGGTGAATTAAAGGATAATCCAACAATGCGTTACAAGATGGAAGAAACTATCAAGGGCGTGGGCGACTATGGCAACTGCATGGGAATCCCTAACTTAGGTGGTGAAACCACCTTTGATCCTTGCTATAACGGCAACATTTTGCTTAACGCAATGAACGTCGGCATTATGGATATCAAGGATATGGAACATGGGGATGCCACAGGTGTCGGCAATGCAGTAATGTATGTCGGTGCTAAAACTGGTCGTGACGGTATCCACGGTGCAACTTTTGCTTCAGCCGACTTTTCTGAAGAACATGCTACTCAACGTTCAGCGGTTCAAGTTGGTGATCCATTTATGGAAAAGCTTTTGATGGAAGCCTGCCTGGAATTGATTTTGCATCACCGCGAATGGCTCGTCGGTATTCAAGACATGGGTGCAGCTGGAATCGTATCTTCAAGTGCTGAAATGGCCACTGAAGGTAAATCTGGCATGGATCTTAATTTGAACTTGGTTCCTCAACGTGAACCTAATATGTCAGCTTACGAGATTATGCTTAGCGAATCGCAAGAAAGAATGCTTCTTTGCGTGAAGAAGGGTCACGAAGAAGACGTTAAAAAGATTTTTGATGAATATAATCTTGATGCAGTGACTATTGGTCGAATTACTGATGATGGCAGATATGTTCTTCATCATGATGATCAAGTAGTTTGCGACATTCCAGTTGTAACTTTGACTGAAAAGGTTCTTGAAGAAAAAAGCGAAGAGAAAAAGCCACAAAGAATTATTGATGTAGAACAAAGCGAAAACTGGCAACCTGAGATTGAAGATGCAGGTCAAACCTTAAGAGCTCTTTTGAATCAACCAACTATTGCTAATGATCAATTTGTAACACAACAATATGACTCACAGGTTCGCACAGATACTATTGTTGGTCCTGGTTCAGATAGCGGGATTCTGCGTGTTCGCCATACTAAGAAGGCAATCGCCATGACAACTGATACCAATGGTCGTTTTGTCTATCTTGATCCTAAAGTTGGCGGACAAAGAACAGTCCTTGAAAGTGCCACAAACATTGTAGCTAGTGGTGCTTTGCCTTTAGCTATTACCGACTGCCTTAACTATGGTGATCCTAATGATCCAGAAATCTTCTGGGAATTACACCAATCTTGCCAAGGAATTGCCGATGCATGTGAGATCTTAGAAACACCAGTTGTTTCAGGCAATGTTTCTCTTTATAACGAAAACAACGGTAAGGCAATTTATCCATCGCCAATGATCGGTATGGTGGGATTGATCAAAAACTATGATCATGTCATTCCAATGCATATGCAAACAGCAGGCGACAAGATTTATCTCGTTGGTAAAACAGATGATGATTTTGCTGGTTCAGAATTGCAAAAGATGATGACAGGTAAAATTAGCGGCTTGCCACATGCACCAAATTTGCCAGGAATCAAAGACTACCTATATAAATTGCAAAAATTAATGGCAGAAGGACTTGTCCAAAGTGCTCATGATTTAAGCGAAGGTGGCTTAGGCGTATCCTTAGCTGAAAGTGTATTTGATACTGATCTTGGCGTAAACGTAAAACTCGATTTTAATAAAAATCTTTTGTTCAGTGAAACTCCAGGACGCTTGATCGTTTCCGTCGCTCCTGAAAATGCGGCAAAGTTTGAACAAGAAATGGGCGATGCAGTTAGCGAAATTGGTCAAGTTACAGATGACAAGCAATTAAATATTTCTCTTACAAATGATCAAGTAAATGAAGATGTTGCGAAATTGCAAAAGATTTGGAAGGAGTGCATCCCTTGTTTAATGAAATCAAAAGCCTAAATGAGGAATGTGGCATCTTCGGAGTTTTTGGAGCTCCTAATGCTAGTCAATTAACCTATTTAGGCTTGCATAACTTACAGCACCGCGGCCAAGAAGGGGCCGGCATTGTTTCAAGTGATGGCGAGCATTTATACCAACACCGCGATCGTGGGCTTCTATCCGATGCCTTTGCCGATCCTAACGATTTAAAAAAGCTAGTCGGTGACAGTGCTATAGGCCATGTTCGCTACAGTACGACGGGGCGCAATTCGATTCAAAATGTGCAGCCATTTCTTTTTCACTTTCTCGATGGGGATGTGGCTTTAGCTCACAACGGTAATTTAGTTAACGCCGTGTCTTTACGAGACAAGCTGGAAAAACAAGGTGCAATTTTTCAATCTTCATCTGATACCGAAATTTTAATCCACTTGATTCGTAATCATATTAAAGATGGTTTTATTTCGGCATTAAAGCAAGGTTTAAACGAAGTTCATGGCGGTTTTGCCTTCTTGCTTTTACAAAAAGATCGCATGATTGCAGCCCTGGATCCTAACGGAATCAGACCTTTATGCATTGGCCAGCTTGATAATGGCGCATACGTTGTTTCTAGTGAGACTTGCGCGCTAGACATAATTGGTGCCAAATTTGTTCGCGACGTTCAACCGGGTGAATTAATCATCATTGATCGAGATGGGATGAAAATTGATCATTTTACTGAGGATACTCATTTAGCAATCTGTTCAATGGAATACATCTATTTTGCTCGACCTGATTCGATTATTCACGGCGTGACTGTCCACA
Organism: Lactobacillus acidophilus; assembly: GCF_034298135.1. Classification (NCBI taxonomy): domain Bacteria; kingdom Bacillati; phylum Bacillota; class Bacilli; order Lactobacillales; family Lactobacillaceae; genus Lactobacillus; species Lactobacillus acidophilus. Next base: position 267,596 of record NZ_CP139575.1, read on the forward strand.
ATGCTAGAAAGAGAATGGGACGACTGCTGGCTCGTGAAGCCCCAGCCGATGTTGATATGGTAATTGGCGTGCCGAATTCATCTTTGTCAGCTGCTTCTGGTTACGCTGAAGAGTTACATTTGCCATACGAAATGGGACTAGTTAAGAATCAATATGTTGCTAGAACCTTCATCCAACCTACGCAAGCCTTGCGTGAAAAGAGCGTGAAGTTGAAGCTTTCGGCTGTACGAGGCGTTGTTGCTGGTAAAAAGATCGCTGTCATTGACGATTCAATTGTAAGAGGGACAACTTCTAAGCAAATTGTCAGAATGCTTAAAGAAGTAGGTGCCAAAGAAGTTCACTTGAGAATTGCTAGTCCACCATTTAAATTTCCTTGTTTTTACGGCATTGACATTTCAACTCGGGCTGAATTAATAGCTGCTCATTATTCAGTAGAAGAAATGCGTAAAATCATCGGTGCTGATAGCCTTGGCTTTTTGAGCGTTGATAGCTTGATTAAAGCAATCAATGTGCCTGATCGTGGAGACTTATCGGGGCTGACAGTTGCTTACTTTAATGGTAAATATCCAACTAAATTGGATGACTACGAAGCTGGATACTTAGCTTCTCTTAATGCTCAAGAACGGCGAAAAAGAAAGGAATAAAGATGAATCGTTATAAAGAAGCAGGCGTTGACGTTACTGCCGGATACGATTTGGTTAATCGAATCAAGCCCTTAGTGGCTGCAACCAAGCGTAAAGGTGTGATGGGCAGCATTGGTAGTTTTGGCGGGATGTTCGATTTAGAAGAATTAGGCTACAAGCATCCCGTTCTCGTCTCAGGTACCGATGGCGTTGGTACTAAGTTGATGATCGCCCAAAAGATGCACAAAAACGACACTGTCGGCATCGACTGCGTGGCCATGTGCGTTAACGATGTGCTAGCTCAAGGCGCAGAACCTTTATTTTTCCTAGATTACATCGCATGCGGACACAACGATCCTGAAAGATTAGCTGATGTTGTTAAAGGTGTAGCCGAAGGCTGCAAGCAAAGCGGGTCTGCCTTGATTGGTGGCGAAACTGCCGAAATGCCAGATATGTATGAGCCACATGAATACGATCTGGCCGGCTTTTCCACAGGGATTGCGGAAAAAGAAGACTTGTTATCAAGTTCTTTAGCTAAAGCAGGTGATCATCTGATTGCCTTGCCATCAAGCGGCGTCCATTCAAATGGTTTTAGTTTAATTAGAAAAATCTTGTTCAAAGATCACGACGTTTCATTAGACGATAAGCCAGCAGAATTATCAGGCAAGACTGTTGGTGAAACACTACTTACGCCAACCAGAATCTATATCAAAGCTGTTTTGCCACTAGTAAAAAAGCATTTGATTCACGGCATTGCCCATATCACTGGCGGCGGCTTCATCGAAAACTTGCCACGTATTTATGACGATAATCTGCAGGCGGTGATTAATAAAGGATCTTGGCCTGGTTTACCGATTTTTGATTATTTGAAAAAAATAGGCGTATTGAGTGATCAAGATTGCTACAACACCTTCAATATGGGCATCGGATTAGTATTAGCCGTTTCATCAGAAAATGTTGATGCAGTCAAAGAACAGCTGAATACCGAAAATGAAGAATTTTATGAAATAGGTAAATTGACGGCTCGTCCAGCAGGCAAAGCCAAGATCGTCATCGAATAGAGGATAAAAATGAGAGTTGCTATTTTAGCCTCTGGGAATGGAACTAACTTTGAAGCGTTAACTAAACAGTTTCAAGTAGGCGAAATTCCTGGAAACGAAGCTTTAATGTTTTGCAATCATCCGAATGCTCAGGTAATTAAAAGAGCCGAAAGATTAGGTGTGCCGCACGAAACTTTTTCCGTTAAAGAATGTGGCGGTAAAGATACTTATGAAGAACGTCTACTAAAAGTTTTGCAGGATTATCAAATTGATTTCATTGTTTTGTCTGGATATCTAAGAATGGTTGGTCCCAAGATTTTAAATGAATATCCAAATTCAATCATCAACTTACATCCCGCATTACTACCTAATTATCCAGGTCTTAATTCAATCGAAAGAGCATTTGATGATTATAAAAAAGGCAAAATAAAAGAAACTGGCGTCACAGTCCACTTTATTGATGTCCATTTGGATCACGGTCCAATCATTGCTCAGCAAGTTGTACCAATCTATCCTGATGATACAGTTGATACGCTTGAAGCAAGAGTTCATGAAACAGAACACAAATTATTCCCAGCTACGTTAAAAAAAGTATTAAGTCAAAGAATGGAAAAGGAAGAAAAACAAAAATGAAACGAGCATTAATCAGCGTTAGTGATAAGACCAACTTGGTAGATTTTGCTAAAGGTTTAGTTCAAAACGGCTATGAAATTATTTCTACCGGTGGTACCAAGAAGACTTTGGACGAAGCTGGTGTTAAGACAATCAGCGTTGAAGAAGTTACTAATTTTCCTGAAATTTTAGATGGTCGTGTAAAGACTTTAAACCCATATATTCATGGCGGACTTCTTGCTAAGAGAGACGATCTTGAACACATGGCAACTTTAGAGAAATTAAACATTAAGCCAATCGATCTAGTTTGCGTCAACCTTTATCCATTTAAGCAAACTATTGAAAAGCCAGACGTTACTACTGAAGAAGCGATCGAAAACATTGATATTGGTGGTCCAAGCCTCTTGCGTGCTGCTTCAAAGAACTATCAAGACGTTACTGTCGTAACCGATAAAAACGACTATGACTTAGTTTTAAAAGAAATTGCTGAAAAAGGTAACACCACTCTTGAAACAAGAGCTAAGCTAGCTGCAAAAGTCTTTAGAGCAACCGCCGCTTATGATGCAGTTATTGCCAACTACTTAACTAAGCAAGTTGGACTTGAAGATCCTGAAAAATTGACTTTGACTTATGATTTGAAAGAAAAAATGCGCTATGGTGAAAACTCACACCAAAAGGCATGGCTTTACGAAGATGCAATTCCAAAGAGCTTCTCAATTTTGCAAGCACATCAATTGCACGGCAAGAAGCTTTCTTACAACAACATTAAGGATGCTGATGAAGCACTTCGTTGTATTCGTGAATTTCAAGATGAGCCAACCGTTGTTGCGATGAAGCATATGAACCCATGTGGTATTGGTCGCGGCGACACGCTCGAAGAAGCATGGGACAGAGCATACGAAGCAGATTCAGTTTCAATCTTTGGCGGCGTTATCGCTTTGAATAGAAAAGTTGATTTAGCCACTGCTAAAAAGATGCACAAGATTTTCTTGGAAATTATCATTGCACCAGGCTTTGATGATGATGCACTCGAAGTTTTGGAAAAGAAAAAGAATATTAGATTGCTTAAACTAGACTTCAGTAAAGAAAATGAACCAACTCGTCCAGAAATTGTTTCAGTCATGGGTGGTATTTTGCAACAAGAACAAGATACTTTGGTTGAAAACACTGACGACTGGAAGGTAGTTACTAATGCGCAGCCAACTGAAGCACAGCTTAAGACAATGATGTTCGCTTTAAAAGCGGTAAAACATACTAAATCTAATGCGATTGTGGTTGCTAACGATGAGAGAACTCTTGGTGTTGGTGCAGGTCAGCCTAACAGAATTGATTCTGCTAAAATTGCGATTAAACATGCTGGGGATGCAATCGATGATCGTGCAGTCCTTTCATCAGATGCTTTCTTCCCATTTAATGATTGTGTAGAATATGCAGCAAAGCATGGCATTAAGGCAATCGTTCAACCTGGTGGTTCTATTCGCGATAAAGATTCAATTGAAATAGCTGACAAGTACGGCGTAGCCATGGTATTTACAGGTTACCGTCACTTTAGACACTAATTGGTGAGAGCTATGAAAGATGATTTAGTTTTATTGGTTGTTGGTTCGGGTGGACGTGAATTTGCTGTGGCAAAAAAGCTGAAGGAGAGTCCGCATGTGAAGACTGTGTATTGTGCACCGGGCAATGTGGGGATGCAGACGATCGGTGTCGAAACCGTGCCGATTGAAGAAACTGATCTTGATGGATTGCTAGATTTTGCTAAAAGCCACAATGTCGATTGGACTTTTGTTGGTCCAGAAAATGTCCTTTGTGCTGGCATTACCGACAAGTTTAACAAAGCCGGGCAAAAGATTTTCGGTCCTAACCAAAGAGCGGCACAACTAGAAGGCTCAAAAGATTATGCTTTACGCTTCATGAGTAAATACGATATTCCAACTGCTCGCTATGAAACCTATACTAGTGCTGAAACCTGTATTGCTGGCTTGAAGGATTTTGAATATCCAGTAGTTATCAAGGAAGATGGCCTAGCTGGCGGCAAGGGCGTGACAATTGCTCAAAACCAAGACGTTGCAGAAGAAACGATCAGGGAAATGTTTGCTGGTGGTCAAATTGCTGTAGTGCTTGAAGAGTGCCTGGTTGGTCCTGAATATTCAATGTTTGTGGTTGTCTCTGAAGACCAATTTACAATTTTGCCAATGGCACAGGACCATAAGCGAGTGGGCGACGGCGACAAGGGCCCAAATACTGGCGGTATGGGATCATATTCTCCTTTGCCACAGCTGAAAAAAGCAGATCGTCAAAGAATGATTGATGAAATTGTGAAGCCAACGATGAATGGCCTGGTTCAAGGAATTTATCATTATTGTGGTGTGCTATACATCGGCTTGATGATGACTGAGAGTGGCCCTAAGGTCATTGAATATAACGTTCGCTTGGGCGATCCAGAAACTCAAGTTGTCTTGCCACGCATTAAAAATGATTTTGCCATGGTAATTGATGCGGCAGTAAATCATGAGAAGCTGCCTGAGATTGAGGAAAATGATAATTGCGTGTTAGGCGTGGTTGTCTGCAGCAAAGGCTATCCAACGCACCCAGCACCTAATGTTAAGATCGGCAAGCTGCCTGAAGGTGCTAATACCTATATCGATTACGCCAATGTTAAAGGTGATTTGGAAAACTTGACGGGTGATGGTGGCCGCTTGTTCATGGTGATTTCGGAAGCTGACAATTTAGTTCAGGCACAAGACAATGTTTATTCTTATTTAAGTAAGCTTGATCTGCTGGATTGCTTCTACCGGCATGATATTGGTAATCGTGCTTTGGGAGATTTTAATATTATATAATGTCTTAACTTAATGACATTGATAAGGCTACCCATATTTTGTTTATTTGTAATCCTGTGAATATAATAGCAATTTAAAATTATTATATGAGCTAGATATATGTAGAAGAATATTTGATATAATTGTGTCGATGATTTGGTTGGGGAAATGCAAACTAAAGAAATTTTGCTTTTTAGTAAATTTAAAATAGCTTAACGATGGGATTCCTTTAGTGTTTTCTCCACGTATGTGGAGGTGATCCTAAGAGAAAACGGTGGTTTCCTCTTATTTTTATGTTTTCTCCACGTATGTGGAGGTGATCCTAAATCCGGACAACGCTTGCCACCTACGTATTAGTTTTCTCCACGTATGTGGAGGTGATCCTCATTGAGACACACATTGCGACGACTAAACTCTGTTTTCTCCACGTATGTGGAGGTGATCCTTTTAATGAAAGGTGCTAGTTTTGTGACACTTTGTTTTCTCCACGTATGTGGAGGTGATCCTGATTTTCCAGATTCGGCTACTATTTCGGCAGAGTTTTCTCCACGTATGTGGAGGTGATCCCTTAGGCTATTCCGCACACAATATGTGGCGTGGGTTTTCTCCACGTATATGGAGGTGATCCTGACTGCAATGCAAGCAAGAGCGGACATAGCAAGTTTTCTCCACGTATGTGGAGGTGATCCCGTCATAAATTAGCTTTCTGCCCTTTTGCGTCCGTTTTCTCCACGTATGTGGAGGTGATCCTGCTGCTACGAGCGCTTTTGGTCACATTAAAGAGTTTTCTCCACGTATGTGGAGGTGATCCTCATTGATGCACCGGTACTTAACTCAAATCAAAGTTTTCTCCACGTATGTGGAGGTGATCCTGACTACGATATTTTCTTTTAATTATATCTTGGGTTTTCTCCACGTATGTGGAGGTGATCCCAATATCATCAGCATTTTTCACACCAGAAAATAATTTTCTCCACGTATGTGGAGGTGATCCCGATTTGCGTGGCAAATGAATGGTTGATCTTGAATTTTCTCCACGTATGTGGAGGTGATCCTATTCTTTTTCACTATCAAAATCAAATATTTCTATTTTCTCCACGTATGTGGAGGTGATCCCACAAAAAAGCCACCTAGAAGATAAAATTCTTCATTTTCTCCACGTATGTGGAGGTGATCCCCTTAACTAGTGCAAATTTAATATTTGGATAGCTATTTTCTCCACGTATGTGGAGGTGATCCTGTTTACAACATCATGGTTAGAGCAAAACTTGTATTTTCTCCACGTATGTGGAGGTGATCCTATATACATAGTTGTTTGTTTCAAAAATTGCCGATTTTCTCCACGTATGTGGAGGTGATCCTATATACATAGTTGTTTGTTTCAAAAATTGCCGATTTTCTCCACGTATGTGGAGGTGATCCCTTTGGCCATCTTCGGTCTTAAACTTAGCTAAAATTTTCTCCACGTATGTGGAGGTGATCCCGGGTAAACAAGTCAGAGTTACTCGCAGCAAATATTTTCTCCACGTATGTGGAGGTGATCCTTAGGCGAAACCCCGAGAGCAATTTCAAGCACGATTTTCTCCACGTATGTGGAGGTGATCCTAAAACGTTGAAGCTTATTGTCCGCTTTAACGTATTTTCTCCACGTATGTGGAGGTGATCCTGGGTACCGAGGGTGGCAATATCTTCCTTATTTATTTTCTCCACGTATGTGGAGGTGATCCTATATACATAGTTGTTTGTTTCAAAAATTGCCGATTTTCTCCACGTATGTGGAGGTGATCCCGGAATGTATGATAAAAATTGGCTATTTGCCTAATTTTCTCCACGTATGTGGAGGTGATCCTATTGATGCAACACCTAGCGCAAGTCAACCTGGATTTTCTCCACGTATGTGGAGGTGATCCCAGGGTGGTTTTAAGTACGAGATTGACTACGATATTTTCTCCACGTATGTGGAGGTGATCCTCGATGGTAACTCTGTAGCTTTTAGAGCCTTTTATTTTTTCTATGAAAGTGGAGGTAACCCTGAAGCACAATATTTTTAAAATAATTGGGCAAGATTTTCTCCAAAAAAGTGGAGCTACATTAACGCAGTGAAGGAAAGATCACAAGAAAAAGTCCCTAATCAGGGCTTTTTTCTTTTCCAAAAACAACATGCTGAAATAGTGTACCGTAAACTGGTAAAATAGATAAGTAAACATAGATCAATTAATAAATAAGGGGGAATAAAATGGCAGATAAAAAATTACTTCTAATAGATGGAAATTCAGTTGCTTTTCGTGCCTTTTATGCTTTGTATCGGCAACTTGATCGCTTTACTAGTCCAGATGGGTTGCACACTAATGCGATTTTTACCTTTAAAAACATGTTGGATGCCATTCTTAAACAAGTAGATCCAACTAATATCTTAGTTGCTTTTGATGCGGGCAAAGTTACTTTCAGAACTGCCATGTATAAAGACTACAAGGGCGGCAGACAGAAGACACCTAGTGAATTGCTTGAACAAATGCCTGTTATTCGTGAAATGTTAACGGATTTAGGGATTACAAGCTATGAACTGAAGAATTATGAAGCCGACGATATTATTGGTACTTTATCAAAAATGGGTGAAGATGCTGGCTACGAAGTTACAGTAGTTACCGGTGACCGTGACTTAACTCAACTTGCTTCAGACAAGACTACAGTTTTGATCACTAAAAATGGTGTGGGTGACACCGAAGCCTACACGCCTGAACACATGAAGGAAGTTAACGGCATAACTCCAACCGAATTCATTGATATGAAGGCTTTGATGGGTGATAACTCCGATAATTATCCTGGTGTTGAAGGCATTGGCCCTAAGACAGCTTCTAATTTGATTCAAAAGTATGGTTCAGTAGAGAATCTTTATGACCACATTGACGATTTGAAGAAGTCTAAGCGTAAAGAACGTTTAATTCGTGATAAGGATAAGGCATTTTTAGCTAAAAAACTTGCCGCTATTGACCGTGAATCACCAGTTACGGTTACTCTTGAAGACACGATTAAAAAAGATCCAAATTATGAAAAATTGCGTGATCTTTATGAAAGATTAGGCTTTAGAAAATTTTTAGCTGAATTGAATCTAGAGACTGCTGGTGAAGATTCTGGTGATACCGAGAATTACGATTACGTTGAGCTGACTGAGGATAATGTTGCTGAATTAGACGACTTGAAAGAAAATGAGATAAGTTTTTATCTTGAAATGCTTGGCGATAATTATCATTTAGCACCATTTGAAGGTTTTAGCTTGAAGGTGGGCGATAAAGTTTATGTCTCAAAAGATATTGCTTTATTACAAGAAAAGCCACTTAAAGATATCCTTGAAAATAGGAAAATTCAAAAGGATGTCTTTGACCTAAAGCGGATGACTGTTGGTTTACATCGACTAGACGTTATTGTTGAAGGACTCAACTATGATATGCTTCTTGCTTCATATTTGGTCAATAATGAAAAGAACTCTAATGACTTAGGTGAAATTGCCCACCTTTATGATGAATATTCAATCAAGACGGACCTTGAAGTATATGGTAAAGGTAAGAAACAAGCAATCCCAGAAGATAAAGAATTCTTCAAGCACTTAGCCGCTAAAGTATGTGTAATTGAAAAACTTAAACCAGAGTTACTTAAACAACTCAAAGAACATGAACAAGATGATTTGTTTGAAACCATTGAGATTCCAACTGCTCGTGTTTTGGCTAAAATGGAAATTAATGGTATCAAGGTGGAAGCAAGTACATTAATTGAATTGCAAAATGAATTTGCCGTTAAATTAAAGGAACTTGAAGACAAAATTTATAAACAAGCTGGCGAAGAATTCAATTTAAATTCTCCTAAGCAATTAGGTCATATTTTATTTGAAAAATTGAATTTACCAGTATTGAAAAAGACAAAGACAGGTTACTCAACTTCCGTTGAAGTCCTTGATCAATTAAAAACACAGAGTCCAATCGTGAGCGAGATTTTGGATTATCGTCAAATTGCCAAAATTCAATCTACTTATGTTAAGGGATTACTTGATGTAATTCAACGAGATGGTCGTGTTCACACCCGTTATCTGCAAACTTTAACAGCTACTGGACGTTTATCTAGTGTTGATCCTAACTTGCAGAATATCCCTACTCGTACAGAAGAGGGTAAGCAAATTAGAAAGGCTTTTGTACCTAGTGAACCTGATGGCTATATCTTTTCTTGCGACTATTCACAAGTTGAACTTCGTGTTTTAGCCCATGTTTCAGGTGATCAAAACATGCAAGAAGCCTTCAAGACTGGCTATGACATTCACGCTCATACCGCAATGAGGATTTTCCATTTGGACTCACCAGATGAAGTAACGCCACTTATGCGTCGTCACGCTAAGGCCGTTAACTTCGGTATCGTTTACGGAATTTCAGATTATGGTTTGTCAAAGAATTTAGGCATTTCTAGAAAGCGTGCCAAAGAATTTATTGATAATTACTTTGAACAATATCCTCAAATCAAGGACTATATGGATAAGGCAGTCCAAGAAGCACGTGAAAAGGGCTATGCCGAAACTATTATGCATAGACGTAGATATTTGCCAGATATCCATGCTAAAAAATTCACTGTCCGTTCATTTGCGGAAAGAACAGCAATTAATTCACCAATTCAAGGGTCTGCGGCCGATATTATTAAGATTGCGATGATTAATATGCAAAAGAAACTTGATGAATTGCATCTTAAAACTAAAATGGTAATTCAGGTTCACGACGAATTAATTTTTGATGTTCCAAAAGATGAACTTGAAACAATTAAGAAGATTGTTCCAGAAATAATGCAATCAGCAGTTAAATTGGATGTTCCTTTAATTGCCGATTCAGGTTGGGGACACAATTGGTATGATGCAAAGTAGGTGATAAAATGCCCGAGATGCCTGAAGTTGAGACAGTTCGTAGAACATTATTGCCTTTAATTAAAGGCAAGACGATTGAAAAGGTAGTTTTATGGTATCCAACGATTGTGGCTACAGATCATGATGAATTTTTGAAGGAATTACCTGGTAAAAAAATCATTGGAATTGATCGTTACGCCAAATATTTGCTTATTCGATTAAGCGATAATTTGACGATTGTATCGCATTTGCGCATGGAGGGGAAATATCATCTAACTACTGAAGATGCGCCAAAAGATAAGCATGATCATGTAGAGTTTGTTTTTACAGATAAGACTGCATTGCGGTATAATGACGTTCGTAAATTTGGGCGAATGCAGTTAATCATTACTGGCACTGAACGTCAAGTGACAGGGATAAAGAAATTAGGGCCCGAACCTAATACGTCTGAGTTTAGTCAACAATATTTAATCGATAATCTAAAAAAGAAACATAAAAATATCAAAAACGTTTTACTCGATCAAACTACGGTGGCAGGATTAGGTAATATTTATGTCGATGAAACTTTATGGCAAAGTAAAATTCATCCATTAAGTATTGCTAATAAGATTCCTGCTAAAAAAGTAGCTGGTTTATGGGAAAACATTAATCAAACAATTGCGCTAGCAATCGAAAAACGGGGGACAACTGTCCATAGTTATCTAGATGCTAATGGAGAAGTTGGTGGTTATCAAGAAATGCTACAAGTGTATGGGCATGTAGGCGAAGAGTGTCCACGTTGTGGCAATATTTTTGAAAAGATTAAAGTGTCGGGAAGAGGAACAACATTTTGTCCTCATTGTCAGGTGATTTATAAATGACATATGTTTTAGCATTAACTGGCGGAATTGCTACAGGAAAGAGTACCGCTGATCAATTTTTTAAGAATAAAAATATTCCAGTTGTTGATTGTGACCAAATTGCTCATGATTTAATGAAACCTAAAAATGCTTCATGGCAAGCAATTAAAGATAATTTTGGTACAGAATATTTAAATAGTGATCAAACAATTAATCGTAAAAAGCTGGGACAATTAGTTTTTAGTGACCCAACCGCATTAAATAAACTAAATCAGTTGACTCATCCGTTAATTTTCGATAAAACAATACAAAAGATTAAAATGTACCAAGATAAAGACATTGTTATTCTTGATGCACCGGTTTACTTTGAGTCTAATTTAGATAAAAAGAAAATTGCGAACGGAGTTTTGGTAATTACTTTGCCAGAAGCTACTCAAATTAATCGATTAAAGCAAAGAAATAATTTAACTGATGAAGAAGCAAAAATGAGAATCAAAAGTCAGATGCCACTTAATAAAAAAGCGCAAATGGCTGATTTCGTGATTGCAAATACTGGTACAATAGAAGAACTAGAAAATAAACTAGAACAATTATTAATTAAAATCAAAGAAGAGGGATAGCTATGGAATGTCCAAATTGTCATCAAAATGCCTCCCGCGTTATTGATTCACGTCCTAGTGATGAAAACCGTGCAATCAGACGACGCAGAGAGTGTGAAAATTGTGGTTTTCGTTTTACTACTTTTGAAAGAATTGAAACAGCACCATTATTAGTAGTTAAAAATGATGGAACGCGTGAACCATTTAGTCGTAAAAAGATTCTTCATGGTGTTATGGCTGCAGGCCAAAAGCGACCTATTAGTAGTGAACAATTTGAACATCTTGTTGACCAAGTTGAGAATAAGGTAAGAAAACAAGGTGTTAGTGAAATTTCATCTAAAAAGATCGGTCAATATGTTATGGATGATTTGGCAGATTTAGATGATGTAGCATACATTCGTTTTGCCTCGATTTATCGTGAATTTAAAGACATGTCTAGCTTCATGAAGACAATGGAAGATATGATGGCTAAAAAGGAAAAGGGTAATTAATTATGTTTGAGACTTCTGATCCCAAGCATCTTTACTATGTAGCCAATCAAATTACTCTTTTTCCAGAAGATGAAAAAATATTAATCAAGTTATATCAACCATTAGTTGGGGCTGTCGCAGTATCTTTATATCATACTTTAGTCAATGATTATGATCCGTATGGCATGATTTCAGAAGCTAAAGGAATTTATTCACTGCAAGAACAATTAGATTGTAGTTTGAAGCAAATGTTTAATTCATTGCACAAACTTGAAGCTGTGGGATTAGTTCAAACATATTTATCTGATAATGTCTTTAATAATATTTTGGTTTTTAAATTATTGAAGATACCTAGCTCAGATAATTTCTTTTCTACTCCTTTGCTGGCTAGTTTACTCAAAGAAAAAGTAGGGGTTACTACTTTTCATAATTTGAGTCATAATTTTGCTCAAGAAACTAAGTTGAAAGAAAGAGCGATCAAAAATGCGCGGGATGTGTCTGCTACATTTTTTGATGTTTTTCGTTTACCTGGAGATGAAGCAATTACTCCGTCCAATGATGTAATGCAAGCAGCACAAGAGAATCAATCGTATGAGGTAAAAGAAGCCAAGGTTAATGATCGTGACTCTATTGATTGGGATGTAATCAAAGATCAATATGAAATTTATCAGATTCCTGCAAGTGAAGTCGATGCAAAGAAAAATCAAATTCGTGGTCTGATGCAGACATATGGCTTAACCGAAAAAGAATTTGTAGATGAGAGTTTACCTTGTCTTCATGGCTCATATACATTAAATATGCGTGATATTAGCAATACCATAGCTGAAAACTATAAGCGCATGAGCACCAGAGAAAATGTTCAAAAACAATTGAGTCAAGGACAAGAAAAGGCACTGGCTGCTATTAAAGGTATGGACGATGGTGATCGAAAGCTCTTAAAAGAAGCTAATGAGAATTCACCTGCTGAATTTTTGTATAAGCTTAAAACGCAAAAAGGCGGTATTACCAGTGCAAACGAAAAGCAAATTATTAATAATTTACATACACAATATGGATTGCCAGAAGATTTGATTAATATTTTGACTTATACCTGTTTGACATATGATACGGTGATTAGTTCAAATCTTGCTTATAAAATTGCTAATGATTGGCTGCAACATGGTGTCGCCACAGCAACTCAAGCTTTACAATATGTGAAAAAGCGACGTGACAGTTTTGGCAAAAAACAGCGTGTGACACGTAATTTTCAGCCTAAACGGGTGGAAAAAGGTACCGATTGGAGCAAGAAAAAAGCTAAGAAAGATGCTGGGATGTCCACTGAACAATTGAAAAATTTATTTAAGGACTTAAATAATAAAAAGTAGGTGAAAATTGTGGAACCAATTGGAAACGTGATTAAAAAAATTGTAAAAGAGCGTAATTTGGGCAGTAAAGAAGATATCTTAAATCAAGTTTTGCAAGATCCTGATATTAATGCCTTTCTTCAAGCCAATAAAGCCAAGATTGATCAAAAAATGATTAAGAACAGTATGTCTGGATTATACGAATTTTATTCGCAAAAACGTAATCCTAGCAAGGTAATGGCAGGGTATGCTCCACAATTATTTTTAAACGGTAAAGTAATTGATGTTCGTTATGCACCTACACAAGCTAAAGTGGCACAAGATAGAAAAAGAGCAGCTAAAAAACGTCTTCATTTAATAGATTTACCTGGGAGATTGCATGATGTTGAGTTAAGTAAGATAGATATTACGGACGATCGTAATCAGGTCTTAACTTTAATTTATGATTTTTTAAATAAGTATAGTAAAGATTCACATCAACAAGGATTATATTTGTCCGGGGATTTTGGCGTTGGAAAAACCTATATTTTAGCAGGACTGGCTAATTATGTTGTGACAAATATGGAGAAAGACGTTGTCTTTTTACATGTACCGACTTTTATTGCAGGACTAGCTAGTCATTTTGGGGATAATAGTTTGCAAGATGAAATTCGTCGTTTGTCGGAATGTGATCTATTAATTTTAGATGATATCGGTGCAGAAACACTTAGCCAATGGTCACGTGATGATGTTTTAGGCGTAATTTTACAGGCGCGCATGGACAATGTGTTACCAACATTTTTCTCATCCAACTTGGATATGGAAGCTCTTGAGTCGCATTTTGAAGAAACAAGGAATGCGACAGATCCTGTAAAAGCTAGAAGATTAATGCAACGTATACGTTTTCTAGCTAAGGAAGTTGTAGTTTCTGGTCCTGATCGGAGAAATTCTTTGCGATAATTTTGAAAAAAGTCTTGCATCCCAAACTTTGATGCGTATAATTGAAATTAATTAAGCGAACATGATGTTTTTCAACTCAGAGAGAGGGGCCTAGTTCTGGAAGCTTCTCATTAGAAAAACACCCCAATCGTTTATCCCAAAATTGAAAAGAGATAGGTTGGATACCTTTATTAATCCATGTTAAGAGGTTAGATAAACGCTAACCTGAATTTTGGGTGGAACCACGCAATTAACGTCCCAGTGCATTGTCGCACTGGGATTTTTTTTGGAGGTAATTTTATGAGTTTTTCAGTTACTTTGCCAGATGGCTCAAAGAAAGAATTCGACAAGGCTGTTTCAGTTAAAGAAGTAGCTTCATCAATCGCTACTTCTCTTGGAAAGGCTGCTGTTGGTGCTAAGGTAAATGGTCAAGTTAAGCCACTTGATTACGAAATTGATAGTGATGTTGAAATTGCTATCATTACTGATAAGGATGAAGAAGGATTAGATATCTTAAGAGCAACTGCAGCTTTTGCATTTGAAGCTGTTGCTAAGAAGAAGTACCCAGAACTTCGTTTAGGTCAACACGTAGCTGATGAAGGTGGCTTCTATGTTGATACTGACAAGAAGGACCAAATTAAGGTTACTGAATTGCCAGAACTTGAAAAGGCAATGGAAAAGCTTATTAAGAGTGGTCAACCTATTGAACATGTTGTAATGGACAAGTCAGAACTTGAAGAAATGTTCAAGGATGATCCATTCAAGAGCGATCTTTTAAAGAAGATTGACTCTGACAAGGTTGATGCTTACAAATTAGGTGACTTTGTGGACTTTGGCTTTGATGCATTATTACCAAACACTGGTAAAATTAAGCACTTTAAGCTTTTATCAGTAGCTGGTGCTTACTGGCTTGGTAAGTCATCAAACCCTATGCTTCAAAGAATTTTTGGTACTGCATTCTTCAAGGAAGCTGCTTTAAAGGAAGACTTGAAGCGTCGTGCTGAAATTAAGGAACGTGACCACCGTACTATCGGTCGTGACCTTGATCTCTTCTTCGTAGATCCTAAGGTTGGTGCAGGTCTTCCTTACTGGATGCCAAAGGGTGCTACTATTCGTCGTGTTGTTGAACGTTACATCATCGATCGTGAAGTAGCTGACGGTTACAAGCACGTTTACACTCCAGTACTTATGAACCTTGATGCTTACAAGACGTCAGGTCACTGGGCACACTATCGTGATGACATGTTCCCACCAATGGACATGGGTGATGGCGAAATGCTTGAACTTCGTCCAATGAACTGCCCATCACATATTCAAATTTACAAGCACCACATTCGTTCATACCGTGATTTACCACTTCGTGTTGCTGAACTTGGTATGATGCACAGATACGAAAAATCAGGTGCTTTATCTGGTCTTCAACGTGTACGTGAAATGACCTTGAACGATGGTCACACATTTGTAGAACTTGATCAAGTTCAAAGCGAATTTGCTAAGATCTTGAAGTTGATCATGGACGTATACAGAGACTTCGATATTACTGATTACTACTTCAGACTTTCATACCGTGATCCAAAGAACACTGACAAGTACTTTGCAAATGATGAAATGTGGGAAAGAAGTCAAAAGATGCTTAAGGGTGCTATGGATGACCTTGGCCTTGACTATGTTGAAGCTGAAGGTGAAGCAGCATTCTATGGTCCTAAGCTTGATATTCAAACTAAGACTGCTTTGGGTAACGACGAAACTATGTCAACTATCCAACTTGATTTCATGCTCCCAGAAAGATTTGGCTTAACTTACGTTGGTAAAGATGGTGAAGAACACCGTCCAGTTATGGTTCACCGTGGTATTGTTGGTACTATGGAAAGATTCATTGCTTACCTTACTGAAATCTACAAAGGTGCATTCCCAACTTGGCTTGCTCCAGTTCAAGCTGAAATCATCCCAGTTAACAATGAAGCTCATGGCGAATATGCAGAAAAGGTTCGTCAAGAACTTGCTAAGCGCGGCTTCAGAGTAGAAGTTGATGATAGAAACGAAAAGATGGGTTACAAGATTCGTGAATCACAAACTCAAAAAGTACCTTACACTTTAGTATTAGGTGACGAAGAAATGAAGAACGGTAGCGTTAACGTACGTCGTTACGGTACTGATGAAGAAATTTCTAAGAGTCTTGATGACTTCATTAATGAAATTGATGCTGACGTTAAGTCATACTCAAGAGAAAACTAGTCTTAATAAAATAAACAATAAAAATCCGCTAGGAATAATATCCTGGCGGATTTTTTGGTAATAATACCATTCACCGTTAGATTTTTGCCGTTTACCGAAACTTGCTGGTTTTAGTTATTTAGATAGCTATACTAATAAACAAGTAAGGGGGAATGATATGAAAATTAAGTTTAATGTTGACCAGAATTTATCGGAAGAAAAAGCAGAATTTTGGTTAAAAAAGATGACCGAAAAAATGAAACGGATTACTAAAGAACTGAGATCTGAACAAGATTTCCTTTGGGGCTATCAGGATAGGGATGCACATGCAATTAAATTTTCACAGATTTTTGCAATACAGGTGGAAAATGAAAAGACGTTGATATGTACAGAAGCTGATAGCTATGTTTTTAGAGGTAGATTGTATCAAGTAGAGAAAATTTTACCTGATAATTTTGTTGTTGTATCCAGAAGTTCAATTGTTAATTATCACTTGATCGATCATCTGGAAATTATTAGGATAGGCAACATTGATGCTATTATGAAAAATGGTTTGCGAATTCAAGTTGCACGAAGAAAGATTAAATACTTGAAAGAGAGGATAGGATTATGAAAAATTTGAAACAATTATTAGTCAGTGGCTTAATTGGTGTTGGCATTGGCATGAGTTGGCTAGCAGTAGAGATTTTAGGAATGTATTATTCGGAAAATTTGACTAAAAGTACCATTAATGTTTCAACCTTTTTGTTTTGGGTGCTAGCTTCATTTCTAATTGGAGTCTTTTTCTTTTTAGCAGGGTTGGTTTTCAACAATGATAGTTGGTCTTTAAGAAAGCAGATTTTTATTAATTTCTTTGTTTGTTTGGCCGCATGGCTAGTATTTAACTTCTATTTGAATAGCTTTGATTTTGTAGGGATGAATTTATTGCTAGTAATTGGAGAATTTATCATTATGTACACGATTGCATATGGAGCATATTTTTATCATTTAAGAACTGAGGTTAAGCAAATTAATGAAAAATTGAAGAAAGAGTAGATTTTGTAGCATAGCTGATTTAATCAGCTATTTTTATTTAGTAACATAAATGTAATTATTGTAAAAAAAACGTAAAATTAATGCTTCGATCGTAGTTTTTAGTGGCATAATAGACATGTAATTTTGAGAGGAGATATTCAGATGAAGAAAAAAGTTTTCGTATTTTTGGCAGCATTTTTAATGATTTTAGGATTTGCTAGTGCTAATGCTACTACGGCAAATGCAGCAAGTTGGGGTGCTAAAAAAGTTTTTACTACGCCTAAAAACACTCGTGGTACCTGGTATCATAAAGAAGATGGCAAAATAATCAAAACTAAAATTACAGCTCATACTATTAATGGACTCAAACTCTACCAAGTATTGAAGGGAAAAGAATCAGATAAGTGGGCTGATAAGTTAGCAGCTGCTGATGAAAAAGCAAATTATAAATTAGCCGATAAAGTATCTAGTTCAATGTTTGAAGCTTATACTTTTAAATTCCACGGCGTTACGGGCTTTAATGCTAATGGCTGGCTCGCAGGCGCAGGAGATGGTTACTACTATGTTCCTGTTAAAAAGACAATTAAAGGAAAGAAAGTTAATGCTTTACGTGTAGGTGAAGGTGCCGGCAATTATTTTGTAAGTTATGCTTACCAAAACAAAAAGTTGATAAAATAATCTACTACTTTGTGAAAAAAGCTCATAATTTTATTGACGAGGATAGTATTAACGAGTATACTACTACTAGTTGAGAACAAGAAGAAGCACCCGCTTCTCGCCTAAGTTAAGTAAACCTCTAGGCTGATCGATAATTTCTGTTGATTAAAGGCGGGGTGATACTTATCCCGCCTTTTTCTTGTCCTCAAATTAACACGGAGGTGAACAGTTATACCAAGGAGTTTAATCTTAAACGACAGAATTCGCGCTCGCGAAGTTCGTTTAATTGATGAAGATGGTGGTCAAGTTGGTGTGATGAGTAAGAGTGAAGCCTTGAATCGTGCAAGCGATGCAGGTCTTGATTTAGTTCTTATTTCACCCAACGCTAAGCCACCTGTAGCACGTATCATGGACTACGGTAAGTACCGCTTTGAACAACAAAAGAAGCTTAAGGAATCCCGTAAGAAGTCCAAGACAGTTAGTGTAAAAGAAATTCGTTTGAGTCCAACAATTGAAGGCAACGACTTTGAAACTAAGTTAAAACATGTTCGTAAGTTCATTTCTAAAGAAGGGGCTAAAGTTCGTGTTTCAATTCGTTTTAGAGGTCGTGCCATCACTCACAAGGAATTAGGTCAACAAGTACTTGAAAAGATGGCTGAAGCAACTTCAGATATTGCTAATGTTATTAGTAAGCCTAAGATGGAAGGCCGTTCAATGTTCTTAATGCTTGCACCTAAGAGTGATAAGGACAAAAAGAAAAAGTAGTTAATTGGAGGAAATAGAAATATGCCAAAGATGAAAACACACCGCGCTTCTGCTAAGCGTTTCAAGAGAACTGCAAATGGTGGTTTAAAACGTCACCACGCATTTACTGGTCACCGTTTCCACGGTAAGACTAAGAAGCAACGTCGTCACTTGAGAAAGCCTGCTATGGTTTCACGTAGCGACATGAAGCGTATTAAGCAAATGGTTGCTCAAATGCACTAATTATTTGTTCTTGAATCAGACTGTAGTAGGAGGAATTTTAAATGCCAAGAGTTAAAGGTGGAACAGTAACACGTCAACGTCGTAAGAAGATCATGAAGCTTGCCAAGGGTTACCGTGGCGCAAAGCACATGCAATTTAAGGCTGCAAGTACTCAATTATTCGTTTCATACAAGTACGCATTCCGTGACCGTAGAAGACGTAAGAGTGACTTCAGAAAGTTATGGATCGCTCGTATTAACGCAGCTGCAAGACAAAACGACATCTCATATTCTAAGTTAATGCACGGCTTGAAGTTAGCTGGTGTTGACATGAACCGTAAGATGTTAGCTGATATTGCTTACAACGATTCAAAGACTTTTGCACAATTAGCAGACACTGCTAAGAAGGCATTAAACTAATAATTACTTAAAAATAAAGGCCAGGAAAATCATTCCTGACCTTTATTTTTTATTTCTGCAAAAATGCTCGTAATCTAATTTTTTCATCAGGTGTCGTAAATGCAGCGTCAACTGCGTTGAGATAAAGCGTTGTTTCTTCTTCAGGTGTTAAATCAGTTCGTTTTTCAAGCACTTTGTATTCATGGAGTAAATTAGTATCAGAAACCGTCATATCATCGGAATTAAGTGTAACTTTCATCCCTTTATGAAGCAATTTCTTAATCGGATAGGAATCGATTTGATCAAATGCCTTAGTATTCATATTGGAAGTGGCACAACATTCTAGTACGATTTGTTGATCGATTAATTCCTGAGTCAATTGGGTATCTTCTGTGCAGCGAATACCATGACCAATTCTTTTAGCGCCCATTGCTAGTGCTTGACGGATCGAATCAGGACCATCTGCTTCACCAGCATGGATTGTATAAGGTACACCAAGTTGTTGAGCCTGATTAAAGAATGATTTGTACTTAATATTAGGAATAGGACCTTCAGCACCAGCTAGATCAAGCCCAACTACGCCTTTATTTAAGAATTTTTTGGCAAGCTCAACTGTTTCTATATTTTCTTTTTGATTATTAGAAAATCGCATTAAGCATAAAATTAAGCCTGCGTGCAATTCAGGTGAGTCATTTTTTTCTTTTTGATCATACAAAAATTTATTTAAACCACTGATGGCTGCCTTAATTGCATCTTCTTGCGTTAAACCTTCTTTAGTATGAAGCTGCGGAGCAAAACGAATTTCTGCGTAAACCAAACCTTGTGCTTTTAATTCAGTTAGAAGATCATAAACGATCGTTTCAAGGTCATGTCTTGTCTGCATTAATTTATTAGGTAAAGCAAATTTTTCTAAAAATTGATCTAAACTTTTGCAACTAGAATCAACTGACAATTCTTGGCGCAGTTCTTGATCCGTTGGAATAGGCAAATCATGTTCTTGCATTAGTTTCTTTACAGTAGAAACAGGAACTGAACCATCTAGGTGAAGGTGTAAATCGATAAATTTTCTCATTGTCTTCCCTTTCTAAATCTGGATGAACTAGGTTAAATTGTTAGTATTTTATCACGTTTTCCTAAGAATGAAACAAAAGTTTCTAATACAAACACATTTTTGATATTATATATAATGAAAAAAATGGAAAATCAGCTTCACTCAGAAAGATAAACATGGAAAATGAATAAAATTTAATATTTTGTTTGCTTGTGTAAAATTACTCATCTGCTAAACTGGTGTTTGGTTTAGGAGGTGAAGCAATGATTAAAACGCAAGTAGTTAAGCTAAAAGTAAATAAAACAATGCAGAAGCATCTTGATGCTTTGTGCGACTATCGTAGATATTGTTGGAATAAAGGATTGGAGACCTGGCAGTTGATGTATGAGGCCCATACATTAACTACTAAAGATAACCCTAGTCCTAATGAACGCAGAGTTCGTGATGAATTAGTAGCTGGTAAAGCCGACTGGCAATATGATTTATCAGCTAGATGTTTACAGCTAGCTATTAAAGATTTAGCTAATGCGTGGAAGAATTTTTTAGATAAAGCTCAGCCTGACTGGGGGAAGCCAAGATTTAAATCTAAGAAAGCTCCTAGGCAAGGCTTTAAAACAGATCGGGCTGAAATTGTTAATGGCAAGCTTAGACTTGATAAGCCTTGGAGTATCGCAAAAGATAATTGGTTCGATCTAGCAAGCTATGAGGCTTTGAAGATGCGCAAAGTTAAAATAGCAAGTATCTTTAAAGAAAAAGGATTATACTATGCGGCTTTAACCTATGAAGAAAACATTCCGGCTAAGGCTAAAACTCATAAGAAAACTGCAATTGATGTTAATGTTGGACATTTCAACTACACAGATGGTCTAATCAATGTTTTACCTGTTAGGCTGCAAAAGCTCTACAAGCGAATTAAACATTATCAAAGAATGTTAGCTCGTAAAAGAGAAATTAATGGTAAGCTGGCTACCAAGACGAATAATTACTTAGCAGTGAGAGCCAAATTGCAAAGAGATTACCGTAAAGTAGTCAATATCCAAAATGACCTTTTACAAAAATTCACTACTAGGTTAGTGAATGATTACGATCAAATCGTAATTGAAGATTTGGCAGTCAAAGAAATGATGATGACGCATGTGGCTTCAAAGGGCATGCAGAGATCGCTTTTTGGTAAATTCAGACAGATCTTAACTTATAAGTGTGATTGGTACAATAAAGAATTAATTCTTGCTTCTAAAATGTATCCATCAACACAAAGATGTGCAAAGTGTGGATATGTCAAAAAAGGTGATGAAAAGATTACTCTACAAGGTAATCAAAAACATGGTACTAAACATAATGAGTATATCTGTTATCGGTGTGGCTACACTAATGATCGAGATGAAAATGCAGTGCTAAATCTTTTAGCTTTAGCAAAATAAAGAAAATTAATGGGGTTGGCTAGACCCTTAAGCTGTACGAGCTAGTCAATGCGATTACTCCTAAATTGGAATATCGGAATACTGGTGAAGACGACAGTAAAGAAAACAAAGAAAGGAAAAATATATCTTTCTGGTATGTAGAAATCTCATATCTTTCTACATACTTCCATGTTTTATATGGCAGATTTTATATGTTATTTAGACCAAAATATACAATAGATACTATTTACAATTTGGACCCTCGCAAATTAAATGAAATGGGAATAAAAGCAGTTTTTTCAGATTTAGATAATACTCTACTTGCTTGGAATAAATTTGAAACTGCAAAAGAAATGGATAAGCTAAATAAAAAACTTGCTAAGGCAAATATTAAGTTAGTTGTCATCTCTAACAATAATGCCGAACGTGTCGGTAAAGTACTTAACCCATACCACATTGATTTTGTAGCGAAGGCACGTAAGCCTTTGCCGTTTGCCATTACGCGTAAGCGAGAAGAGATGGGATTGAATAAAAATCAAGTAATGATGGTGGGAGATCAACTAATTACAGATATGCAAGCAGGTAATTTAGCTGGCGTTGAGACTGTTTTGGTTAAACCATTAGTTGAGACTGATAAGTGGAATACCCGAATTAATCGTTTCTTTGAGAAGATTATCTTTTTCTTTCTTGGTTTATCACATCGAGTAACATTTAAGGAGAATTTACAAAATGGATGAGGATATTATTTGCGTTGGATGTGGGGCTATTCTTCAATCCGATGATCCTAAAAAAGCAGGTTATTTACCTAAGAGTGCACTAGATAAGGCAAAGCGTGAAGAAAACACAGATGTTTATTGTCAACGCTGCTTTAGATTGCGGCACTATAATGAAATCATGCCTGTTGATTTGAATAACGATGACTTCTTGGCTTTACTTAATTCATTGTCTGAAAAGAAAGCATTAGTAGTTAATGTTGTTGATTTATTTGACTTTTCTAATTCGCTTTTGTCATCATTGAAGCGCTTTGTAGGAAACAATGATTTCATCTTAGTAGGAAATAAGTTTGATCTTTTCCCTAAGAATTCTAAACAAAGCAAAATTAAGGACTGGATGAGACAAGAAGCTAACCGAATGGGATTATATCCCAAGGATATCTTTTTGGTATCAGCTAAAAAGAAAGTAAATTTAGAGAGTTTAATTTCTTATATCAATGATCATTCTCAAGATAAAGATGTTTATTTTGTAGGAACTACCAATGTTGGTAAATCGACATTAATCAATGCAATCATTGATATGATGGGTGATATTCAGGATTTAATTACTACTTCGCGCTTCCCTGGCACCACTTTAGATCAAATTGAAATTCCATTAGAAAATGGTCACTTTTTGATTGATACACCAGGGATTATGACGGATAACCAACTTGCTACACATTTAAATGCTAAAGATTTGGAATTAGTATCACCTAAAAAGCCACTTAAGCCAGCTACTTATCAACTTTTGCCAGGTAACACATTATTTTTGGCGGGACTTGGCAGAATTGATTTTTTGAAAGGTGAATCAACTAGTTTTACAGTATATGTGGCACGTGATATGTATGTTCATAGAACTAAGACTGCCAATGCCGATGCTTTTTATGAAAAGCATAAAGGAGAATTATTGACTCCCCCTTCTGCAGATGATCAGATGGCTCCGCTTAAAGGTAAAGAGTTTAGAACTGATTATAAGAGTGATCTTTTGTTTGGCGGAATCGGTTTTGTGACTGTGCCTAAGGGATGCGTTGTTAAAACTTATACTCCTGATGGTATTGGTTTAGGAATTCGTCGTGCATTAATTTAGAGGTTTTCATATGGTTAATCCAAAATGTATTGAGAAAGAAGCACCTGTTGCCAAAGTTGAATCTAAGTTAGAACGAGAAAATGGTAAGGGTAGACAAATTGGCATTATGGGTGGAACTTTTAATCCAGTTCATATTGCTCACTTAGTTGCTGCAGAGCAAGCAATGACTAAATTGCGTTTAGATGAAGTATGGTTTATTCCTGATAATATTCCACCACATAAGAATGCTCCACTTACTTCAGCTAAGGATCGAGCAACAATGCTTGATTTAGCTACTCGAGATAATCCTAAATTTAGAGTTAAGTTACTTGAATTATTCCGTGGCGGTATTTCATATACAGTTGATACAATGCGCTATTTAAAAGAAAAAGCACCACAAAATAATTATTACCTAATTATGGGTAGTGATCAGGTAAATAGTTTCCATACATGGAAGGAAGCACCAACTTTAGCAAAAATGGTGACTTTGGTGGGTATTCGTCGTCCAGGTTATCCGCAAGATCCACAATATCCAATGATTTGGGTTGATGCACCAGATATTCGTTTAAGTTCAACTGCTATTCGTCGTTCAGTTGCAACCGGCACTTCAATTCGTTACTTAGTACCAGAAGCTGTTAGAAAGTATATTGAAGAAAAGGGGCTTTACCTTGACGAAACTAATTTTTAAAAAAACATATTCGCCATTATCTAGTGATGAAATTATTGCTAAAGAAAAGGCAAATATGGATGATAAGAGATTTCAACACTGCGTACGTGTTAGCGAAACTTCACGTAAATTGGCCAAATTAAATGGCTATGATGAAGATAAAGCGGCACTTGCTGGATTTGTACATGATTATGCAAAACAAGTTCCAATTGAAGAATATCGTAAAGTAATTAAAGAGCAAGATTTTGATAAAGACTTGCTTAATTGGAATCGTGCAATCTGGCATGGTATTGTTGGAACTTATTTTATTGAACATGATTTAAAGATTAGGGACCCCGAAATTTTAACTGCAGTGCGTCGTCATACAACTGGAGATACTGAAATGACCACATTAGATAAAATTGTTTTTATGGCAGATTTTATTGAACCAGGTCGTAATTTTCCAGGAGTAGACAAGGCACGTGAAATTACCTATGCTAATCTTGATGAGGGTGTTGGCTATCAATTAGCACACACTTTAGCATTTTTAGTTGAAAAAAGAAATAAAGTATATCCACGTACGCTTGATGCCTACAATGTTTGGAGTACTACTAATTATTAGAAGGAGAAAAAAATTTGACTAGTCAAGAAATTTTAGATTTTACAACCAAAGCAATTAGTGATCGTCATGGTGAAGATACTGAAGCTTATGACATGCGTGGTGTTAGCATTTTAGCTGATTACTACGTAATTACTAGCGCAGGTTCTAACCGTCAATTACATGCTATTGTTAATTCAATCGTTGATGCGGCTCATGAAAATAATTACACTGATTATCGTATTGAAGGTACAAGAGATTCTAATTGGCTTTTGCTTGATTTAGGTGATGTTGTGGTAAACGTATTTACTAAAGAAGCTCGTGAGTTTTATAATCTTGAAAAATTATGGGCTAATGGTAAACAAATTGAATTAAAGGAAGACTAATAAAATATGAGTGCGGTTGGGATTATTGCGGAATTTAATCCTTTACATAGTGGGCATGAATTTTTATTAAATCAGGCACGACTTATCGCTAAAAAGGATCCAATTGTTGTATTAATGTCCGGTAACTACGTTCAACGTGGTGAAATGGCGATTATGAGTAAGTGGGATAGAGCAAAAGCAGCTCTTCAATCAGGAGCCGATTTAGTCTTCGAAACTCCGTTTTCTACTGCTGTAGAACCGGCAGATTTATTTTCATTAGGTAATATTGATCAGTTAGCCAAATTAGGTGTAACAGATTTAGTGTTTGGTGTTGAAGATGCTAATTTGAATTTTGCATATCTTGGCAGTAGAATTGCTGAAATCCCACAGAATCATATGGATTTTAAGGATTATAGTCAAACTTATTCTACTCAATATAATCAAATGGTTGCACATGAAGTGGGACATGAGATTAATCAGCCGAATGCAATTTTAGGGTTAGCGTATGCTGTCGCAAATCATAATTTAGGTTCGCCTTTAAAACTTCACCCGGTAAATCGAATTGGTGCAGGACATGATGATATTTTACAACGTAGTGGGGTAGTTCAAAGTGCAAGTGCAATTAGAAATTTGCTCTTGCATGGTGAAGACACCAGCAATTTAAAGTATTGGATGCCTAAAAATGAAGCGAATATTTTAGCTAAACAAAAAGTTTATCCTAATTGGAATTTACTTTATCCATTTTTAAAGTACCGTATTGAATCTTCATCTATTGAAGATCTGCGGCGAATTTACCAAATGAGTGAAGGCTTAGAATATAAGATGAAGCAAGAAATTCATCTTGCCCGTGATTTTACTGAATTTTTGCGTAGAATTAAATCTAAGCGGTATACTTATGCTCGTCTACGTAGGTTGAGTTTGTATACTTTATTGAATGTAACCTATGATGATATGCTTGATAGCTTTAATCATGAATCTTTGATGTTATTGGGTTTTAGTAAAAAAGGGCGTCAATATTTAAAGCAAAACCGTAAAAATATTCAAACAGAAATTATTTCTAAAGTTGATAAAAGAAGTGCAAAAAGTGGTTCGCTTGCTTTGCAAGTTAGAACGGATCGCTTATTTGAACAAGTAATGGGTGTTGATCAAAACTTTGGTCAACGACCAATCGAGGTGTAATATGCTAGAAATTAGTTTTTCTAAAATTAAAAATTCTTCTGAACCTTTAACTCACATTGAACGTGATGTTGAGATGAGGCCAGAATTCTTTAAGAGAAGTAAAGATCTATTAATTGATGCAAAAAACGTCCATTTATCTGGTGACTTATTTTATGAAGAACCATTTGTAACAGGGAGCTTTCACGTAACTGCTGACTTGGTAGTTCCATCAAGCAGAAGCTTGAAACCTGCTGATTATCATGAAGATTTTACCTTTACTGAGAATTATATTGATCGTAAACCAACTAAAGTAGAATTAGAAGATAATGATACAATTGTTCAAGTTGAAAATGATATGGTTGATTTACAAACTGCGGTTGAAGATAACATTTTACTTCATATTCCAGTTACCATTTTGACTCCAGAAGAAAAAGAGAAGGATGTTTATCCTGAAGGTAATGGTTGGGAAGTTGTATCTCAAGCTACATTTGATGAAGGTAAGAAGAATCAAATTAACCCAGCATTTACTAAGTTGAAGAATTTATTTGATGATAAAAAAGAAGATAAGTAGTTTTAGCAAATAATATGATAAACAATCAAAGAAATTTAGCTTTGATTGTTTTTTCAT
This sequence comes from Lactobacillus acidophilus, assembly GCF_034298135.1. NCBI lineage: Bacteria > Bacillati > Bacillota > Bacilli > Lactobacillales > Lactobacillaceae > Lactobacillus > Lactobacillus acidophilus. The sequence goes on from NZ_CP139575.1 coordinate 294,651, forward strand.
CTTGTTTTAGGGTCATTTTTAAAGTATCCTTTAATTATAAAAACATTTTTTAATTAATTTATTATGTATTAGAAAACCAAATTGATCTACGAGGAATTGAATTAACATGGCAAAAATTCTAATTATTGAAGATGAAAAGAATTTGGCTCGATTTGTTGAGCTAGAATTACAACACGAAAATTATGAGACTGTAGTAGAAAATAATGGTCGTAAAGGGTTAGATGACGCTCTTGCCCAAGATTTTGATGCAATATTACTTGACTTGATGTTGCCAGATTTGAATGGTCTGGAAATTGCTCGTCGAGTTCGTCAAGTAAAGACTACACCAATTATTATGATGACTGCGCGTGATTCTGTAATTGATCGTGTATCTGGCTTAGACCATGGTGCAGATGATTACATTGTTAAGCCTTTTGCTATTGAAGAACTTCTTGCACGTTTACGTGCCGTCTTACGCCGAGTAAAGATTGAAAAAGATGCTTCTAAAGTTACAGTTGCAAAACAAAAGATAGTTAAGTTTAAAGATTTAACTATTGAAACTGCTAACAGAATTGTTCACCGCGGAGATGGTAAAGCAATTGACTTGACTAAACGTGAATATAACTTGTTAATGACCTTAATTGAAAACAAGAACAACGTAGTCAGTCGTGATCAATTGCTGAACAAAATTTGGGGTCCAGAATCAAATATTGAAACTAATGTTGTTGAAGTTTATGTTCGTTACTTACGTAATAAGATCGATGCTCCAGGTCAACCATCTTACATTAAGACGGTTCGTGGTACCGGTTATATGGTAAGAGATGAAGATGATGATCAAGAATAATAAAGAAGCGCAGGAAGAGACCAAGCATTCATCGCTAATCATTCGATGGGTAAGTATCGTTGCATTGACGATTACGGTCTCTTTTGTCATATTTTCAGTTGTCGTTTATCAAATTGTTAGTCAACAGTCACTTAATCAACAAGAAGAAACTTCGGCCAATGTGGCAGTAACATTGGATAGAACTTTGAGTTCGATTCCAAATGAATTAGAAATTTCTAATGTGATTCCGTCGCTTTCTCCGTCTACTAGACGTGTATTAAAAGGTGGTCCAGCTATTAGTAGTAAAGATGCTAATAATAATGCTTTTAGTGACAATTTGATTTCATCAATTTCTAATCCAGATATTAGTGTTGCTGTTTATAATAAGCATAATGAAGTTGTTTTTGCTAACGGTGATACAACGCCTAAATTTAAGCCTTTTAAAGGTGATTCAAATGTGGTGAAGATCAAACAAAATCGGCGTTTGCTATTAATAACTTATCAAAAAGTTTATTCATCAGTTAATAATAAATTAACGGGTTATATTGTCGTCTCGAATAGTATGAGATATTACAATAATTTGATGAACAACTTGCTGCGCTTAATGCTAGTACTTTCTCTGATTGCTATTGTGGCATTTATAGGTATTTCTTATATATTGGTTGTTAGTGTTGTTAAACCGATTAAGAATATGTCTAAAGTGGCTAAGGAAGTTAATGCTGATCCTAATAGTGTGGCAAGAATTAAAGAGCTTAACCGGGATGATGAATTAGAAGAATTGGCAACGTCAATTAATAAAATGCTTGATCGAATGCAAAGTTATATTGAGCAACAAAAGCAATTTGTTGGGGATGTATCTCATGAATTGAGAACTCCAGTGGCCGTAATTGAGGGGCATTTGAATATGCTAGAGCGCTGGGGTAAAGATGATCCACAAATTTTGGATGAATCAATTAAGGCGTCTCTTCAAGAAGCTGATCGAATGAAACATTTGATTCAGGAAATGCTTGATTTAACTAGAGCTGAACAAATTGATGTTCAATATCCTTATGAAGTAACAAATGTTAACGAAACAGTAAAACGAGTTGTTTCTGATTTGGCAATGGTTCATTCAGACTTTAAGATTCAACTTGATGAAGATGATTTACCACCAGATACAGAAATTCAAATTTATCATGGTCACTTGGAGCAGCTGTTAGTAATTTTAATAGATAATGGTATTAAGTATTCTACTGATATAAAACAAATTAATGTTTCAGCTGGTGTGACTAAAAAAGAAGTTAATATCATTGTTCAGGACTTCGGTGAAGGTATTTCTCAAGAAGATCAAGAGAAGATCTTTAATCGTTTCTACCGTGTTGATAAAGCAAGAACTCGTGAAAAAGGTGGTAACGGTTTAGGATTATCAATAGCTCAAAAGTTAGTTGATAGCTATGATGGTGAAATCAGTGTTGAGTCCGTTGAAGGACAAGGTAGTCAGTTTAAGCTACGCTTCCCACGGTTAACCAAGAAACAGGCAGCTAAACTTAGAAAATTAAGTGAAAATGCTAAAAAGCCAAAAAGTAATTTAGAATAAAAAAATTCCAGTTCAATTTGAACTGGAATTTTTGTTTACTTACGTCTTTGTTGCTTACCTTTATTACGATTACGTAAATCTTGGTGTAATTCTTTTTTAGCTTCGTTATTCTTACTGCCGCTTGTTGAATCAGTATCAAACAATGAAGCGACTTTTTCCTTAGTAACAACTACTTCAACAGGCTTTTCCTTTAATTCGTCTGCAACGTGTTGCTTAACCTTGGGAGTAAGAATAAAGGTAACAATCAATTGTTGGATAATCATTACAAAGTTACCTGCTGCCCAATAAAGTGCTAAGGCACCTGAGAATGATAAACTGAAGAACAATGTCATGATTGGGTTAAATAGCATCATGGATTGCATGGTCTTCTTTTGTTCTTCAGGAATACCGATTGTAGAGATGTAGCCTTGGATAACAGTGAAGACAGTAGCGATAATTGCTAAGACAACTGACTTTTGGCTAAGTGAAATACCAAAGAAAGTTGAATGAGCTAATTCTTGTGAGTAGAATACTGCTTGATAAATTCCCCACATAATTGGTAATTGGATAAGTAAAGGAAGACATCCAATACCACCGGTTAAGGAAACCTGGTTCTTTGAATACAGCTCTCTTTGCCACCCTGACAGAGTCATTTGTTGATCAGGTGTAATGCCCTTATGCTTCATTGCATTTTGGATCAGCTTCATTTGAGGCTGTAAGCGAGCCATTTTTTCTTGTTGACGAACACTCTTATTTTGTTGAACCAACATAAGAGGCATCAAAATGAGTCGAACTACAAATGTAATGATCACGATACCCCAACCAGCACCATTTTCACCACCGATCATGTGTGCTGTTTGGATCATGATATTTTGTAAAGGACGACCTAACCATTGGTAAACCCAGCCGTAAATACCACTATGTGGCGTTACATTTGGATTATTAGTTGCCCCGCAGGCACTCAACACAAGTGTAGCTACTAAAACAAGAGCTACAACTCCCATATATTTTTTGATTTTTCTCATTTAAATAAATCACCACTTAATTTCTATCTAAAAATACATACTTAATATAATACATGAAAGTCGTGCATTTTTTCTACACTTGGAACTGATTCTTGTTCAATATTTTCAATATGTGCAAAGCCAGAAGCAGAAGGTAATTTTTCGATGAAATGATCGATATCGCTAGACTCACCTTGTAAATAGATTGTGACGGTGCCATCTGGATTATTTTTTACGGTACCTGGGATATTCATTTTATTAGCTAAAGCTTGTGTGCTCCAGCGAAAACCAACACCTTGTACTATTCCTGAAACGATTAATTTTCTAGTTTCCATAGATTAAACCTCTTAAAAAAATAATTCTATCTCTAATTTTACCATGTTCAATTATTCCATTAGCATTAATTGAAATTATGGTATATTTTATTTAATTGAATGAACATAATAAAAGGAGATCAAATATGCAACAAATTAGTTCCGTTAATAACGCGACAATAAAAAAGTTAGCTAAATTAAATCAAAAAAAGTATCGTGATGATGAAGGTAGTTATCTTATTGAAGGCTTTCACTTATTTGAAGAAGCAATTAAAGCTGGCAAAAAATATCAATATATATTAGGTACTGAAGAGGCACTCGATAAGGTAAATGAAGATTATAATCTTGAATTAGATGGTAAAAATGTAATTTTAATTAATAAAGCAATTGCACGTCATTTGAGTAGTACTAAAAATTCTCAAGAGATCTTTATGGTTCTTAAAATTGATCAACCAAGAGAATTTCCATTTAATTATGGTAAATGGGTTTTACTTGATAATTTAGCTGATCCTGGCAATGTGGGTACTATTATCAGAACTGCGGATGCAGCCGGTTTTGATGGTGTCGTATTATCTTCAGAAAGCGCAGACTTATATAATCCAAAGACGCAACGTGCCATGCAAGGAAGTCAATTTCACATTGAATTAATTAAGCGAGATTTGGCAGATGCAATTACAGATTTTCAAGATGCTGCTATTCCAGTATATGCAAGTATGCTTGATAAGAGTGCTAAGCAACTGCAAGATTTTGAAAAAGTACCACAATTAGCCTTAATTATTGGTAATGAAGCACATGGAGTAAGTAGTACAATTGCTAGTTTAAGTGATGAAAAGTTATATATTCCGATTAAGGGTAAGGCTGAGTCCTTAAATGCTGCAGTAGCTGCAGGAATTATGATTTACCATTTTGCTTAACGCTTGTAATTAGTAAGTGAATTTTCTATAATAACTTATAGTAATACAATAAAAATGTATATAGATTTTTATTTGCAATCTATAAGATTATGGGGGATTTTTATGCAAGAAGTTAAGGAAAAAAAGGAGACTATTCCTTGTAAACCAGAAAATTATGAATTATGTTGTCATTTTATCAATGCTTTTCAAATAATTGGTAAAAAATGGAATGGATTAATTATTAGTTCATTGTGTGACACAGAAGATATGCGTTTTAAAGATTTAGCTCGTTGTATCGAAGCTTGCTCTGATCGTGTTTTAGTTGAAAGACTAAAAGAATTAGAAAGAGAAGAAATCGTTAAGAGAAGCGTAGATAAAAATACTGGTATCATTTCTTATGGCCTCACTGAAAAAGGGGCAGATCTTAAGCCAGTATTTGATCAAGTTCATAATTGGGCTGATAAATGGGCTTAGGGCTTGCAAGAATTCCAAAAAAGAAATATCATATTAATTAATTACTAAGATCAAGACTAGTAACGGTTAATTTCTAGACAGAGAATCTTCTTTAAAAAGCTGAAAGAGAAGATAGAATGATAATCGTGAATTTCATCTTGGGAGTAGAATCTAATCAATTCCGGTATTTCACCGTTATCGAAAACTTGAGTGTGGGCATATTTATGTTCAAACTAGGGTGGTACCGCGACGCTTCGTCCCTATTTAGGGACGGGGCTTTTTTGTTTTGAAAGGAAAGATTTAATGGACTTATTTGATAAGTTAAAAGAGCTTCATGAAGAAGGACTTAAGCAAATCAGTAAAGCTACTGATGAAAAGACTTTGAATGAAGTAAGAGTCGAACTTGTTGGTCGTAAGGGTGAATTAACTAAGATTTTGCACTCAATGCGTGATGTTGCACCAGAAAATAGACGTGAAGTGGGTCAAAAAGTTAATGAATTGCGTGATTTGTTTAATGCCCAATTAGACGAAGCAAAGGAAAACATTGTTAAAGCAGTTTTAGCTAAACGACTTGAAGAAGAAAAAATTGATGTTACTTTGCCAGGTCGTGAAGGGCATTTGGGCTCCAAGCACCCAATTAATATCATCTTGGATGATCTTGAAAGTTATTTCATTGGTATGGGTTACAAAGTTGTACAAGGTCCAGAAATTGAAACAGATCACTATGTCTTTGAAATGATGAACTTACCAAAGGATCACCCAGCTCGTGATATGCAAGCTACTTTCTACATTAATGATGAAAACTTGCTTAGATCTCAAACTTCAGGTGACCAAGCTCGTGTGCTTGAAAAGCATGACTTCTCAAAGGGTCCTCTTAAGATGGTTGGTCCTGGTAAGGTATACCGTCGTGATGACGATGATGCGACTCACTCTCACCAATTTATGCAAATGGAAGGGTTAGTTATTGACAAGCACGTTACTATGAGCGATTTAAAGGGTACTTTGGAAATGATCGCTAAGCACGTATTTGGGCAAGATAGAGCAACCCGTTTACGTCCAAGTTATTTCCCCTTCACTGAACCATCTGTAGAAATGGATGTATCTTGTTTTAATTGTGATGGTAAAGGTTGTCCAATTTGTAAATACACTGGTTGGATTGAAGTATTAGGTGCTGGTATGGTTCACCCTAATGTTTTAGAAAATGCTGGTGTTGATTCAAACGTTTACGGTGGTTTTGCCTTCGGTGTAGGACTTGATCGTTTCGCAATTTTGAAATACGGCATTGATGATATTCGTGACTTCTACACAAACGATGTTCGTTTCTTAGAACAATTCCGCAAGGAGGAAAAGTAATAGATGTTAGTTTCATATAATTGGTTACAAGATTTTCTTAATTTAGATCAAGAACCTCATGCTTTAGCTGAAAAGATTACTCGTACTGGTGTTGAAATTGCCGATGTTAAGCATCCAGAAGAGGGCCTTAAGAAGTTAGTTGTAGGTAAAGTTATTGACTGTGAAGGAGTTGAAGGTACTCACCTTCACTTAACTCATGTTGATGTTGGTGAAGATGAACCATTACAAATCGTTTGTGGTGCACCTAATGTTGCTGCAGGTGAATTAGTAATTGTTGCTCTTCATGGCGCAAGAATTGCCGGTAATGAAAAGATTAAGAAGGGTAAGATTCGTGGTATCGAAAGTTATGGTATGATCTGTGGCTTACAAGAAATCGGTTTTAGTGATAGTGTTGTACCTGAAGAATTTGCTGATGGAATTTATGTTTTCCCAGAAGATGCTGACGTTAAACCTGGTCAAGATGTTTATGAAGCGTTAGGTATGGACGACTATATTTTAGACTTTGATATTACACCAAACCGTGCAGATACTTTAGGTATGGAAGGTGCAGCTTACGAAGTTGGTGCTATTGTAGATCAAAAGCCCAAGATTGGAGATGTAGTCTTAAAAGAAGATGGTCCAGACTGGACTAGTTCTCTTGAAGCAAATGTTGATGAAAAGTTAGCTCCGAAATTCTACTTGCGTAAATTGACTGGTGTTAAGATTCAACCATCACCACTTTGGATGCAAAGACGTCTTTGGAATGCAGGCATTCGTCCAATTAACAATGTTGTTGACGTGACTAATTATGTAATGCTTTTAACTGGTCAACCAATGCATGCATATGATGCAAAAACTTTTGAAACGGGTAAGCTCGAAGTTAGATTGGCTAACAAGGGTGAAAAGTTGACTTTACTTAATGAAAAAGAAGTTGAACTTGATCCTCGTGACATCATTATTACCGATGGTGAAAAACCTGTAATGATGGCAGGTGTTATGGGTGGCTTAAATTCAGAAATTACTTCGGAAACTACTGATGTAATTCTTGAATCAGCAATTTTTGATCCAACTTTGGTTAGAAAGTCTGCTCTTCGTCATGCTAACCGTACTGAAGCTTCAAGTCGCTATGAAAAGGGTGTTAATTGGGATGCCACCGAAAAGGCTATTAACATGGCTGCACTTTTACTCAGAAATGATGCACAAGCTACTATTGACGAAGGAATTATTAAAGCAACTGATACTAAGCGTGAACCAGTTGTAGTTAAAACTACCGTTTCACACATTAATGATGTTTTAGGATCAGAAATTAGTGCTGAAGAAATGATCAAAATTTTTGATCGTTTAGGCTTTGTAGTTGACCAAGATGGTGACAATATTGCTGTTCATGTTCCAAACAGAAGATGGGATATTTCAATTCCTGCTGACTTGGTTGAAGAAGTTGGTCGTATTTACGGCTATGATAATTTGAAGTCAACCCAACCACTTTTGGCTGAAACTCATGGCGGTTACTCAGAAAAAGAAGAAATGATGCGCCGTATGAAGGCAATTGTGGAAGGTCAGGGCTTAATGGAAGCTATTTCTTACTCATTGACTTCACCTGAAAAAGCTGTTCGATACACAAAGGATCCTAAGGACATTGTTAAGGTACAAATGCCTTTGAATTCAAGTCGTTCAGTAATGCGTCAAAACTTGATGACTGGTTTGGTTGATGCAGCTAGCTATAACTTTGCTAGAAAGCAAACTCAATTAGCATTGTTTGAGCAAGGTCGTGTTTATGATCACGAAGGTGGTACATTTAATGAACATGAACATCTTGCTGCATTATATTCAGGTAATACTTTTGCTGAAAATTGGCAACATTTGACTCAAAAGGTTGATTTCTACTTTGTTAAAGGTCAATTAACTAATTTATTTACTGCAATTGGTATTGATCCTGAAAAGGTAACTTATGAAGCCGCTCCAATATTAGGCATGCACCCAACTAGAACTGCTGCTATCTATATTGATAAGCAATATGTAGGTATGATTGGTATGATTGCTCACGCTGTAACTTTAGCTGATAAGGCACTTCGTGGTGCAGAACTTTACGGTTATGAAATCAATCTTGATACAATTATTCCAATGCTTACTAAGGGAATGACTGCTGTTCCAGCTCCTAAGTTCCCAGCAATTGAGCGTGATCTTTCACTTTTAGTAGATAAAGAAATCACTAACCAAGAAGTTGAAAATGTAATTAAATCTAACGCAGGTAAATATTTAGTTGATCTTAAAGTAATTGATGTTTACGAAGGTAGCCATATTGCTATTGGAAAGAAGAGTTTCGCATATAACTTGACTTTCTTAAATAGAAAAGATACTTTAACTGATAAAGTTGTTAATAATGCAATGGACAAGATCATTGCTGGCTTAGAAAATGATCTTGATATTAAAGTACGTTAAAGGTTGACTTTACTGGTGTAAACCAATATTATTGATCAGTGCAAAGAAAATTTAATTTCTGAGGAGTTAAAAATTATGCCTGAAAAATCTTATCCAATGACTGCTGAAGGTAAAGAAAAACTTGAAGCAGAATTAAAGAATTTAAAATTAGTTAAACGTCCAGAAGTAATTGAACGTATTAAGGTTGCGCGCTCATTCGGTGACTTATCAGAAAACTCTGAATATGATGCAGCTAAAGATGAACAAAGTCATTTGGAAGACAGAATTGCTCAAGTAGAAGAAATGCTTAAGTATGCTCAAGTTGTTGACGCTGAAAGCGTTGATCCAAATGAAGTTTCAGTTGGTAAGACCATTACTTATACTGAAGTTGGCACAGATGATCCAGAAACTTACACTATTGTAGGTAGTGATGAATCAGACCCATTGAATGGCAAGATTTCAAATGATTCACCAATTGCTCAAGCTTTGCTTGGTAAGAAGAAGGGTGAAACTGTATCAATTACCACTCCTGGTGGCCAATTTGACGTTGTAATTAACAAGGTTGAAGCTTAATAAATAAAAAAGAGGAGTGGGTGATACTCCTCTTTTGTGTTATTAGAAAGGATTTTTAAAATGAGAAAAGTAGGTATAATCGGAATGGGTCATGTAGGTGCTACTGTAGCATATACTTTGTTTACTCATGGAATTGCTGACGAATTAGTTTTAATTGATAAAAATGAAGATAAAGTTGCTGCTGAATATAATGACTTACGTGATTCTTTATCAAGAAATAATTACTACGTTCGTGTAACTATGCAAGATTGGCATGAATTAAAAGATGCGGATATTATTGTAACTGCTTTTGGTGATATTGCGGCTAGTGTCAAGACTGGCGATCGTTTTGGTGAATTTGAACTTAACGCTAAGAATGCAAAAGAAGTCGGTGAAAAGATTAAGAACACTGGTTTTAAGGGTGTACTTCTTAATATCTCTAATCCATGTGATGCTGTTGCACAAATCTTGCAAGAAACTACTGGATTAAGTAAGAACCAAGTTTTAGGTACTGGTACTTTCTTGGATACTGCAAGAATGCAAAGAATTATTGGTGAAAAGCTAGGTCAAGATCCAAAAAATGTTGAAGGTTGGGTTTTGGGTGAACATGGTTCATCACAATTTATCGCTTGGTCCACTGTTCGTGTTAACAACAAGATTGCTATTCAATTATTTAGCGAAAATGAACAAAGAAAGTTAAATAAGGTACCAAACAAGAATTCATTTGTGGTTGCAAATGGAAAAGGCTACACTAGTTACGCAATTGCTACATGTGCTGTAAGGCTTATTCAAGCAATCTTTTCTGATGCTCATTTATATGCTCCTGTATCAGTATACAATCCAGAATACAAGACTTATATTGGCTATCCTGCAATTATTGGTCGTGATGGAATTGAACAAGTGATTGAATTGAAACTTACTTCAAATGAACGTGAAAAGCTTCAAGCAGCAGCTGATAAGATCAAGGAACACTTGGAACAACTGAAGAACAAGTAAAACTTGATGCTTAAGAATTAAAGGCGATCTGAGGATTGCCTTTTTTTATTTTCATTTTTTCTTTACTAAGAGTAGAATGAAAATAAAATTAAGTTTGAAGGCAGGTGCCGTTATATGGCTTTTTATGATTTGAAATATTTAGAAGACACTTTTATTCATTATGTTAAGCAAAATACTAGATCTTATGAAGAAAATCATGATCAGGTTCCCTCATCACCTAATCAAGTTAAGATGGGAAAAGAACTTGCGAAAGCTCTAAAAGAAATAGGTCTTGTTGCATATTATAATGAAAAAAATGGTTTTGCCATTGGGTATTTAAAGAAAAATGTTGAAGACGATGTAACACCGATTGGCTTTTTCTCACATATTGATACGGCTGATTTCAATGCCGAAAATATTAAGCCTCAAATTCATCGCAATTATGATGGTAAGAGGATTGCTTTAGATAAAGAGAATAATATTTATCTTGATCCCAAAGAATTCCCTGCCTTGGCTAGTTGTAAAGGCGAAACTTTGATTACTTCTGATGGTCACACTTTGCTTGGAACAGATGATAAAGCAGGGATTGTTGGGATTTTAGGGATGCTTAAGTATTTGAGCGAACATCCTGAGATTGAGCATGGTGATATTTATATTGGCTTTGGTCCAGATGAAGAAATTGGATATGGTGGTCAAAGATTTGATCCCCAAGATTTTCCTGGTGTCGAATTAGCCTATACTTTAGAAAATGGACGACCAGGTGACTTTGAATATGAGACTTTTAATGCAACTGAAGCACAAATTCACATTCGCGGTACGGTCGTTCATCCAGGTGAGGCGTATGGCTTAATGGTGAATGCGACCAGCCTAATGAACGAATTTTTGAATCAATTGCCAAAAGATGAAGTTCCGGAAAAATCTAAAAATCATGATGGCTTTATTTTGGTATTAAATGCCGCAGGTTCAGTAGATCATGCAGATATTAGTTTAATTATTAGGGATTTTGACTGGGATAAATTTACCGCTAAAGAGCAACTAATTGAGGAAATTGTTGCAAAACTTAATCAGAAATATGGCGAACGTTTTTCATTAAAGATGCGTCGGCAATATGAAAATATCTATAATGTGATTAAAGACAAGCCTTATGTGGTTAATCTAGCTCTTGATGCGTATAAAAAGTTGGGGATTAAGCCTCACATTCAAACATTTAGAGGTGGAACAGATGGTAACTTTATCACGCAAAAAGGTATCCCAACTCCTAATTTATTCAATGGTGGTGGGAATTATCATGGTCGCTATGAATATGCAACTGTTGAGCAAATAGATAAGTTAGCGGAAGTATTAACTGAAATTGTCAAAGAACATTTATATCAAACGCGTCATGGACGTAATAATTCACCATTGATCAAATATTGGTAAAACTAGCAGAAGGAAGAAAAATGAAAAAGATGATTACTAAACCGGTAGGGATGTTTGAACTTTTTTACGATTTGGTTTTTGTTTATACGATTTCTAAAATTACAGCAATGATTCATCATCCTGTAAATGGAATTATTCCGGTAGTTACTTTATTATAATTTTTGTTGGTAGTTATTGTAGTAATGCAAGTATGGCTGTATCAGAGTTTATACTTCAATCGCTATAGTCAAAATCGTTTTTTTGATATAGTTGGCTTGCTATTTAATATGTTTGTGGCAGTTTATCTAGCAAACAATATTAATACCGACTGGAGTATAACGTTTCGATATTTTAATTTAGCCATGGTAGCAATGCTTATTGATTTGATCATGTAATATTGGTTGGGTACGTCAAAAGATGAGAAAAATGATAAGCAAGTATTTGTTCTAATACTAACAATTGAGTTGGTATTAGCTCTAATTGGGTTAATTATTGGTTATCCAAATGGTATATACGGCGTAATTGCTGGATATATTTTTGGTTTCTTATTGCCAATATTTTTATATAAAAAATTTAATGCTAAAAAAGTTAATTTTCCACATTTAGTTGAACGAGTTAGCTTGATTATAATTATTGCATTTGGGGAAGCTATCGTTAATTTAGCTAACTATTTTAATAATAAGACACCTTTATTTATGCTATATTATTGTTTGCTTCATTTTGTATGATGTTTACAAGTTATGTGATTTTTTCTGATAAAATTATCAATCATCATCAAGTCACTAAGGGCTTTATTTATAAATGGAGTTTATAGCAAAAATTTGTGTCAATTTAGTAATAGAAACATTGCTTTATTGATTTTGATATTCATTGTAGGAACTATATTGGTTTTATTGTTTTGTAATAGTCGTGTTGCAATGATGATAATCCTACTTGTGTGGAATACAGCGTATACTTTGTTCATCGTAGCAAAAAGTCGAGTTTAATTTTTACAATTTTTTCTGAAAAATATTCGTATTAATGTTTGAAAGTACTTTGTAACCTTTAAGGTTATGAAGTATTTTTTATATATTAATAATTATAAAATAAGAGGAAAATTATTAAAAAATATAGACAATTTAATCTGGTAGTATTAATATTAACATAAATTTCATAAAAACTATCAAAAAAGGAAAATAGGAGTTAATAATATGAGAAATAAAAAAGTGGGGAGTGTAACTACAGACTACAGTTACCTTAATCAATCTAGGAACCATTTAAATTTAGTAACTGGTAAAGAAAATGATAGTAAATTAAAAATTTGGCGAAAAAATTTTGCTACAGCTGCTATTATTGCATTAGCATCTGGCACTACAATGTTGTTTTCAGCTCATTCTGTAAAGGCAGATGAAGTTGATGATATTACTGTTCAAAATGATAAACAAGTAAATACTACGATTGTACAAAATAATAAAGATCAACAATCATCTGATACACAACAAAATGTAAATGAGAATAGGGCAAGCAGCCAGCAAGCTATAAGAAGACCAGGGACTGGTAACAAGTTAACAGATCAATGGCCTGATAATTATCAATCAGATCAACAAAATAATAGTTCTCAAGCTGAAACTACAAAAATTTCTACCACTGGTTATTCTAATCAAACTGAACAGCAATCAAATAATACTGTACCGTCTACAGTAGCCAGTTCGACAGTATATAAAGAATCAAGCGATGATCAAGCTGGACAAAAAGATACTAATGGTGTTGAGCTTCCAGCTAATAACCAAGACCATATTAAGGGAAATGTTCAGGATGCTTGGGATCAAGGCTATAAGGGACAACATACTGTAGTTGCAGTTATTGATTCAGGTGTTGATACAAGTCATAAAGACTTTCAAACGATGCCTGAAAATCCTAAGCTTTCTCAAGCTGAAATAGAAGCGTTGATCGCAAAATTAGGTTACGGTACTTATATAAATTCTAAGTTTCCTTTTGTGTACAATGCAGTAGATCATGAAAACCAAAGTATGAAAGGGCCTGATGGTGAGCCTCACGGTCAACATGTTTCAGGAATTATAGCTGCTGATGGTCAACCAAATGGTGATCAAGAATATGTGGTTGGAGTTGCTCCAGAAGCACAATTAATGCATTTTAAAGTCTTTGGCGACAATGCTACTTCATTAGACTTAGCACAGGAAATCTATGATGCAACTAATTTAGGAGCAGACGTAATTCAAATGTCTTTAGGTGGAGGGGTTGCAGCTGCTGATCTCAATGTTGCAGATCAAAGAGCGGTTCAATATGCTATTGATCATGGTGTAATTGTTTCTATCTCAGCTTCTAATAACGGTAATGCTGCTTCAATTCAAAATCCAAGCAATGTTACTGACTTAGATAATTATGAAGCTGGTACACATGTGGGTAACTATGAACCTTTCAGCTCTAGTACTGTTGCGGATCCCGGTGCTGCTCGTGGTGCCATTACTGGAGCAGCAGAAACATCAGGCTTGGGTGATAAAAGTGATATGGCAACATTCACATCTTGGGGACCATTACCAGATTTTACTTTGAAACCTGATGTCTCTGCGCCTGGTAGCAATGTGATTTCTTTGGCTAATGACAACGGTTATACTACTATGAGTGGTACTTCAATGGCAGGTCCGTTTATTGCCGGTGCTGCTGCATTAGTTAGACAAAGATTGCAACAAACTAATCCTGAATTAAAAGGTGCAGATTTGGTAGCAGCTGTAAAAGCACTATTAATGAATACTGCTGATCCGCAAATTCAACAAGGCTTCACAACTATTGTTTCTCCAAGAAGACAAGGTGCTGGTCAGATTAATGTTGGTGCAGCAACTAAAGCACCTGTTTATATTTTAGCTAATGATGGTACAGGCTCTGTTAGTTTACGTAACATTAAAGAAACGACTAATTTTGAACTAACTTTCCACAATTTAACTGATAATACAGAAACTTATACTTTTGATGATTTAGGTGGTGGTTTTACCGAGGTTAGAGATACTGATACTGGATTATTCCATGATGTTCAATTAGCGGGCGCACGAGTTACTGGTCCCAATACTATTACGGTAAATCCTAAAGAGACTAAAAAAATAGTATTTACTTTAAATTTAACTGGCTTAAAGCAGAATCAATTGGTTGAAGGATATTTGAATTTTACTAATTCTAAGGATAAGTTGTCTCTGTCAGTACCTTATTTAGGCTACTATGGTGACATGACATCTGAGGATGTCTTTGACAAGAAAGCTAACGAAGATAAGCCAGATATTAAAGGTAATCGCTTAACAAATGAAGACAATTACCCACGTGGGATTGCTGATGAAGAATCACTTAAAGAATTAGTTAATATTGAAGGTAACTATAATTGGCAAGAAGTTGCTAAGCTGTATGAAAGCGGTAAGGTTGCATTTTCTCCTAATGGTGACAATAAGAGCGACTTAATTATGCCATATGTATATTTAAAGCAGAATCTTCAAGATTTAAAGGTAGAAATTCTAGATGCTAAAGGAAATGTTGTTCGTGTATTAGCAGATGCACATGGTGTTCAAAAATCTTATAACGAAGATGGTACTGGTACCGTTGATGCCTTAATTAGTGTTGATTCTGGTAAATTTAATTGGGATGGTAAAGTTTATAATTACAAAACGGGTAAAATGGAAGTTGCACCAGATGGTCAATATACTTATCGCTTTGTTGCTACGCTTTACAATGATGGACCACATAAGGTTCAAACCAATGATACGTCAGTAATTATTGATACTACTGCTCCAATTTTAAAAGATGTAGAATATGATGTTACTACTAAAACTATTACTGGAACATATTCTGATGCAGGTGCAGGATTTACTGATTATTCATATGCTACTGTAACTATAAATGATCGAGTTTTTGGTTTTAAATTAAACGATAATGATAATTCAACATTTGATAATACTGACAAGACTATAGGACATTTTAGTTTTGCTTTAACTCCTTTAGAACAACAGGCTCTAACTGCTGCTCATAATAAAGTGAGTGTTTGTTTAAGCGATGTGGCAGATAATACTGCTGTTAAAACACTTGATGTAGCAAGTGTGGGTGATGGTAACAAGATTGCTATTTGGAATGCTGTTAATGGTGTACCATTTAATTCCAATTCTCAAGATTATAGTGATAAGAATAATAGTTACTTATTACGTGGTAGTGCTACTGAAAACTTCTACGTTAATGGTAAGTTAGTGCAAGTTGCTCCAAATGGTGAATTTGTTTTACCGGTTTCTTTAGATGAACAAAATTTAGTATTTACTTCTGATGAAAATGGCCAAAATGTGCTAAGACAATTTACCACCTATACTCCTAAAGCTGATTTTGCTTGGCAGCATATTGATGGTAGTGAAAGATCATTTGGTGTTTCAGTTTATTCAATTGATGCAGCTGATCCAAATGATGCAATAGTTCAAGCAGCAGTGCCAAAAGGAAATAATGTTAAGGCTTTTGCAAAAGATTACTTTACTGGTGAAACATATGTTGGTGAAGTAAAAGATGGTGTAGCAACATTCCATATTCATACTTCAATTAATCCGGATCCTCAAACGGGTATTAATCGTCGAGCCCTTTTACAAGGTTGGGTTGAAATTGATGGACCAACTTATAATGCTAAGCAAGTAACAGATCCGACTGCCATTAGTGATAGAAATTATATTGGTGTTTATTACAAACCAGATGCTTCATCTCATGTTTATAGTAATCGTGATGAGCTAGGCGTAGATGATTTTACTGATGAACAAGCAGATGTGTCGGATTTTGGACCAAGTAAATTCCTGTATCCAGGCCACAATGCCCCAAGTGATGGTAATGCAAATATTTCATTTGATTATGTAAATGATAATAATATAAGTACGTTTGGACAAGAAGCAGTTAAAGCAGGTTATTATGATCCTATTGCTAAAGTATTCACTATTACAGGTCATGTAGATAAAGATGTAGTTAGTTTGGTTGCTTTACAAGATAATCCAAATGAAGATGCACCTGAAAATCGGGTTGCAATTGATAAAGATGGTAATTTTATAATTAAATTCCACATGGATGATCCGTCTACAAGACAACTTACTTATATTTATAAGGTAAAGGATTCATCAACAGATAAGATTGATACGGTTAAAGGTTCGATTACTCTTGTTCTTGATACAGTTTTGCCAACTTTGCATGTTGATCAATTAAATGGTGCTGACAACTTAACAATTACAACTAATAATCCAACATTTAAAATTTCTGGTAATGCTAACGATGACTTGGATGACTATAGTGTATACATTAATGGTGATAATGTATTTACTCAATTTAATGGTTCAAGCTTCAATTATATTCCAGGAATGTATGGTGACCCAAATCAAAAAACACCTAACTTATATGGAGGCTATGACTTTGAGCAAGAAGTAAATCTTGATGATGAGAATGGAAAGCCAACTACACATATCTTTAATATTGAATTAATTGATCAAGTGGGTAATAAAGTATTCAAAACTTTAACGGTCAACTACGATCCAAATGCCACTAACTCTGAAGACCCAAGTAACGGTACAGGTGACAGTGGAATTGAAGTTGTTCCAACTGTACCAAGAAAAGTTCAACCTCTTTCGGATGATAATTCAACTAACATTAATGATAAGCAAACTTTATCTACTGAATTAACGATTACTTTGCCAAGAAATATCTTTGCATTTGATTATCAAGGTAAAGTAGCCAGAAAACATGGTAAAGATATTATTTTGAAGAAGGGCGTTGTTTTATACAATCCTAAAGAAGTAAATATTAGAAAACATAAATATTATAAAGTAAGTAAGAATGTCTACATTAAGGTGACATCAACGAGAGTAAATAAAAAACTTAAGCGACTTATTTTGATCAAGAATTCTTATGTTTATAATTTAAACGGAAAAGCAAATAAAGTTCATAATAAACGTGTTCTACTTAAGCGGGGATTAGCCGTTGATGTCTTACATGGTGGTAAGATTACTAAAGTAGGCAAATATGATTGTTATCAAATTGGTATCAATCAATACATTAAAGTAGCTAATACAGCTTTGAAATAATATAGAAGTAAAAAAGCAATACAAGTTTAACCAAACTTGTATTGCTTTTTCGTTGAAAAAATATTTGTAATTAAAAGAATTAATAATTTGTATGGTTAGTGAAGTAACGATAATCCTTGCTCTTGTCAAAGATTACTGCACGTGCATTTTCACCGTTTGAGATTGAGAAGATAACGTCAGGATATTCTTCTTTAACTTCGTCTTCTACAAGACCTCTAAGCATTTCGTTGTTAGCTAAAACAGAACCAGTTAAAGCAATCTTCATTGGCTTTGGATCTTCGTAACGGTTCAAACCAATAATAATGTCACGAGCTAGTAAGTGAGCTTGTTCCTTGATAACTGCAACTGCGTGCTTATCTCCAGCATCAGCAAGTTTAGCAACGTGAACAGCCATACCAGCAACTTCTGGGTTAGACATCTTGTAGAACTTAGCATTACATTCATCCATGTGTTCAACATTGAATAAGTTGGTGAACATATCGATAAGACCATTTTCTTCACGCTTGTCCCAGCTAAGAAGAGCAGATTGCATAGCTGCACGAGAAATGGCGTAACCTGAACCTTCGTCGCCCAAAATGTTACCGTAACCACCAACAGCGATTAAGTGACCATTTTGCAAACCATTGTAAACAGAACCAGTACCAGCGATAACTAAGGCACCATCGTCACCTTCAAGACCAGCGTAAAGTGCAAGAAGTGAGTCAGTAATTGCACGAGTTGGCAAGTTGTTGATTCGTGATGAAATGGTTGCTGCAACTTCTGGAGCGTTACCTACGACTGAAAGACCTGCAATACCAACAAGTACGCGCATGCAGTCGCCATCAATCTTGTCTAACAATTCATTAATTGTATTAGAGATGTTAGTAATTCCGCCTTCGTAGTCAGCGTTAATTTGACCTGGACCGCCTTCGGCACGACCAAGTTCTTTGCCATTTTCGTCATATGCGATTGCAGTTGAGTGAGTACCACCTGCATCGACACCAATTTGGTATTTAAGAGCCATATTCAAATCTTCTTTCTGTTATTAATTTATCCGAATGATAACGTATACATTTTATTACATTTTTGGGTGGTTGGTCCAGCATTATTTTTGCTGTTAGCGTTATCATGCCTGCTTTTTATCCAATTCTTAATAAAATTATAATAGTTAAGAGGCTAATTAGGATACCAACTAAGAATATCCACGGGATATAAACAAGGGTAATTTTATGCTTTCCTTTACTCAATGAAAAGTTTAAAAAGGTATTCATAAATAGAATTTTATTTTTATTTATGATTTTATCATTATCTAGAACTAACCAATTGAAGTTGTTAGGAATAGTGGAATTCATCGTCATGGTTTTATTAATAGTGAAAGTATTAGATTTAATGACTAAAGGGGAAGTTTGCCTAATAACTGGCTGTTTTTTATTGAAAATATTCATTTCATGATTAAGTCTTTGGACATTCAAACGCCAAATACTAGCAGAAGTTAGGTTTAAATTGTTATTTTTTAGAGTAAATACTATTTGAATACGTTGTCCCCGTTGTTTACTGCCGAGATTAATTAAGCGAGTGTTTTGGTCGCGAACATCTAGATTGATGCTTTGACCATTAACATACATATTAGTCGTATTTTCATCAATTTCACCAGGTAATTCAATGTAATATGAGTCATCGGTTTGCGGTCTAAAATTGAAGACGACGCGACTTTCTTTGTTGTGTTTCTTTTTAGAATATTGCATCCAACCGCCGTCCCAACTAGAAACATTAATTTTTTTAGGATCAGGCCAAATGACATTATGGAAAAGCTGAGCTTTAGAACCTGTAGCAGTTTGAAAAAATTTATTTTGGTTAATAGTGATGTTAGCTGGATCAAATTTAATCTTTTTAGT
Source organism: Lactobacillus acidophilus (assembly GCF_034298135.1). Taxonomy (NCBI): domain Bacteria; kingdom Bacillati; phylum Bacillota; class Bacilli; order Lactobacillales; family Lactobacillaceae; genus Lactobacillus; species Lactobacillus acidophilus. The sequence continues at coordinate 314,295 of NZ_CP139575.1, forward strand.
TTTGTTTGGCGATAAAAATAAAAGTGATGCTGCATCGGGATTTTTCATTAGAATTAGTTGATTGAATCTTTTTTGAATTAAGTAGTCCCCTACATCGATTCGATGGTTAGAATTATCATATTTCATCTGCTTATTAGATTTAAGGGGAGTAATATCATCATTAGGTAAAATATAATATTTAATTCCAAATAGGTCATCAGTAATTGGAGTACTACCAAAGTTAGTATAAGAATTGCTGTTGTTTAAAAAGCCGAAGTTATCTAGCAACTTTAAAACATTTTGATCAGAAATTGAATTGAAATTGCTAATACCATAGTAGTTGGAGCTAAAAGGATCATCATCTGAACGATAAAAAGTTTTTTCAGTTCGATATAAGTTATCGTCGATTTGTTTTTCATATTGGGTAACTTGGGCCGTATTTTGAACAAAATTTTGATAGTCAGCATCTTTTTGATAGGCTAAATTTCCAAGTGATAGTACCAAATTGACGATTAATTCAAGTTCTACAACTAAGTAAAAGAATGGGGCGGCTAAGCTATGCTTACGATAGATTAAGGAAATAAATAAAAGAGCAAGTGCTAGAAATGCACCTGAAGCGATTAATGCGTCTTGAGTTAAAAATGCAAAATCTTTTTGATTAAAAAGCCAAAAAATAATTAATCCAATAGCTAAAATAGCTAAGATTCCTATTTGCCAGAGATAAATTTTCTCCGTTTGTTTTAGAGCGATGATGGCTAAATTTAAACTAAAGAAAATTAATACAAAGCTAAAGCGACCGGGATACCAGACGGGGAATTGACCTAAATGCCACAGTAGAACTAGTGGCGTCCAGAAAAGGGATGCGATTAAAAATATTAATAATAGGCCGTTAGCTAATTTTCTTTGCCAAGTAATTTGTTTTCTTAAAAAGTAAAGAATAGTAAGTAAAACGAATGGTAAGGCAATATAAATACTGGGCATCCCTTCCTGCATTTCATGGAAGTTATAGGCACCTGCAGCAAGCTTAGCTAGTTCTTCATAAGGTGGAAATTGAAAATTCAGCGACCATTGTGCAGAAGCCGTTGCCTTACCTTGAAGCATTTCAATGAAAACAGGTAGCAACATGAATGCATCTAAAAATGAACCAAGTACGCTTCTTTTTAGATATTCTATAAAAATTGCCCCACGTTTATCTTTATTGATGAAGAAAAGCTGAGTTAACAAGTATAGCAATCCGAAAAATAGTGCCATAAAAGCAGTATAAAAATTGGTAAACCATAGTAAAAAAGTAATCAAGATTAGATGATTTTTCTTACCGTTTAAAACTCGGTCAATTGCTTCAATTAATAAAGGTAATAGTAAAACAGAATCAAGCCACATCAAATTATAGTGGTTAGAAACAACATAACCTGATAGTGCATAGGCTGCGCTGGCAGCTAAAGCGTAAAAGTCATTAATTTTTTGTTTCCAGTAATAGTAACTAGTCAATCCAGCTGTAGCAATTTTTAATGTGATGATTAATAAAATTACTTTTGGTAAAAAGTGTTGCGGAAATACAAATAATAATAGGTTAAAAGGACTAAGTAGATAATAAGCATCTGTGGCTAGCATCGAATTACCTAATCCATTTGAAAAAGTGTAGATTAAATTAAATGGGTGAGTAAATAAGTTGTGTCTAAAAAATGCAAGAAAGTCAACATATTGTTGTCCCAGATCAACCGTTAAAACACCATTTTTAGTATAAAAAAAGTAACTAAAAAAGATTAATCCCGGTAAAATAAAACTCATTAAATAAAGTATTTTTTCTTTCTCTAATAAATTGTGCGTAATAAAAAATTTCTTCATCTTAAGATTTCTCTAATCTCCATTCTCAATCGTAGAATTAACGTTCAGTTTTTGTTAAAATACATACAGTTTTAGTGAGGGAAGATTTACGTGGACTATTTTAGAAAAAACAGTGGGACTGGTTCAAATAAACAGTCCTCAACACCAATAAGAATGCGAATCATTCTGGGTGTGATCCTCGTACTTTTTGCGATGCTGATAGGGCAGCTTGCATATTTGCAACTGGTTTATGGTTCTCGCTTTAAAGCCGAGGTACAGCAGTCTGATTCCACAGTTGTATCAAATCAAGTGCCTCGTGGTGTAATGTATGACGCCAAGGGACGAGTATTAGTAGGTAATAAAGCAACTAATGCGATTACTTATACTAAAAGTGCATCGACTACGACGGCGCAAATTTACCAAATTTCGAACGCTTTGAGTAATTATATCAAGATTACTGATGAAAAGCCGACAAAGCAAATGACGGCTGATTACTACTTAGCAGATGAAAAGAATAATACCAAAATAGAATCATTATTGCCTAAATCAGCTAAGGTTGATGCTGGCGGCAATAAGAAGACTAATTCTGAAGTTTATCAAGCTGAATTAGCGTATGTTGAAAAAATGAATCCTAAGCTGACTGAAAAACAGAAAACAGCAGCTTTGATCTTCAATAAGATTTCAGGAGCCTACACTTTATCAACTATTTATATTAAAAATAAAGGTTTAACGGATAGAGAAATTGCTCAAGTAGGTGAACACTTGTCAGAACTTCCAGGTGTAGGTATCGGAACTGACTGGCAAAGATCATATCCAAATGGTTCATCAATTCAAAGTATTATCGGTTCAGTTTCAACTGAAAAATCTGGTTTGCCTAGCGATAACTTACAGTACTATTTAAGAAATGGTTACTCTAGAAATGATCGTGTTGGTACGTCATATCTAGAAGAAGAATATGAACCGCTTTTAAAAGGTACGAAGTCAACTAGTCAGGTAACTACTAAATCAAATGGTAATATTCAACAAACCAAGACTGTTTATAACGGTCAAGCTGGTGCAAGTTTGATGTTAACTATTGATGCCAAGTATCAAAAACAAGTTCAAGCTGCTTTAAAGCGTGTTTATAGTTCTGCTGAAGCGGCAGGTGCTGCACGATATTCCAATGGTGCGTATGCTGTAGCAATGAATCCTCAAACTGGTGCGCTTCTCGCTGTTGCCGGTATTAATAGAAATACTAATACTGGTAAAACTACGGATAATGCGTTAGGCGTAATTAACCAATCATTTGTTATGGGGTCCGTTGTTAAAGGAGCGACTGTATCGGGTGGTTTAATTAATAAAGTAATTACACCAACAAATAATACTTTACCTGATACGCCAATTTACTTGCCAGGTTCTCCAGTTAAGAAATCAGTTTACCCAGTAGGTACTTTCAGTTCTCTTGATGCAGAAACCGCTTTGGAAGTTTCCAGTAACATTTACATGATGCACTTAGCTATGAATTGGGTTGGTGCTAAGTATGTGCCTAAGACTTATATTCATATGCCCAATAATTCATTTGACATTTTACGTCGTAACTTTGCAATGTTTGGGTTAGGACAAAAGACTGGTGTTGACTTACCAGGTGAAGTTTCAGGTATTCAGGGTAAGTCATTTAACTCTAAAGGTAATATTTTATCAGGTTCTGTACTTGACTTGGCCTATGGTAACTATGATGCATATACGCCAATTCAACTTGCGCAATATGTATCAACTATTGCTAATGGCGGCTACAGAATGCAGCCATATATTGTGCAATCTGTAGGTAAGACAAGCAAAGATGGTAAAAAGATCTATATTAATTACAATAAAAAGCCAAATGTTCAACAATCCATTCCATGGACTCCAGATGAGCTTAACGTTGTAAGACAAGGGTTTTACCGTGTAGTTCACGGTACTAACGGTTGGGGTACTGCTCACCCACTGAAGAATGTTAAACCTTCAATTTCAGGTAAGACCGGTACTGCTCAAACTTTCTATTACGATGCAGAACATCCTAATAGAAAGCACAACATTGAATTAATCAATGCAACTTTCATCGGTTATGCTCCATCTAATAATCCAAAATTAGCAATCGCAGTTGTATTCCCAGGACTTGATCCTGATGGTGAAGGTACATATACTTTACAGGTTGCTAAAGCAATGGTTCAAGATTATTTCAAGCTTCATTCCACAAAATAAGTAATTAATACTGGTCAAATTGCTTGAAAAATGCTATTCTAGTACAGTCAGAATAAAAGTGTAGGTGGTGAAAAAAATGGCAGATAACATCATTTTAGAATGCACCGAATGTGGCGATAGAAGTTACTTATCTAAGAAGAACAAGCGTAAGCATCCGGAACGTTTATCTTTGAAGAAGTATTGCCCAGTTGAAAGACGCGCAACACTTCACCGTGAAACTAAGTAATAAATTGAAGTAGCAGGTTGTGTGCCTGCTACTTTTTTATTTTTAGGTGAAAAATGCAAAAATCAGAAATAAGAAAAATACAAATAAAAAAATTAAAAGAATTTGCTACTACTGAAGAAAAGAAAATTGAAGATGCAGTTTTATTAGAAAAGTTAATGGGGACTAATCTAATAAAAAATAGTCAAACTATTGGTGTAACTGCCTCCATGCCTTTTGAAGTAGATACCTCTGAATTGATCGCTCGTTTATGGGATCTAGGAAAAGAAGTCTATTTAGCAAAAGCAAGAACCGATCAAAATCACACTTTAGATTTTCTTCACTACACTTATATGAGTAAATTAGTTAAATCTAAATTTGGTGTTGAAGAAATTGCTGATAAAAGTGCTAAAGTGAATAATGAACTTGATTTAGTAATTGTTCCCGGTCTTCTTTTTGCTACTGATTCGCATGTTAGGATAGGCTTTGGTGGCGGCTACTATGATCGTTTTTTAGCAAAATATAATCCTAGAACGATTTCTTTGGTTAATACTCCAATGCAAACTGCTACCTCGGATTGGCTAGTAGAAAAAACAGATGTCCCGGTTCAAACGATTGTGACAACTGATAGAATCTATTAAAATAATTGAAATAACTAAATTAAGGGGATTGTAAATGAATCGAAAAATTAATTTGTCACAATCATTTGTGACTTTAGGGATTTTGATTATTTTAGTAGTGGTCTTTTTAGTTGAAATGTTTCTTGGCGGATCTGAAAATGTCAATGTATTGATGAAAATGGGGGCCATGAATAATTTTGCTGTAGTAGCAGGGCATCAATGGTGGCGTTTGTTTACAGCACAATTTCTGCATATTGGGGTAATGCACCTTGTTTCTAATGCAGTAATTATTTATTACATGGGTCAATATATGGAACCAATTATGGGACATACTAGATTCTTAGTGACATATTTATTAGCCGGAATTGGTGGGAACTTGATGAGTTTAGCCTTTAGTGCTGATAGAGGTTTAAGTGCTGGTGCTTCTACCGCTTTGTTTGGTCTCTTTGGTGCAATGACCGCGATCGGACTACGTAATTTTCGAAATCCAATGATCAGCTATTTGGGTCGACAAGCTTTGGTTTTAGCTTTAATTAACTTGGCACTGGATATCTTTGTTCCAGGAATTGATATTTGGGGACATATTGGTGGCTTAATTGCTGGATTCTTACTGGCAATTATTCTAGGAGATCGTGTCATGAAGACTTACAATCCAAAATGGCGTGTCTTAGCTGCTGCCGTTTTGGTTGTTTATGTAGTGTGGACTGTTAGAACAGGAATGGTTATCAACTTCTAATGAAAACTTTATACGATGTACAACAGCTTTTAGAAAAATATGGCATTTTAGTTCATGTCGGTAAAAGAATTTGGGATATTGAATTGATGGCCCTTGAACTTGATAATATTAATCATGCCGGACTAATTGATCATCATGATTATATGATGGCTAAATTGATCTTAAGTAGAGAACATCGAATTGAAGAACTAAAAGAGAAGAAAAAGGATAGCAAGTAAATTAGTTTAGCGGTATCATTATATTTGTAAGTTTTTATGAAAGGGCAGATTAAAGTTTATGTCGAATTTTTTGATTGTCTTAGATATTATTTTATTAATCATTGTGTTGATCATCATTGGTATTTGGGGATGGAATAAGATCCAAGCCAAATCATTGGGTGGCGAATTGACTAATGAAGAATTCAAGAAGGGCATGCGTAAGGCACAAATCATCGATCTGCGTGAAAAAGAACCTTTTAAGCGTAAGCATATTGAGGGGGCACGCAATTTGCCATATACAATGCTTAAGTATCAATATGGTGAGCTTAGAAGCGATTTGCCAGTATATCTTTATTCAGACTCAAATACAATTACTTTGAGAGCTGCCCGCTTTTTGAAGAAGAAGGGCTTTGTTTCTATCCACTGGCTCAAAGGCGGTTTTGAAGCTTGGGACGGTAGAACTAAGAAGTCAAAATATTAATAGAGAAAGACACATTTGGGGATTTTTGGCCTAAATGTGCTTTTTTGTATCAAAATTGAAAAGATGGTTTTATGCAAAAAGTATTAGCGATTGTGGGTCCGACTGCTATTGGAAAAACTGATTTGGCCATTTCTTTGGCGCAAAAGTTAAATGGTGAGATCATTTCTGGTGATTCTATGCAGGTTTATCAAGAAGTAGAAGTGGGGACTGCGAAGGCAACAAAAGAAGAACAGGCGAAAGTTAAGCATTATTTAGTTGATAATCGCTCGGTTTTTGATGAATACTCTGTTAAGGACTTTGTTGATGAAGCAAAAAAAGCAATTAGTGAAGTAGCTAAAAAGGGAAAATTACCAATTTTGGTTGGTGGCACCGGTTTTTATGTGAATGCTTTACTTAATGAAATGCAATTAGGTGAAAGAAATGATGAAGAGCGTGGAACTTCGCAAAAATGGGAAGATTATCTTAAAGAAAATGGTGCAGAAAAATTGTGGCAGATTTTAAATGAAAAAGATCCTACGGCTGCGGCTAAAATTCCTGTGCCTAATTCACGTAGAACGATGCGCGCTTTAACTGTAATTGATCGAACAGGAAAAAAGTTCTCAGAACAACAAAAAAAGATAAAGCCGAGATATGATTATTTGATTATCGGGCTTAATTCTGATCGCCAAGAGATCTATCGTAGGATCAATTTACGTGTAGATAAGATGATGGGGAAAGGGATGCTCGAAGAGGCAAAGTTTATTTATGATAACCGTGATAAAGAGCATCAAATTTTACAAGCAATTGCTTATAAGGAATTTTTCCCATATTTTGATGGAGAAAAAAGCTTGGAAGATTGTGTAACGCAGTTAAAGACTGCCTCTAGACGTTATGCTAAAAGACAATTGACCTATTTTAGAAATCAATTACCAATTCAATGGTTTGACCCATTGAATGACTTAGAATGTGAACAAAAGATTATTAATAAAGTTAGGGAATGGGAAAATGGATAATTTACCAGATAAATTACAAAACATTGTTGAAGAAGTTGATCATCAAATCGCTCCTAAGTTAGAAGAAATTGAAGATCAAATTGTTTATAATCAGGCAAAAGTTTTAAAAGCTTTTCAAGATAATAATGTAGCAGAAGCTGACTTAAATGGTGCTACTGGTTATGGCGATGACGATATTGGCCGCGACAAGCTGGATAAAGTTTATGCGCAAGTTTTTGATACAGAAGATGCGCTAGTTCGTCCGCAATTTGTATCAGGGACGCATACGCTTTTTACTGCTTTAAGTGGAAATTTGAAATATGGTGATACCTTAACTTATTTGACGGGGATGCCTTATGATACTTTACAAAAAGTGATCGGGCTGACTGATGATAAGCGAGGTACTTTAGCTGAAAAAGGCGTTAAGTTCTCATATGTTCCATTAAGTGATGAAAATTTAATCGATTATGATGTAGCTGAAAAGATCCTTAAGCGTGATCAGCCTAAGATGGTTGCTATTCAACGGTCTCGTGGTTATTCAACTAGAAAAACTTTTACGGTTGAACAAATCAAAGAAATGATAAGTTTTGTAAAAAAGGTTAGCCCAAATAGCATTATATTTATCGATAATTGTTACGGCGAGTTTGCGGAAAAATATGAACCAACTGAATATGGTGCAGATTTAATGGCAGGGTCTTTGATTAAAAATGCTGGAGGTGGTCTAGCTAAGACCGGTGGATATATTGTCGGTAAAAAAGACTTAGTTGAAAATGCTAAATTGCAATTAACCGCTCCTGGTTGTACCGATGAAGGGGCTACAATTGGACATTTACACGATCTATATGAAGGATTTTTCTTAGCGCCAAATGTAACTGGCATGGCTGAAAAAGGAATGATTTTTGCAGCCGCATTATTTGAAAAAATGGGACTAAATGTAACTCCGGCGTGGGATGAAAAACGTAGTGACATTATTGAAACAATTATCTTTAATGATCCTGAAAAGATGGTCAAATTTGTTCAAGAAGTACAGAAGAACTCACCTATCGATTCATTTGTAACTCCTGAAGCAGTTCACATGGAAGGTTATGAGGATAAGATCATTATGGCCGCTGGTAATTTTGTATCAGGGTCAACGATTGAATTTTCAGCAGATGGTCCGATTAGACCGCCTTATGCAGTGTATATGCAAGGTGGTTTAACTTATGCGCATGATAAGGTAGCAATTATTAATTCGGTTCGCGATACATTTTTAACAAAAAGTAAAGTTTGATAAAAGTCAGCAGACCAATTTGACTTTTTCTAATTGGTCTGCTATTGTATTAGACAGTTCTAGGAGATAAAAATTAATCGTAGGACCAGACCAATTTTATATTTTTTGTTTTTATAGGTGGATAAATACTATGAGTAAACAATACACTGCAGAAGAAATTAAAACAGAAGTTGAAGATAAGAACGTTAGATTTTTACGTTTATGCTTCACTGATATTAACGGTACTGAAAAGGCAGTTGAAGTACCAACTAGTCAATTAGATAAAGTATTGACCAACGACATTCGCTTTGACGGATCATCAATTGATGGATTTGTTCGTCTTGAAGAAAGTGACATGGTTCTATATCCAGACTTTTCAACTTGGTCAGTATTACCATGGGGTGATGAACACGGCGGCAAGATCGGTCGTTTGATTTGTTCAGTTCACACAACTGATGGTAAAGCTTTTGCAGGTGATCCAAGAAATAACTTGAAACGAGTTATTGGTGAAATGGAAAATGCAGGCTTTGATGCATTTGACATTGGTTTTGAAATGGAATTCCACCTCTTCAAGTTAGATGATAATGGTAACTGGACTACTGAAGTTCCAGATCACGCTTCATACTTTGATATGACTTCAGATGATGAAGGTGCACGCTGCCGTCGTGAAATTGTTGAAACTTTGGAAGATATGGGCTTTGAAGTTGAAGCTGCTCACCACGAAGTAGGTGATGGTCAACAAGAAATTGACTTTAGATTCGACAATGCTTTAGCAACTGCTGATAGATGCCAAACCTTTAAGATGGTTGCTCGCACCATTGCTAGAAAACACGGTTTGTTTGCTACATTTATGGCTAAGCCTCTTGAAGGTCAAGCTGGTAACGGGATGCACAACAACATGTCACTCTTTAAGGGTAAGAAGAACGTATTCTACGACAAAGATGGTGAATTCCACCTTTCAGATACTGCTCTTTATTTCTTGAATGGTATTTTGGAACATGCTCGTGCAATTACTGCAATTGGTAACCCAACTGTTAACTCATACAAGCGTTTAATTCCAGGTTACGAAGCACCTTGTTACATTGCTTGGGCTGCTAAGAACCGTTCACCACTTGTTCGTATTCCAAGTGCTGGTGAAATTAACACTCGTTTGGAAATGCGTTCAGCTGATCCAACTGCTAACCCATACTTATTACTTGCTGCATGTTTAACTGCTGGTTTAAACGGTATTAAGGAACAAAAGATGCCAATGAAGCCAGTTGAAGAAAACATCTTTGAAATGACTGAAGAAGAAAGAGCAAAGAAGGGTATTAAGCCATTACCAACTACTCTTCACAACGCAGTTAAGGCATTTAAGGAAGATGATTTAATTAAGAGTGCATTAGGTGATCACTTAACTCGCAGCTTTATTGAATCCAAGGAATTGGAATGGTCTAAGTATTCACAATCAGTTTCAGATTGGGAACGTCAACGTTACATGAACTGGTAATTCTAAGCATAGATAATAAATAAAGAGTTTGAGAATTTTCTCAAGCTCTTTTTTAGTATCTCTTTAACTGTGCACGATCATTGAAATAATTCTTATAGGCCAAATATCCTGCAATAACAGCACCCAGGCCTGTAGCAGATAAAAGCATGAAAGTAACCATGATCTGATATTTGATTGCATAAACTGGATCAACACCGGCAAAGATTAAGCCAGACATCATACCGGGCAGGTTAACTAGACCAACAGTTTTAGCAGAATCAATCGTTGGCTGCATCGCAGTTTTAATACCTCTTCTTAAAATTGTCATACTAGCTAGTTTGGGTGTGGCACCTAAAGCTAATTTTTCTAATACTTGTTGTCGTTGATCTTGAAAACTATCATGAATACTCTTGTAACACAAACCAATTGCGACCATTTCATTTCCAGCAATCATCCCTGTAATTGGAATAATTTGCATTGGTTTAAGCTGAATGGTTTTAGAGAGCAATAGGACACCAAGAGTCACATATGTCCCGACAAGTAAAGCAATGAATGATTGCATAAACTTACGATCAGGATTAGGATCACGCTTATTAGCGTTCCATGATGCATTAAAAATGATTAAAATGGTGATTGCAATAGTAAAAATAGCATTATCAACGTGGAAAATATACTTCAATGCATATCCAACAATGACTAATTGAATAATTGCCCGAACTACGCTATAGAGAACGTCTTTAGTTAATCCTAATTTTTCTTTACAAGAAATACCAACTGAAATTAGCACTAAACTGAAGGCTAACAGAAGTGACCAATTACTAACGGCTAAACTTTTCATCTGTAAAAACTCCTTTAGAAATTACAATAGTATGATGAGCAGAACGTAATTCTTCATTATCATGTGTAACTTGGATAATCGTAGTTCCTTGCTGATAAATATTGTTAATAAAATCATGAACAATATTTTTACTATTTTCGTCAAGTCCCGTGGTAATTTCATCTAGTAATAAAACTTTAGGTTTAAATAGTACATTACGGATTAAGGCCACACGCTGTTTTTCACCACCTGAAAGTTGATCGACATTTTTCTTGAGATAATCTTCATCAAGCAGTACTTTTTTTAAGGCAACAATTACTTTTTCTTGATTGAATGGCCTGTTTCTAACAATAAAAGGAAATTCTAAATTATCTTTTACTGTTTTACCGAATAATACAGGCTGCTGAAAACAATAAGATACTTGTTTACGGTATTTTTCTGGAGAATATTCATTGATGTTTTTATCCCTAAAATAAATGTTTCCTGAAGTTGGACTGATTAAATCAGTGATAAGTTTTAAAATAGTACTTTTACCACTGCCTGATGGACCTGTAATGGTCAAATAATCATTTTCTTTAATTTTTAAAGTTAAATTCTTGATGATATTTTTGTCATCAATAGTTAATCTAATATTTTTTAGTTCTAATAACATTGGCATAACTTCTTTCTATTCTTTTTAACTATACTTCTTTATAAAAACTTTTTTAGTAATCTTTACCAAATTTAAATCAATTAAACACTGCAAAATCGCTTAAAATGCTTTATAATGATAAAAAACAACGGTAAATAGTATCCCTAAGATTGCTTTTAGGGATATTTTTGTATTTACACTGAGATTTGGAGTTTTTGAATTGAGTAGAAAAATATTCGCAATGATTTGTTTAATAACCGCTACAGTGGGAATAACAGCATGTAGCAATAATTCTGGTACTGAAAATAATAAACAAGTTAAGCAAACTCAGAAGAAGACTTCACCCAAGTTAAGAGTAAAAGAATTAACTAATCCTGAACAAGCGAGCGCATTAACGACTTATGCAGCTATTAAATATAAAGGTCGTTGGCAGGAAGTTTATCAAAAGGCGGATAAAAACAAGTTATATGTAAGCTTAAAGAGTAGAGTTGGTTTTAAGCATTTTACCAAAGGAAAAGGCTACATCTACGAAGTTAGTGGTAATGGCAAAGAAAATGCTACTTTCTATACTTTTAATAAACAAACTGTGTATTTTTATTCGCGTCAAAAGAGAGTTGGAAGTACCAGCTTAGATGAAATTATTTCTTTTTTGAATAAAGAAAAGAAAGTGCAAAACGTAAAGTCTTTAGCTAAGAAAACAAAATATGCAGCTGCAATTACTTCTGATAAATATGGAATCAAGGGTGATAATGGGCTAGTCAATGTACCTAAAAATTTAATTGGAACATGGTATAACAGAAGAGGCAAGAAGTTGGTTATTACAGCTCATACAGTTGCTGGTAAGGAAATTCATAGTATTGCTAGTGGTGGCTTAGTAACTGATTATTTTGTACAAACAAAGGATTGGTCACGTGCTAGAATAGAAAATATTAACGGCGTTGATTGTTATCATGTTCAAGAAATAAATGCTCAAGATTTTGGTATATTATATTCAATGCAGAAAAAAGGAAAGAATGATGCGATAGCTACATATAGTGTTGATACCGGTAGCTATACAGGTTCATATTGGAAGAGTAAAAAAATTGCTCAAGAAAATGTTACTGCAAAGTTTAAGAGTTTAAAGTAAGTTGTAAATTTTAGATAATAATATTGTAAAGGTTTGGACAACATCGTTTTTTATAATATTATTAGGGCATAGAGATAGATTTAAAATAGAAAGAGGAATTCTTTTGAAACGTAAATTAACTGTATTGGTTGCCATTTCCGCTGCTTTGACTTTAGCAGGATGTAGTCAAACTTCACAAGGAAATAGTCAACCTCAACAATCAAAAACAAGTAAAGTTTCTAAAAACAATTCAAATACTTCGAGTTCTTCAGAATCTGGTTCAAAAAATAATAACCAAAATAGTAATAACAATGGTTCTACTAAACTTTCTGCAGAAAATATGGATTATAAGACTACTGCCAGTGCAATCACTGTTTATGCTGCACAAAAGTATGGTGATTCATGGGAAATTGCTATGAATGCTGCTAAAAGCAACAACTTGGGCGTAGCATTTAGAACTAAGAGTGCAACAGGCATTTCTTCTGATAATAATGGTTATGTCTATGAAGTTAGTGGTACTGGTAAAAGCAGTAATGCTCGTTATATGTTAAAAGGTGACGGTGCAGGTAAGGAAGTTACAATCTTTATTAAACAACGTAACCTAGGTACTACAACTTTGAGCGAAATAGTTAAATACATTAACGATAATAACGATGTTAAAACTGTTCAAGATTTAGCTAAGAATGCGCAATTAGATGTTAAACTTGAAGGCAACGAAGATAGTAATCAAGCTTCATCATCAGAAAGCGTAATTCCATCAGAACTTCAAGGTACGTGGTACACCGCTGATACAGGCAATGGTAATATTGATACTTTGACTGTTTCAGGTGATAAGATCAATGATGAAGCGGGCTTTAGCATGAATGTTAAGAAGGAAAATACTGATAAAGCTGATTCAGATTCATTGTCAGGCTACATGAAGCAAACTACTATTAATGGTATTAAGTTCTACAGCTTTACTAATATGGGTCAAGAACCAGGACAAGGTAGCACTTACTTAGCTCGTCATACTGAAAATGGTCAAGAAGTCATCGTTTCAGCTAACTCAAAGGGTACTACTAATGCAGTTTACTGGAAGAGCAAAGACTTGGCTAAGCAAAATACCAATAAACAATTTAGCGATTTGAAGTATTAATTGAAAAACTGAATATAATAAAAACTTTCGGAGTTATTAACTTTCGAAAGTTTTTTTGTACAAAAATAAGCATCTCGCTATTGAGATGCTTATCATCAAAATTAGTTCTTCTTCTTTTTCTTGATAGCTGTGCCTAAAGTAGTGAGTGCACCAGCAAGTCCAGCCATAATAATACCCATCATAGAAAGGTTATCCTTATTTTCACCAGTTTGTGGTAATGCTATCTCGTTATCAGTTGTAGCTAAGCTATTTTGTGAGTTAGCACTACTGTTTTGAGAAGCAGTTATTGATTCTGAAAGTGAAATAATAGTTGCCTTCTTGCCTGTAGCTTTGCTACCAGTGACAGTTTTGCCTTTATTATCCTTGTTACTTTCAGATTGAGCAGAATCTGAATCTGGATTTGCTTTTTTATCATCATCTTCTATATCTTCAGAAAGCGGAGGGGTGAATTCAGTTGGAGTTGTAACTGGTTTAACTTCTGGTCCTTCTTCAGGCTTAGGTGTAGTATTTTCGGTTGAATCACTTGAGCCAGGATTATTGCCTGAGTTATTTGAGTCACCTGAGCCATTGTTATCATCAGGATTAGATGGATTTTCTGGATCTACACCCATGTCAGGATCGACATTAGGAGTGTCAGGTTCAGCTGGCTTGTCGGGATCAGCAGAACCGGGGTTAGCGTTAATGACATAGCTTAATTGGAGAAGTGAGCCATATTCATGGTTGTTAATAATACTTTGAATCAAGTCAGAATCAAGACCTGGAATTGTGTTTGTATTTTCAACTTCTGCTTTTAATCCAGCATGATCATTACCATTAACAGTGGCAGAAATGTCATATTTGTTGTCAGATTCAGGTAATTTCTGTCCTAAGTTACTGTCGCTAGTCCATTTACCTGATGTAACGCTAGTAATATGGAATTTATCACCTTTAAGTTCAGCAGTTAATGTAACTTTCTTAGTAACGTCTACTGTGATGTTTGGTAAACCATTGATCATATTACCAGAAATGGATTGTGAGAGTTGCTTGTTAAAGTCAACAGTTGCAGACCAAGTGCCATCTCCATTATCTGTCCAAGTAAGGGCCCCGTCTTCGATCTTATCGATGATGTCGTCTTTTTCCTTATCTGTAACATCATCTGACCAAATGTTGTCGTCATCCTTGTTAGGAGGAGTTACTGTATCTGGTTGAGGCTTAATAGGAGTGTAGTTAACGATGTAACTGATAGTGTCGCCATCTTTAAGAATGTCCCAAGCACTGGCATTAATTACGATATTACCATCGTCATCGATCTTGAATCCATCAAACTTAGTGCCATCGATAGAAGCAGATACGTCATGCTTGTATCCAGGTCTATTAACGTTAATAGGATTGTCATCCTTAACAGTAACATCACCGAAGCCCTTAATGTCTACAGTCCATTTCCCGTCTTTTAAGGTAAGTGTAACTGTAGCTGCTTGTGATAGGGTAATCTGGTTAATGTTGCCATTAGCGTTAGCGATATTCTGAGTAATGACTTTATTAATAGTGGTGTTAGCAGTCCAAGAACCATCAGGATTTTCAACCAAGTCATCTTTGTCGATGCCTGGAGGTAAGATGATATCGCCAAATACAGGAGAGTAAGTCACGGTGTAGTTGATGGTTTGGCCGTTTTGAAGGTTAGCCAAAGCCTTGTCATTAACTACAAGTTTACCATCCTCAACCTTAAAGTCTGATTCACCAATAATATCAGCTTCAACCTTGTCGATGGAGTAACCAGGCTTATTAATGTCGATTGGAGTATAACCATTAATCTCAACCTTAGGTTCTGAGACTACCCATTGAGCATTTTCCTTGTCCCAGGTAACTGTAACTGAAACAGTTTGTGAGAAAGTAATATCA